>CAZUFG010000010.1:0-22577 GCA_964618655.1 uncultured Candidatus Bathyarchaeia archaeon | reverse complement strand
ACTGCTTCTAGGACGCATTGTAAGGCGTTTTTTGCGGCTTCCCAAGCCTCCATTCCCCTTCCTCCACGCCATAGCTACGCATTGAACCCTAAAGTTACTGAATGAAGCATTTAAAGACTTTTGCGGAATAGAAGGGGCGTCTTTTCGTATGGTTTTTTTGAAATAAAAAAAATTTGGGCTGGCCTAGGGGGGTCTAGTGGAAGAGGTGGAATCAGAGCCTTAGGCTGGTTTTGTTTTGTTGAAGGGGGTTGAACTGGGCTCTGTTTGGATGGCGCAGAATCAAACTTCTTGGCATGGGTGCAGCGACCTTGAACAGCTCGTGAGCGTTCACCTTAAGTTTTGATGTCTAGGGGGCAGATACGACCAGCAACTCTGCGCCTTTACGTTTGCATGTCCCGTCAGCAAAGAACCCCACCGCAACCGCAACTGTAGGAATTCCAAGTGGTTGGAGAAGGGGAACTGGTGGCAAAACGACAAACATCAAACTAGTCATTCCTGACTCAAATCAACGATGTGGCGATAAATCAAAGTGTGAAAGACGCTGCAAAAGGGTTCATAAAATCAGGCGAAGTAAAACATGGGCTGCTCAACAGTGTGGAGATAGTCATTAGGGCTTATGATCCATGCGTCAAGTGTGCAGCGAGAAACTTGACAAATAAAGGGTTTTTGACTGTAGAGGTGAGGGATGAAGAAGAAATAGTTAAGAAACTATCTTAAGCGTCATTCAGCGGGGTTAAGGAAAAAGAGTCAAGCGCGTGCATTTATGCTTTGTTTGTACTCATGTGATGGATGGAATCGATGCTTCGTTTTCTCTAGATAGTACAGTCTTGTTAACGATCTAAAAATATATTCCCTCTTTATCCTCTTATGCATTACAAATGGGGCATTTCCCGTTTAGGTAACACTTCTTGTTTAAATGTCTTCCATAGTAATACAGTGCTCGGTCAATGTCTCGTGGTGTACATTTTATTTTCCTTGCAATCTTTCGAATGATTTTAAGGTATTCCATATAATCCCTGAGTCGGTAGTCTGAAAGTTCCTCATTTTTTATGAAGCCAAGAGTTTCTAACGCTTTTCTCGCATTGACATCAAAGGTTCCGTACCGATCAGGGTAGATCAAAGTTAATATGGCTGATGCCATGCGCTCCCTTATCCCTGTTAGTGCTGTAAGAACTCTTACCTTTTGAGAATCTGACAAATCCTCGTTCAAGACAATCATGGTAAGTTTCCTTATGTCACCTTCCGTATTGTTAGGAATGTTCACGTGCCGTATCGATATAGGAAATTTCCACTTTACCAATTTTAAAAGTTCTTTCATCGTGGCATACCCTCTACTTTGGATTTTTTGCCCAACTTTCATTACTCTGATGGTTTTTTGGTCTTCCTCATAAGCCTCTACAAATTTCTTAATTAATCTTAACCAACTCTGTTTTCTTATTTTGTTGACAATTCTAGGCAAAGCTTACTCTGTCCCTCTTTTTTTCTGTTACATAAATTTAGCTCCATTTTATCGAGACCTGTTACATTAGTTAAGAAATTCACTGGACTTGCGTGATGATGTTTTCCGTTTTCCTAGAATACCTTTAAAAGCATTGTATAATGTGGACAATTCATCCTGTGCGTTGCCAACTTCACGTATAAAATCTTGCCTTGAGAGGGCTGGATGAATCTGTATTTTCCTTTTTTTCTGAATTTGCAAATTTACCAGCCAATTTAACTGCTGTATAGACTTCACGACATTCTCTACATTTTGTGGCGCGATTTTCGCGACGCTCATCCTTTCTGTTTCTTCCGTTTTTCCCAGTATCTTTGGTCCAATAAACTTCTTGAGAACAACATCATACTCTGAAGGCAATTTTGACACAAGACTATACAGTGTTTCTATGTTTAGGGAAGAAAATACGTCTTGTATTGCAGCTTTTTGTTCTACATTGAGACCAATTTCGAAATTGTCGTGCGCCAGATGCATAAATATGTTGCATGTTCTTATGCCTTTGTCAGATACCCATATTTTGTTTGGTTTATCCGCCATGCCGAATTGTATGTTTTCTTCTCCAAAGATTTCTTTGAAGGCGAGTAAAGCCATGGCCTTTATCTTTACTTGTCTCTCAAACTCTCCTTGATTAAATCTAATATTTTGTGACGGAGGAAAGATTTCTTCGGCACTATCGCCTTCAATGAAGATATAGCCTATGCCCAGTTGCCTTAATAAAGAGTCTACATGTTTCAGATCAGTTTCTGTTGCTTCTGAAGCAATGTATACTCGAGGAAACAATCTTTGATAGGCTGTTGCTTGACCCAAGGCTGCACCTGCGCCTTCCCAAGTCTTTCCAAGCTTGCACTCAACCGCATTTGCTTCAAGCTGCCAATTATCGATCCATTTGAACGCAACAACATCAACCTTCATCACTTTTCCATGAACCATAACTCCAAAAGGGCTGTGAGCCACTTCCTCCCTTATTTTTTTCCTTGCACTTATTGAAAAGTAATCTTTTTCACGAAACATGTTTTCAATGGGTAGGTAAAGTTTATTTTCCTTCAGGCTCATTTTCGTAACCACCTTTATTCCCCACGTCGTAATGTTCTTTTTCCATCGTATTCTCCATACTTATTAGGATACAAGTGATATCCGCAGCTCACGAAGAGACCTTTAGCCTCTGGCGTATTCTTAATCGCCTTAACACGAACCTTCTTGCAACCTTTCTGAAATGCTAATGCCTCGATGAAGCGTACCAATTTGGTTCCACGACCTTGACGCCTCAAGTCTGGCTTAATGAAGATGTCCATTATTGTGCACATGTCGAGGCGGACCTTAATCTGGCCAACTTTCTGTCCTTGTTCGTAGAGGCCATAAACTTCATTCTCCAAATCGTTAACACCGTCAAACTGGATGCTCATCCTATTCCACACAGATTCATCATTCTTAACGATAAATAAAGCTATTCAATTGAGAAAATGGTACATTTGAAAACTGCGTCAATACGGGTTCTTTTGCTTCATTTACACCTAGTGAAAACTAGATCCAAAAAATTAGCAGATTGGGATTTTTCCGTTGGCTAGGTCTTCAGTGAATTTGTCTATGTTTTCCAGTTCGTGGTTAACAACTTCTTCGATTTGTCTCTTGACACTTTCGAAGGAGTTGTTGCCTTTCATTACAACCTGCGCTGCCGCCACGGCTGGCTCGTCTATTGGCTTTCCTATTTGACTCAGCAACCAAATGTACACCTCTTCGAGCCCCGAAACCTTGCTGTAGACTTCGCTAGCGATTTTGTGGGTTAGGGTGTTGTAGATTTTTCCAACGTGACTGACTGGGTTCTTTCCCGCTGCGGCTTCTGAGCAGAAGGGCCTGTTTAATGGTATGACACCGTTGGTTCTGTTGCCTCTGCCAACTTGTCCTGAATCGCCTGCCTCGGCGCTTGTGCCGAGCACTGTTATGTACACTCCGTCAATGCCTCGTCCCTTTTTGTCTAGAGTGTTCAGTTCTATCGTGGCCTTGTCAAAATACGCCTTTTTCTCGACGAAGCTGGTTATCTCTTCTTGGATGGCTTCTTTCTTCTTGAAGTAATCGCTCTCATTTTTTACATAACGGTCGACAAACGCCATACCAATGGTGAGGCGAAGCTCATTATTCTTCCTAAAGCCCATGACCTTCACGTCTTCGCCAGACTCAGGAAATCGCTTCTTAAACTTAGGCGAGTTCAAGTATTTCTCCGTGCCTAAAACAATTTGCTCAGTTCGAGTCATGGGCGCGTAACCCACGGCCGCAGATGTGTCGTTAGCGCCCAGCACTCTTCCTTTCCTTTTGAAGATGTCCATGAGTTCAGGATGACCCGGCTTGAGTTCCACCTGAAACCTCACATGCTTCTCTGGGTCAACGAAACGCAGACGCTCTTTGAACCATTCTTTTGCTGTTTTGATGGCTATTTCCTCGACTGGAATTTTCTCTCCGTCCACTTCGAAGGTGGCTCTGTCTCCGATGACTAAGAGCATGGGTTTCTTGATTTTGCCTCCGCCGAACTGGGTCTCAGCCTCTCCAGCAGCGAGTAAGGATTTGTCAATGTTGTGATGCAGAATGACACCTACCTTCTTGAGGTATTCTTGGCTCAGTCCGACTGAAATTCGATCCATTATAGCGTCGCAAATGCAGTCTGGGTGTCCAAGCCCTTTTCTCTCGACGATTTCCAGTTTCTGCTGTTCAAGTGGCGTTTGTTTCAAGCTGTCGACGAGTATGTTTCTCATGCGCCTAACCGCCTTTGACGGAGCATAATAAAGGACAACAAATATATATTTTGCGATATCAATAAGACTATAAAAAATAACTGTGGGTTATCAGATGATCATAACAGGACCCATGCTAAAAAAGTTAAGGATAGAGGCTGGACTAACCCAGCGGCAACTAGCCCAACTAATCGGAGTTTCTCAGGCTCACATTACAAAAATCGAAGGAGGAAAAGTAGACCCACGATTGTCCACAGTCAACAAGATCCTCCAAGTCCTAACCGAGGGGGAAGGAAAGAAATGCGGAGACATCATGACGAGGGAAGTTATCTTCGCAAAGCCAAGCGACAAAATTCTGAAAATAAGCGAGCTCATGATGAAACACGCCATATCTCAACTACCAGTGATTGAAAACGAACGAGTCATAGGCACAATAACCGAGGAAAGCATCATCCGAAATTTAAGTTCCACCATCGCAGATGATAGAGTTGAAAAAGTGATGCAGGCACCTTTACCAAGCGTTCCAGAGGACACAAGCGTGAGTATGATCCGACCCTTGTTAGAAGATCATCCAGGCGTGTTGGTCGTGAGGAAAGGAGATGTTGTCGGCATAATCACTCGATCAGACCTGTTGAAAATTGTTTCCAAAACCATCTGACTCAACCGTTTTAAATCACTTCCTATCATTGTAAAGTTAGGGATTTCCACATGAGTTTTGAAGCGTTCGGGAAAAAAGTTGGCACTGCAATCTCTGAGTTGAGGCAAGCAAAGCCTAAAGAAATAATCTTAGTACATCACGACGATGGAGACGGACTATGCTCAGCGGCTGTTACAAAGGCAGCATTAGAACGTGAAGCCTGCAGAGTTAAGACCTTCTGCCTAGAGAAAATTTATCCTGATGTCGTGGAGAGCCTGCACAAAGGTGCAGGCAAAACAATCGTCTACGCGGACATTGGCTCCTCCCACGCTGACCTCATCTCTGAACTCAACAAGAGTCGAAACCTCACCATCATTTTAGACCATCATGACCCCATGCCAACAAACGACCCCAAAGTCTACGACCTTAACCTCGAGCATTATGGTTTCCGAGGAGAAAGCGACTTCTCCGGAGCCACCAGTTGCTACCTATTCGCAAAGGCATTAAACGAACAAAACGTGGACCTCTCATATCTGGCGCTGGTGGGAAGCTGCGAAATTCCAGACGGTTTCGCTGGCTTAAACAAGGTTGTTTCAGATGAAGCAGTTAAAAACGGAATCGTCCAAGTTGAGGGAAAGAAGACCAGGATAGTGAAGTTTGGAACTAGCGTCGAAGACCTTTTCTCGAAGCTTCAAATCTTGGGGCCAGTCGGCTATTACGAAGGCGGACCCGAACTGGGAATTCAAGCCTGTTTAGAAGGAATAACTGACCAAGTGAAACAAAAAATTGATGAGCTAGAGGAGCGACGAAAAACAGCGAACAAACGTCTTTTGGCGAGGCTGTACCGCGAAAGACTGAGGGAAACAGAACATGTCCAATGGTTTGACGCTGGCGACGTGTATAGGGGCATGGGAACCAAGGTTGTCGGTCAGTTTTGCTCCTTCATATCCTACCAAACACGCCTAATAAAGCCCAACAAATACATTTTAGGAGTGATGAGCGTGCCGCCAGACGTGCCTGGCTGGGGAAAATTAGGCGAGGTGTTTGTGAAGATTTCTGTTCGGGTTCCGAAGGCTCTGCAGACGCTTCTTGATAGGGGAAAGATGCCTAGCGCCGTCGACCTCTTGAAAAAAGCCTCTGAAGGCTTCGGCGTGGCAGACGGTCACGAGTATGCTGCCAACGTTATTGTTCCAGTTGACAAGAAAGAGGTTCTCATAAAGAATGCGGAAGGCGTTATTAGCGTTTACAGTTGAGGATGAGGGGCCTTTTATTCAACTAGTAAAATTGATTTAAAGTTGTAATAAAAATTGATAAATAACCTTCCTTTTAGTCTAAAATATGCTAGAATGTTTAAAAGAGGCGTGCGGAGTCTTCGCGGCACGCAACTCTAAGCATGGCTCTGTGTTTCCCTACATTTACTGGGGACTAAGAGCACAAAATCATCGGGGACATCAGTCACACGGCTTCATCACCTTTGACGGAAAATTCCACACAAAAAAAGGTTTAGACCTAGTTCCAAAAATAAAAGGAGAAAACATTCAAAGATGGCTTAAATGCCTGCCTGGACACGTGGGTATCGGAAACGTAAGGTACACAACCTCTGGCAAAGCAGATAAACGGTCATTAATTAGAGGTACCCAACCTTTTTTGGTTGAAAAAGAAAACAAAAGAGTAGCCACCTCATTCAACGGCAATATCGTCAACAACTCTCGAGTAAAGAAGGAAATTCGAGAAATATTTCCCAAATTTTCTTACGAGTGTGATGCGGAACTCGTCTGCAGAAAACTCCTCATCGAACTCCTAAGAAACCGCGACATGCCTTCAGCCGCTAGGGCGTGCATGAAAGAAATCGAAGGCGCCTTCTCCGTGGCAGGAATAACCCAAGACGGAGAACTCTTCGCCTTTAAGGACCCATACGGGATACGACCACTCTGCTGTGGCTTCAGCGAGGACCACCAAGTTTACGCAGTATCCTCCGAGACGGTTGGTTTAGACATCAACGGTTTTGAATTTGACTTCGAGGTGGAACCAGGAGAATTAGTAACTACGTCTAAGGATGGTTTCAGACGAGAACAACTTATGAGATGCGAGAGAAAGGCGTTTTGCGGTTTCGAGTTTGCCTATTTTTCTAGACCTGACTCAAGATTGGGCAATAAGTACGTCTACGAAGTGCGTGAAGAGTTTGGAAGAAATCTGGGAAGAGAACACCCTGAAATCGCAGAAAAGGCTAACATAATCATGTCGATTCCCGAGACTGGCGACGATGCCGCCTTAGGACTTCATGAGGAAACTGGTCTGCGATGGGAGCGAGCCTCTAGAAGACACAGATACGTGACCGAGCGCGCGTTTATTCTTCTGCCCGAAGAACGACACACAACGATTGACAGAAAAATTAACATACTTGACCATAAAATTCACGGAAAAAACGTTATCATAACAGAGGACAGCATCGTTAGAGGCGATACCACGAGGGTGGTTGTGGAAAAACTGCGCCAAAAGGGAGCAAAAAAAGTTTATCTATTCATCACTTTCCCACGCATAATTGGTCCCTGCTTCTACGGAATTGACATGGCAACTTATGGTGAGTTGATAGGTTCCAGATATGGACCTGAAAGAATCGCTGAGATAATAGGCGCAGACGCTGTGTGCTATCAGTCGGTGGACGATTTCATCACGGCGACAGGATTCCATGAAAACGAGCTTTGTATGGGTTGCGTAACTGGAAAATATCCCACGCCGACGGCTCAAAAGATGGCTGAAGAAATGAGAGAACGATTTGAAAAAGGCTTCGAAGAAACTGGAAGAATATACGAGGTTGAAAGCTGCCAAACAGCCTAGCTGAACTTCTCCATTTTGGTGGGTTCGATGGAGAAAGTCGGAATCCTAGTTGTCTCGTATGGTTCAAGAGAGGTGGCGATGGTAGACGCTTTCAGCCGTAGCAAAAACTATTCCGCAGAAATTTATGTTGCGGACAAACAGAGAAACCCCTTCAATTTGCAGAAGGCAAAAGAACACGCGGTTGTTCCTAACCTAGATGTGCAAGAGATTTGCAGGTTTGCCAAAAAACATGAGGACAAGATTGATTTTGGAATAGTTGGACCTGAAAAACCCATAATTGACGGCATACGAGACGTTATCGAATCTGAAACTCGCATACCGATGATCTGCCCAACAAAAAAATACGCCATCGAAGGAAGCAAAGTCGCACAACGGGTGTTGTTTCAAAAAGTTGTGCCAGAGGCAAATCCAAAATTCAAGGTGTTTGACCCAAAAGACTACAGTAGTTTAGGCAAAGTAAAAAAAGACGTAGAGGCGTGGCTAGACGAACTAAATAATAGCGTTGCCGTGAAGCCCGACAGCCCAGCAGCGGGAAAGGGCGTCGGCGTCTGGGGCGACCACTTCACCACTCGCCAACAATTGTTCGAACATTTTCTATCAAATTATGAGCATGGTCCTGTAATAGTAGAAGAAAAAATTGAGGGCGAAGAATCCAGCTTTCAAGCCTTTTGTGACGGAAAACATCTGGTTTCCCTGCCAGAAACTCGAGACTACAAAAGAGCATTCGACGATGACAAGGGTCCCAACACGGGTGGAATGGGTTCTTACAAGGGCAAGGGCGACTTCTTACCCTTCATGACCCGGGCTGACAGAGAGAAAGAAATCGAAATCGTAAACAAACTCTTCAAAGAATTAAGAGGGAAAGGGAATAATCACGAACTGCGTGGCATTCCCTTCTACGACGCCTTCATCCACACGGGCAAAGGACCAAAACTCCTAGAAAATAACAGTCGACCCGGTGACCCAGAAATACAGAATCTACTACCCATACTGAAAGACGATTTTGTTGAAGTATGCTTCAAAATACTTGACGGAAGCCTAACACGAGTTGAGTTTGAGGAAAACGCAACTGTTGTGACGTATAAGGCGCCGCCCGCTTATGGTGACTACGCGGAAGTATTTCCTGAACGTGTAGATTTGAGACAAACTAGAAAACCAGTGGATTTAAGTCAGGCTTACAAGCTGACAGAAAAACACGGTGACAGAATTCGAGTTTATCCGGCGTCGATGGAGCTGAGAGACAAAGAAACATATGCGCTTGGTTCGAGGGCGGTTTGTGTTGTTGGAATCGGAGATACCGTTCAAGAAGCGAGAGGAATCTCATTGGAAGGTTTAAGGGCTATTAAGGGCGGGTCGCTTTGGCACAGAACTGACATCGCTTCAAGGGAGCATATTGAAAAGAGCATTAGGCACATGGAAAGACTGAGGACTCAGTGATGGGCGCAGGCGAACCACGGACAGAAAGCCAGAGAATATTCATCTCTGACGTTGAAGGCCCAATCTCAAAGAACGACAACGCCTTCGAGTTGACTAGTCATTTTATTCCAGATGGAGACCGCTTTTTCTCCTTAATCAGCAAGTATGACGACGTTTTAGCGGACATTATTAAGAGACCCAGATACAAGGCTGGAGACACTTTAAAACTGATTCTTCCCTTCCTTAAGGCGTATGGATCAACCAACAAAAAAATAGAAGAATATTCTTCCCAGAACGTTCTGTTAGTGCCTGGTGCTAAAGACACTTTGCGTTTTGTTATGACCGTGATGCGATCTTTTCTTGTCAGCACTAGTTATGAGCACTACATAC
Organism: uncultured Candidatus Bathyarchaeia archaeon; assembly: GCA_964618655.1. Classification (GTDB taxonomy): domain Archaea; phylum Thermoproteota; class Bathyarchaeia; order Bathyarchaeales; family Bathyarchaeaceae; genus CAZUFG01. The sequence goes on along the minus strand of CAZUFG010000010.1, from coordinate 13,078 downwards.
GCTCTTTATGTGTCCTCACAGGCTTTCCATACGAGAGTGCTTACTGCACCAAGCTTGACATAGATAAGTATCGGATGGACGAGAGGGAAAAAAACAGACTTAAAGAAATCAAGGAAGAAATTTCAGCCATACCTATGATAGAAATTCCGAAAAACGCTCAGTCACTTAAGGATTTTTCTCAGAAGGATCAAGAAACACTCCGAAGACTTGACGAGATTTTCTGGAAAGAAATTTCTAAAATGGATTCAGGTAGGATGTTGAAAGATGTTAATCCAGTAGGGGGCACAGAAAAAGCAAATGCGGTGCAACAGATTGCTAGGAGGTTGAACAGTAGCATCCACGATGTGATGTATGTAGGCGACAGCATCACTGACGTTCAGTCGTTTCAACTAGTTAAAAAAAGTGGAGGACTAACAATTTCTTTCAACGGCAACGAATACGCCATCCGAGAAGCGGAGGTTGCGGTTCTTTCAGACAACACAATCGTAACTTCAGTTCTCGCAGACACTTTCAATAGGTTTGGCAAAGAACAAGTTATCCGATTAGTTAGAGAGTGGAGGTCTTCTGGGCTGAAAGAATATTGCGCCAACCGTGTTTTGCTGGAGCACATGCTTAAACTATTTCCTAAAACTCTTCCCAGAGTCGAAATAATAACAGCGCGCAATAAAGAGCGACTGATGAGAGAAAGTAGCGTCTTCCGAAAAACTGTTAGGGGAGAAGCTATAGGAAGGCTGGGATAAAATATGAAGGCTGAAATTGAAGACACATACGCGGAGGCTTTTGAAGGCTTATACTGCAGAATTATCGTAACCGCTGATGATGAGGATACTTTAAGAAGGGCGGCGGAAGACGCCACAGCCACGCCTTCAATAGTTATCGGTCGAACTGAAGGAGGAATTGAGAAATGGCTAAGCCCAAAACAAACCCCAGACAGGCGGAAAGGCGTTGTTCTGCAGTTTTGGGGAGGAATCGACCAAAAGAAGCCTCTTCAAGATTCTGTCAAGAAACTCGAAGTGGAAATGTCCTATCGCATACGTCAAGACATTCTCGTTAAGCCCTTCACAGCCGTTTTCGACGACCTTCCCAACCCAGACGGGAAAATTGATGCGATGGATAGAATCGGTCACTGTGGAGATGGGTTCGAGTGGGTAGAGAAACGTTACGGACGTGACATGGTTACGGTTCCCATCATGGTGCCAGACTTCCAAATAGAGCATTATTTGGGTTATGCTAGTGGAGTGATGGGCGCAAATTTCTGGTACATGTGCAAAACCAAGGAAGTAGTCATGGAGGCTGGCAGAAAGGCTCTAGAAGCCATAAGCAAGATTGAAGGCGTCATCACTCCATTTGGCATCTGCTCAGCAGGCTCAAAGCCAGAAACCAAATTTCCATGGATAGGCCCAACCACTAACCATCCGTACTGCCCAACGTTAAAGGAGAGATTGGGAAAGGAGTCGAAGGTTCCAGACGGTGTTAACTACATTCCAGAGATTGTGATTAACGGCGTATCCATGGATAGGGTAAAAGATGCCATGAGAGTTGGAATCGAAAGCGTCCAAAATGTGGCTGGAGTTGTCAAAATCTCGGCGGGCAATTATGGAGGCAAGCTTGGGAAGTATAAGATATACTTGCGTGAGTTGTTTTTATGAGCCTAGACGTCATCGGGTTTGGCGCCCTCAACCTAGACAAACTGTACCGAGTGAACAAAATCGCCAGAGAGGAAGAAGAAGGCTTCATCACAGATTTTCAAGAGGCTTGCGGAGGCTCAGCCGCAAACGCCGTCGTCGGCTTGGCGAGATTGGGACTAAAAACTGGCTTTATCGGAAAGGTTGCGAATGACCATGAAGGACGACTTCTGCTCGACGATTTCAAAAAAGAGAACGTGGACACAAGTGGGATAATCGTTTCGGAAGGAGGCAGGAGCGGAGTTGTCATGGGATACGTCGACAAAAAGGGAGAGAGAGCCCTATACGTTGATCCCGGCGTCAACGACTCTCTAGAGTTTGACGAAATCAATTTGGAATACGCCAGCCAAACGCAGTTTCTACACTTAACATCTTTCGTTGGGGAAAAACCCTTCCAAGCCCAAAAAAACCTTGTGAAAAAGCTTCCAGACGTAAGAATAAGCATCGACCCAGGAGCGTTGTACGCAAAAAAGGGCTTGACATCTCTTAAAGTGATAATAAAGAGGACTTTTGTGGCGTTTCCGAACGGAATCGAGTTGAAACTTTTGACAGGCAAAGACTACAGAGAAGGTTCAAAGGTTTTGTTGAAAGAGGGCGTTGGCATAGTTGCGGTTAAGCTTGGTAAGAAAGGATGCTACGTCACTGATGGTAGAGAAAGCCACATCATCGAGCCGTACAAAGTTAGTATAGTGGATACGACTGGGGCTGGCGACGCCTTCTGTGCAGGCTTTTTGTACGGCTTAATCAAGAACAAAAACTTGTACGAGTGTGGAAGGTTAGGAAACTTCGTGGCCTCAAAATGCATAGAAAAGATAGGTGCCCGAACGGGACTTCCCCGACTTTCTGATTTACGAGACATGTAGAGTTCTAGAATTTCTTCTCCAAATATTCGGTCACAGACTCGAAGATGAGTCTTCCGTCTCCGTATTTCGGTATTCTTCCTATTCTCGTCCAGTCATGCAGTTGCCAGCCGTAATAGGCTCTTTCTGGATGGGGCATGAGTCCAAAAACCGTTCCGTCGGGACTGCAAATTCCAGCGATGTCATGGAAGGTTCCAGTTGGGTTGACAGGAAACTTGCCGTTGCCATATCTGCCTTGCTCATCGCAATACCGAAAAACAAGCTGATCGCCGTCGTATAACTTTTTCAAGTACTCGTTTTCAGTTTCTTTTGAAAAGACGAATCTTCCCTCAGAATGTGATATAGGCATTGCCAGCACCATGCCTTTCTCGACTTTTCGGGTGAAAATGCATTTGCCCTTGTTTTCGTGTCTTAGATGGGTCCACATGCAACGATAGCCGATGGGCAGATTGGTTGCTAGAGAGGCTTGAGGTAACTCGCTGAAACCGTCAAACCCTGGCAGCAAGCCAGCCTCAACCAAAACTTGGAAGCCGTTACATATGCCGAGAATGGGGCGTTCTTCACTAGCAAACTGTTTTAAATCGTTACCCAGTTTGGCGACCACACCCTTGGCGAGTATAGCGCCGGCTCGGACATAGTCGCCATAGGAGAACCCGCCAGGAAAGACTAACACATGGTAATCGAGAAGACCCCTTTTTCTGACGATCAGGTTTAAGTGAACGATTTCCGCCTTGACGCCCAAGTCTTCGAAGGCACGTTGGGTTTCGGCGTCGCAGTTGGTCCCGCCAACCCTCATGATGCAAACACGTATTTCGTCTCTCTTCATGCTCAATCTCCCAGCGTTTTCTTCCAGTGTTTTCTCAAGTCGGTTAGGCTGGCGTCCACTATTTTTTCGTCGTCTAGACCATAAACAGAAAAGTATGCGTCCTTCTTCACTTTGCCAATCGCTGAATAGGCACTGTCTTTCATTAAAGTCTCGAAGTCTTCTTTGTGTTTATCGAGAACTTCCACTAGGAATCGACCGTTTGACTCAGAGAAAAGAATGAAATCATTTCTTATGAAGCTTCTGAGTGTCGGCACAGGTTTTAGGTGTAGGTCTATTCCGTATCCGCCGCTGAATGCCATTTCAGCCGCTGCAACTGCTAAGCCGCCCTCAGAAATGTCGTGGCAAGACTGAACGTACCCAGTGTCGATAGCCTTTATGATAGAGCCCACGGTTTTTCTGGCTTGAACCGCTCGCACTTTTGGAACCGTTCTCCCCACGAAACCTTTTAATTGGTAATATTGGGAACCGCCAAGTTCGGGGTAGGTCTGTCCGACAATGTAGATGATGTTGCCAGGCTTTTTCACATCAACCGACACAGTCTTTCTTATGTCTGGAATTATTCCGACGGCTGTGATTAGGAGTGTTGGTGTCACTGGTCCTAAAGGCGACTCGTTGTAAAGGCTGTCTTTTCCCGAAATGAATGGCGTTTGGAATTTCTTTGCGAAGTCGTAGCAGGCTTGGCAAGCCCTAACCAGTTCTCCCAGCCTCTCTGGTTTTTCTGGGTTGCCCCACGTGAAATTGTCCAGTAATGCGATTCTTCTGCCGCCTGCGCATGTGTTGTTTCGTATGGCTTCGTCTATGGCGGAGGCAGTCATCCAGTATGGGTCAATTTTCCCATATTTGGGGTTCATTCCACAAGAAATGGCGACACCCTTCCAAGAATCTGTTAAGGGCTTGATTACTGCAGCATCATTTGGGCCCGCATACTTTCCTTGCAGCGGTTTCAGAACCGTATTTCCCTTCACCTCGTGGTCGTATGTTCGTATCACCGCTTCCTTACTTGCAATGTTCGGCGAGGACAACAGTTTCAGAACATCGTTTGTTAGGTCATCTGCTTCCTTAAAGGCAGGCTCTTCATAGTCTGGCGCCTTCCATCTTGCAACTCTTCTCACTTTTGGAGGCTCGAACAGAAAATGAAGGTCTATATCTGCGACCATTTGCCCTTGAAAATCAACCCACAGAATCTGATCCTCAGTGAACTTGCCAATAGGAGTAGCCTCAACGTCTTCTCCCTCAAAAATTTCCAAAACCCTCTGAAGGTTCTTTTCTGGAACCGACAAAAGCATTCGTTCCTGCGATTCAGAAACGTAAATTTCCCAAGGAGCCATGCCTGGATATTTTAGCGGAACCCTTTCCAGTTCCACATGTATTCCGCAGTTGGAGCGGTGTGCCATCTCACCAGTGGCGCAGGATAAGCCTCCGCCGCCCAAGTCAGTGATGACAGAGGCTAGTTCTTCGTCTCGGACTTGAATGATGGCGCGCTTCAGTTTTTCTTCTTCGATAGGATTTGCGATCTGAACGGCTGACCTCGATATTTCTTCAGATTCTCTGGTTAATTCAGCCGAAGCGAAGGTGACTCCGTGAATTCCGTCTCGACCTGTTCTTCCGCCAACCAAGACAGCGATGTCGCCTGGTTTTGTTTCTCTCTTAAACTTGCTTAAGGGAAGGATTCCGACGCATCCACAGTAGACTACAACGTTGCCCACGTAGCTTTCGTCAAAGTAGATGCCTCCGTTCACGGTTGGAATTCCCATGTTGTTTCCGTAACAGCCTATTCCCGCCACTACGCCACGGAAAAGGTATTTTGGATGCTTGATTCCCGTCGGAAGTTTTTTGTAGTCGTAGTCGAGCGGACCAAAGCAGAGAACGTCTGTGCAGGCTATGGGGTCTGCCCAAACCCCGAGTATGTCTCGGATAACGCCGCCCGTGCCTGTAGCAGCTCCTCCGAACGGTTCGATGGCAGATGGGTGATTGTGTGTTTCGACCTTAGCGGCTATTGCATAGTCTTTTTCGAAATCGATTATGCCCGCGTTGTCTTCGAATACGGAGATGCACCAAGGCGGGCTGAGTTCTTTTGTGGCTTTGGCTATGTACGTTTTGAAGAGGCTGTTTATTTCGCCCCTATCCGTGACTATTTCTCCTTTGAAGGTTTTGTGGAAGCAGTGTTCAGACCATGTTTGGCCGATTGTTTGAAGCTCAACATCAGTAGGGTTTCTTGCCTTTCTAGAAAAATGGTTTTGAACTGCTTTCATTTCGTCTAGGTTTAAGCCGATTCCAGATTCTCTACTGATTTGTAGGAGTTGTTTGTCGCTTGCTTTGCTTAGATTTGCCTCAAAAAGTTCGAATGGCACAGCCCTCTTGACGTATAGGCTCATTTAACTTCCTCAATCTCAAATCTGTAATTGTCTTTGGTTGGGTTGGCAAGCAGTTTTCTGCACATTTCTTCCACTTGTTTTTCCGCTTCTTTTCTGGAGCTCGCTTCAAAATAAACCGTGTAAACCTTGCTTACGCTAACAGTCGCAACCGAATATTTTAGTTCCCTTAAGGATTGTCTAGTAGTTTCTCCTTCAGGATCTGAATACCCCGGTTTGAGGCTGACCTCGATTTTGGCTCGGTACATCATGATATATCATTAAAAGATTAAAATTTAAAGATTATTGCGTCAAAAATTTAAACAAAGATTTAAAACAAATCTTTACGGTCATTTTAGTTGGGACTTCTTTCCCCTGTACAATGCAATGATTTTTTCAGAGTCTGTTACTCTTCCAATTCGCTCGGTTTCTATCTTGTCTCTTCTAAAACTTTTGATGATGCTTTCTTCGTCAGTTTCTTCGGTGACTACTGCGAAGCCCCATCCCATGTTGAAGGTTTTCAGCATCTCTTCGTCTTGGATCGGGCGTCTCAGTTCAGAAGCGGTTTCTTGAATCAGTCGAAAGATGGGTTGGGGTTTAAAGTTGTCGAACTCGAACCCTATGCCCTTAGAAAACTTCATTAGCTTGTCAAACTTTAGGTAGGCGTCGCCCGTGATGTTGACTAGCCCCTTAATTTTGTGTTTCCTAGCGGCGTTGAGGACTGGTTTCACGTAGATTTTGGAGGGTTCGAGAACTTCATAAATAATCTCTCGGTCCAATCCGTCTGGAATGTCATGCGGTTCGTACTTGCCACCCCACTGTCTAAACAGAACTTTCCTTGCTAAAGATACGCCGTTGCTGTGGATTCCAGAACTCCTTAAGCCAACTACAACGTCCCCAGGCTTGATGTTGTTTCCAAAGATTATTTCCTCTCGGGATAATTCGCCGAGGCAGGCAACAACCATGTCGAATCCTTTGCCTTCTGTTAAGCCTCTGACAATCTCTGCTACGTCTCCAATTTCTCCGCTCGGCACTAAGCATTCAGCTTCGGTTGCGCCTTCGGTTATGCCCTTCATCCACTCGCCTACTAAGAATGGGTCAGAAACGTGAGCATGAATGTTGTCTGCGATTGCTAATGGTCTCGCGCCAGACCTGATTACGTCGTTTACAGCCAACGCAACGGCGTCAATGCCAACGGTGTCATACTTGTTGGCGAGCTGTGCCAGCAGAACTTTGGTTCCGACTCCCTCGATTACGAGGTCTAAGTACCCGTCATGAAAGGGGAAAATGTTACCGTAGGGAAGTTGAATTATTTTTCCGTATCTGCTGAACTTATAGGTTTGCCTAAGAATGGCCAAGCGAGCCTTGGATTTTGCTCTTAGTTCTCTGTCTACGCCTGTCTCGGCATATGTAAACTCCTTTGGCATAAAATTCCACTTATTGGCTTAGGTAACGATTTCTGTGAGCAAGCCTTTCTCTAAGGCTCTCTTCATTTCTAACGCAATCCTGTCTCCAGTGCTCATGGGTCTGCCGTATTTGGCGTTGGCGTACTGTGAACCCAACCCCATGTGAACGTTGGTTCCGCCGCCGTGTCTCGTCGCTATGTCTTGGGTTTTTGGAACAAAGTCGAAGAGGGTCTTTCCGGCGGCGTCATAGACTCCTTGAGAAACCGCTTCTACGTATGGCTGTTCTTCGAAGGTCATGAGGGTTTGGATGCAGTAGGCGCCGATCATTCCAGGCGGTTCTTCTTTCTGCGTGATTTCTACGAATGCGTCTGCGACTGGGTAGATTTTTCTTATGAGGGACTCTCTTAGGCTGATTAAGCCGTGGGCGGTGACTTCGAAGCTTACGGGATATCGGGTCTTGGTCCAGTCGGCTTTCAGCTGTTCTTTAGCCAACATTCTAACAATGCCATCGTGTGTGGTTTCTCTTCTTTCGTCGATGGATAGGAACTCGTTTGCCAGTTTCTGGCGGCTTACATACTTTTCAACTTCGCCCCATTCTTGTTGGGCATTGATGGGAGAGTAGAAGAAGTTGAAGTTTGCTGTAACGCCTGGGATGTATTCCTCAGCTCTGGCAGACTTGAGGTCTTCTACTAGAATGTGGCCTGCCAAAACCTCTTTTTCAACTTCTTCCTCCAAGCTTCTTCCGTCAGCCGAGAAGATGAAGCCTCTTTCTAGTCTTCGTCCAGAATGTGGGACTTTAATGACGATTGGTTGGTCAACCTTCTCTAGGAGTCTTATGCCTTTTGCTTCCACAAGGTATTTGATTTCTTTTGGGTGCGGAATTCCAGCCTTCTCTAAGTACCAGTAATAGTTCTTCTTTTCTTCTTCTCGGTTCTCTATTTTTAGGAGCCTTCTCGAGCCCAAAATTGGTACGGTGAAGTCGTTTTCGATTTCTCTGCAGTTCTTCTCTCCGACATAAACTGCAAACGCCCTGTTAGGTATCTGAACTCCTTCGAGTTCAACTATTCCTTCCATGTTTTCTTTTTTCAGAACGTCCTTGTATTGTTTCAGTATCAGGACAGCCTCTTTCCATTCTTCGTTTTTCTTTTTCACTATGTCGTCGATGTTGTCTGCAACAATCAGGTCTTCTCTAACTACGGATGGGAGGTCAAAAATGTATTCGTCTGGGTTGCCGACTCTCTGCTCTCGTAGGTAAATTTCTGCCCTTTGAGGGGTTGTGTAAACCAAGCCTTTGAAGCCGTAGTTTCTAAAGCCAGAGAGGGCATCGAGGGCTGAATGTGAGCCTAAAGCCACGCCTATCGGTCTTTTGTATGATTTGACGATTTCCTGCATTTCTTTCCTTTCTATAGTCATTAAATCACCAACTGAGAAGCGATAGTTAAGAGTCTAGTCATTTTAATCTTTTGTCAAAACTTTCGTCCAGTCAATCTTTCGTAGGCTTCGACATATTTTTTGGACGTTTCAAGGATAACGTAGTCTGGCAAGCTTGGGGCTGGAGGTTGTTTGTTCCAGCCAACCGACATCAAATAATCTCGCACATACTGTTTGTCGAAGCTAACTTGGTCCCTTCCGGCATTGTATTTTTCTGAGGGCCAGAACCGAGACGAGTCAGGAGTGAACAATTCATCGATAAGGATCAACTCCTTGTCGTGGAAGCCGAACTCAACTTTGGTGTCGGCAACCAGTATGCCGTTCTTTTCAGCCCGTTTGGAAGCCCGTTCATAGATTTTTAGGCATGCTTCCTCGATTTCTTTTGAGGCAACTTTTCCAACATTCTTAGCGACCTCGTCCTTCGTTATTTCGACATCGTGTCCAACCTCTGCTTTGGTGGTTGGTGTTACAATTGGTTCTGGCAGTCGCTCAGCCAATTTTAAGCCAGAAGGAAGCTTAACCCCACATATTGACTTTCCCCTTTTATAGGCATCCCACGCAGAGCCGTACAAGTAGCCCCGTATAACGAACTCGATTTTTATCGGGTCTGTTTTCTTGACCAGAACCGTTCTTTGGTCGACTACATCTAAGACATGGTTTGGAACGATGTCCTCAGTCTGATGGAACCAGTAGACGGAAAGCCTGTTTAGCGTCTCTCCTTTCTTTGGAATGCCGTTGGGCAAAACCACGTCGTAAGCTGAGATTCTGTCGGTGGACACGATTAACAACTTGTCGCCTAGGTTATATACGTCTCTCACTTTTCCCCTCTTAAACATCGGAAACGGTAGAGCGGTCTCTAAAACGACTTCGTAATTCATTGTTTACCCTTTTCATTATGGTTTAGAAGGCTTCTTCCTTATTTCCTGAGCGTTTCTACGAACCTTCTCTTCCATTCTCAGCTTGAATTGAGCAACCTTATTCTGCAAAGAACGATTAGTCAAAGCAAGAATTCTTACGGCTGCGAGAGCCGCGTTTTCAGGCTCTGGAACATAAGCAACTGGAACCCCCCTAGGCGTTGACACGGAGGAAAAGATTTTGGCGTAACTGTGCCTTTCCGAGTCCGGAGGACACGCGATAACTGGATGTATACTGTAACCAGCGACGACACCAGAAAGCGCATCTGACAATCCCGCAACAGTGATTAAAACAATGTTGTCTCTACTAGTTTCGTATCTTTGCAGGTCATCCAGCAGTTTTTGAGGGGTCTTATGTGCTGAGGCGACGTTATACTCACAGGAGACTGGAAATCCCTCTTCCCGAAGAAATTTTTCAATACGAGAAGCAAATTCATAGTCTTTTTTAGAACCCATCAAGACAACGATTCTTTCCGTAGGCATAATTAATCATTGTCCGGGGAAAAATTTAAGCCTTTTAAACCAACTTGGACTGAGTCGTTGAGGAAAGTTGAGGCGAGTTCGAAACATGAAGACTCATGTTCCTCTTGAACGTTCTCTCTATTTTCTGCATCCATACAACGCAACCCTAGTGACATGCAAATCGAAGGATGGAAAAACTAACGTGATGGCGATAGCCTGGATTATGCCAGTCAACGTTAATCCACCTAAGGTTGGTATGAGCATCCGTCCAGAAAGGCATTCTCACGACATAATATTAGAAACAAAAGAATTCGTTGTTAACATTCCAACATTTGACATGGCAGAAAAAGTGTTGTTCTGCGGTCGAACGTCAGGCAAAGCACGCAACAAGTTTAGAGAAGTTCAACTGACTCCAAAAAAGGCAAGAAAAGTGAGCCCGCCAATCATCAAAGAATGCGTAGCGCATTTAGAATGCAAACTAAAAAGAGCCATAAAAACGGGGGATCACACACTCATGATCGGCCAAGTCATCGCAGCCTATGCCTTAAAAAGCATTTTCAAGGAAGTTTACGACATGACTAAGTTTCACCCATGTCTACATGTGGGTAAAAACTTCTTTACGACTTCTAGAAAAAGGGCAGTTGAGCCAAAACTGACCAAGTATGTGGTTTGACAAAATCGCCGAATTTATAGGTCTTTGTATTTGTTGAGTCTTAGTCGTCACGTTTTTTGGAACTCGTCCCACTCTGCTGTTTTGATTTCGAGATATTGTTGAAAGCTGCTTATTACTAAGGTTTAGATTAGGCGGAAGTCTTCTTTGATTGTAGTCAAGACCACGTGTGTGTTGGTTCTCTCTACAAAGGGGAGTGCCAGTAAGCGCTTAGCGAAGGCGCTCAGTTCTTCTCTGCCCTTGAACTTGGCTATGACATAGGCATCTGTTAAGCCTGTTACGTCGTAGACACAGCACACGTTTGGCATTCTTGCGATTTCGTTCTCCATTTCTAGGAGGCGTCCTTTTGAAACCGTTATTTCTATGAGAGCTGTCAACTGGTAGCCGAGTTTCTCGTGGTCAACGATGGCTGAGTATCCCCCTATGACTCCCTCTTTCTCCATTCTTTTTATCCTCGACAGCACTGTGCCAATGGAAACGCCCGAGTTTTTTGATATCTGCCGTGAAGAAAGCCTTGCGTCGGATGTCAGTGCTTTCAAAATTTTGACATCTGTCTCGTCCAGGTTCATGCCTTTCTGATCTCCATTACACATTTATCCTTTTTGTTAATTTTTTTCTCAACATTTGTTCTGTTTTATCTTCAAAAGATTTATATTTTAATAGAAGATAAATCTTTCTGTTGAAACCTTGAAAAATGAGGAAATTTCAATGAGAGGCGAGGCTTTTCGGGATAGAGAAAACATGACAATTTGTTTACCGCTGATCAAACACGCCGACCACATAATGTTGCATTTTGTAGATTTGCTCGGTTCTGTCAAGGGTCGAACAGTTCCAGCGCAAGAAGCCGATTCGGTTTTAAGAAACGGCGTGGGCTTTGACGGTTCTTCGATTCTAGGCTGTGTAAGCATCCATGAAAGCGACATGATCATGAAACCCGACGTATCAACCTTCGCGGTTTTACCATGGTACTTTTACGATGAGGCGGTGGTGAGTTTCATCTGCAACATTTACCAGCCCGACGGCAAGCGTTTCGAGAGCGACCCAAGATATATCTGCGAGAAAAAAGTAGAGCACGCAAGAGAAAGCGGCTATGAACTCACTGCGGCGGCGGAACTCGAATTTTATTTGGTGGAAAAAGATACAAGCAGAGGACCGCGCCCTGTAGAACATCGAATTAAGGAAAGTTCAAGATATTTTGACATATTGCCTGGAAGAGACTTAACAGAAACTTATCGCATTGATCTTTGCAACACATTAGTATCTATGGGAATCCCTGTTGAAAGGCAACACCACGAGGCAGGCTCAGCCCAAAATGAAATCACCTTCCAATATTCAAATCCAACAACAACTTCTGACAACATAATCCGTTACAAACTGGCTGCCAAAGCGGTTGCGGACCGAAAATACGATTGGACAGCCACTTTCATGCCTAAACCGTGGTTTGGCAAGGCAGGCAACGGCATGCACGTGCACTTGGGCTTGTTCTCGACGAAAAGTGGGAAGAACCTGTTTTTTGACCCTCATGGATATGCTTGCATATCACAAACATGTCGGTACTTCATTGGAGGCTTGCTTGAACACGCTCGGGCTTTGTCAGCCGTAGTATCGCCTACAGTTAACAGTTATAAAAGGTTGGTGCCTGGCTATGAGGCTCCAGTCTATCTGGCTTGGAGCAGAAGAAACCGTTCGGCTCTGATAAGGGTGCCTGAATATTTTCCAGGAAAAGAAAAAGAGGCAAGAGTAGAGTATAGAAGTCCAGACTCATTGTGCAACCCGTATTTGGCGTACACAGTCCTTTTTGAGGCTGGTTTAGAAGGAATAAAGAAGAAGATTGAACCAGGCGACCCTGTGGAGGAAAATGTTTACCATCTCTCTGAACGTCGGCGAAAAGAACTAGGTATAAAGACATTGCCAGCATCGCTCAAAGAAGCGTTGGAGGAGTGGAACAGCGATGACATCTGCATCAGAGCCTTGGACAAAGAGAACGCTGAAAAATACATGAGACTGAAGATGGAAGAGTGGCGAGAATACGAATCCCTCGGACATGTCGCAGCAAACACAACCAAGATAACAAAATGGGAATTGCAAAGATATCTTTTTACTTGAACATGAATAATTTTGAAAAATGAACTGCGAAGAACTGAGAGGCTTAGTCGAAGCCCAGAAATCCAAAAATACTAAAAGTGGATGAGAGCTAGAAAGGTCTCTTTATTTCGTCAAAATTTTCTTTGAGTGCCGAGACTACAAAGCTTCTTAGTTGAAATGGGTTACTTTTTGCGTCTCACTCTTCTTATTTCAAAAACTACGGGGTTTTCTGGATCTGGGCATGCGTTGTCTATGGCGTCCTTGTCGTCTGCCCATGGAAACTCTGCCCCATATCTCATGGAATAAACTTTTGGAAGCATCATCATTAGGGCACTGTAGCAGATGTTTCCCCTTATGGATTTTCCATCAAAGTAAATTGTGTCGCCAA
>CAZUFG010000009.1:0-22931 GCA_964618655.1 uncultured Candidatus Bathyarchaeia archaeon | reverse complement strand
GTATGGTTCTTCGTGATAGTCTACGCAGCTGTAATAATCCTCTACTTCATAATGAGAGCCATTAGAAAAAGACAAGGAATCGACATCGGCCTAGTATACAAAGAAATTCCAGTAGAATAACTCTCTTATTTTCCTCTTTTTTTATCAAAACGTGTTATTCATGTATTGAGACGTTAGTATGCCGCAAAGTTAGAGCTAATCCCTCATAGGAGTGCCAGGTAAGGTCGCTTCTTCCACTTCAGTATACCACTTTTTCCGCGTCCCGATTTTTTCGCGAAGTTTCCATTTCAAAGACTTCGGCTCTTTTTCGATAACCCGAAGTAGCTCATCAACTTTCGTAGAAACATCATTACAGTCCTCTTTTGTTAAAGCTTTATACTTCTTCAAGAAATCCTTAACCCGGTTTAAGTTTGTGATGACGGTGTAGTAAAACCCCCAGTCCTTTGAGAGCAAATTGGCTATATACTTTCCATTGACTGTCTCCTCGTCCTTTGCTCCAACTTCATGTTCCCGAAGTAGGACAATGGTATCCTTAATATCTTTTTCATTTAATTTAATGATCTGCAACTTCTGTAGTAGTATGTCACTTAGAGTGATTGTTGGATAATCTAGCTTCAACCTTCCCCTAAGGTTAATTTTATGACACATCGAAAGTTCGTCAAAGAAGACATCTACAACTCTCTTATTTTTCTCATCATCGTAAATCTGTCTTAGCAATCCAGTACGCTCCCAATATTTAAAAATATACTCTCTGGGCTTGTAGCCAATGTCTTCGAAAAATTTTTTCATGTCAGACTGGAATTTACTATAACTAAAAAAATCTATGTCGGAAAGTTCTCTTCCTATCTTTTTATACAAATATTCATATTCAGGGCAGTGAACCCTTACAGCACACGCACCCATCACTCTGAGTATCATGCCCTTCTTTTCTGCAAGTTCAACAATCCTTATTGCCTCTTGCATAAAATCCGTAAGTGGTTCCATGGCAACGACACCATACGAAACGTAATACAACATATGCGCGCGCATAAAAAGTTTGGGTTTATGAGTTTATGATGTGGCTAGTTGTAAAGGTATTTAACAGAAATTTTAACCAAGAGTTTTTTAACGCTAAGCTTATTGCGCCTAAAGAACTATCTTGTTAAACCTCACAGGGTTCTCTATCAAAAAACTTCAAGATTTTTAGCCCTTTCCGCCTTATAAGTTTGGAAAACCTTTTAGTTAGCCCGGAACAGTATAAAAGAGTACAGCTTTACAGGGGGATGCCGAGAAATGGATGTCACTATCCTAGGAGTTGGGGCTGTCGGCGGAACTGTCGCACGCTTTCTTGGGAAGTCAAAACACGTTGACAGTTTGCTACTCGTTGACATAAATGAAGCACGAGCCAGAGAGTTGAAAAGCAGAATTAAATCGGATACGGTATGGGTGAAGAAATTAGATGCTAGCGACAGAGAGTCGTTAGCCGAAGTTGCAAAAGGAAAAAATCTAGTCATCAACGCAACCGTCGCCGACTATAATCTAGAAGTTATGAATGCGGCGTTTAATGCCGATTCGAACTATTTGGATTTTGTAGGAGGCGGGCCTAGGAAAATCCTCGGCACACCTGAAATTAAGGAGCAACTTGCTCTGAGTGACAAATGGATCGAAAGAGGACTTCTAGCAGTCATAGGCTTAGGTGTTTCTCCAGGAATTATGGGCTTAATAGCCCGCAAGGCCTACGACGATCTTGATGAGCTTAATGAGTTGCACATCAAATGCTACGGGGGTGGCAGTGTCATTGTAGAGGGCTATGGATTCTCCCCACTGTTTAACCCTGCTACACTCATCGATGAATGCCTCTGTCCAGTTGAAATTTACAGAAACAGACGATATGAGCATGTTGAACCACTCTCAGGCGAGGAAACGTTCAATTTTCCAGGGGGACTCGGTCCACTGAAAACCTGGTACGTTCATCACGACGAGGTTGAGACTTTCCCACACTTTCTTGATAAGAAGGGCTTATGGACTGTAGACTTCAAGTACGCGCTTCACCCGCAGGTGTACAAGGTGCTTGAGGTGTTCAAGCTTCTGGGTCTAAATAGAAGAGATGAGGTAAACGTTAAAGGTAAAAAAGTAGCCCCTAGAAATCTAGTTCTAGCATTAATACCTGAGCCCTCAGACCTAGCAGGAAAAGCTAGGGGTATAACATGTATTGGAGTTGAAGTCGTCGGCAGTAAAAACAGCCGCAAAGCGCACTTTTTTGAGTACGTTGCCATGGGTCATCAAGAGGCCGCAGAAAAATTTGGATGTACAGGCACAACCTACCTAACGGCTATGCCTGCAGTACTTTTCACAGAGTTGCTCGCTCAGAGGAAAATAGTTCAGAAAGGCGTGGTACCGTCCGAGGCTCTTGATTCAAAGCTATTCTTTAAAGCACTTCCATCAGTAGGAATACCCGTGAAGAGAATCAACTTAGCCAAGCCTAACTAATTTTTGTCGGGTATACTTTCTAAACCGAAAGAAGCAACGGAAACAGGTATCGTACTCTCAAAGCCAGCACAACATTTAAAAAGATAATAAAATAAAATCTGCAGAAAAGGTAGGAAATGCGTATGAGATTTTCTGAACTTCACTTCCCTGAGGCACCTAACATCGTTGTGGAACCGCCAGGACCAAAATCTAAGCAGCTTCTTGAGAAGCAAAAGAAGATAGAAAGCAAAGCCGTGCTTTATCCACTCGCGGTGCCATTGACTTTAGAAGCAGCTAGGGGGGCTACCGTTAAGGACGTGGATGGAAACACTTACATAGACTTTTTCGGAGGAATCGCTGTACTGAACGTTGGTCATTCCAACCCAACTGTTCTTAAAGCTGTTAGGGAACAAGAAGGGAAGCTAATACACGCGTTAGACTTCCCTACCACACCAAGAATAAAGCTAGCGGAAAAACTGATAGAAATATCCCCAGGAAACCTCAAAGGAAACTGTAAGGTTTTGTTCGGAGGACCCACAGGTTCTGATGCCGTAGAGGCTGCAATAAAACTAGCCAAATACAACACTAAAAGAATTGGTGTAATAGCATTTGAAGGAAGCTACGCTGGCCAAACAGGGTTCTCTCTTGCTCTATCAAGCACAAAAAAGTTTAAAGAGAGGTACATTCCGCTTGCTCCAGAAATTCATTTTGTTCCGTATGGGTACTGCTATCGCTGCGCTTTTGAACTTAGATATCCAGATTGCAACTTACAATGCATCAAATATGTTAGGCATGTCTTAGAAGACCCGTATTCAGGGATAGTTAAGCCTGCAGCTGTCATAGTAGAGCCGATTCAAGGTGAGGGAGGAATAGTTGTCCCACCAAAAGGCTGGCTGTCTGAATTAAAGAGGGTCTGCGAGGAAAACGAAGTTTTGCTCGTAGTAGACGAAATACAAGCCGGGTTAGGAAGAACAGGCAAAATGTTTGCTTGCGAACACTGGGACACGACGCCCGACATCATGACGATGGCAAAAGCCCTCGGAGGAATAGGGCTTCCCTTGGCAGCCTGCGTCTACAACAAAAATCTCGACACATGGGAGCCTGGAGCGCACCTAGGAACATTTAGGGGGCAGGTGCTTGCTATGGCAGCGGGTTTAGCGGCAATAAACTATATGCAAGAGAACAAACTGCCAGAACATGCTGAAAAAATGGGAAGACGGATATTAAAACGATTGGAAGATTCAGCAAAAGAATCCAAATACATAGGAGAGGTAAGAGGAAAAGGGCTAATGCTAGGGGTGGAATTCGTTAAAAACAAAGAAAACAAGCAACCATGGAAAGAGATTGTGGACAAAATCCAGATGAAATGTTTCAAGAGGGGACTGTTAATCTGGAAGGCAGGGCACTACGCCAATGTAGCAAGGTTTCTGCCACCGCTTGTGATAACTGAGGAACTAGTCGATAAAGGGACCGAAATATTTGTAGATGCCGTAAAAGAGGCGGAACGTGAGTTCTAAGTTCTCAGCGTCTAAAAGAGGATGGCAAGGTCATCTTAAAATCGGTCAATGTTTTTCACAGCCTCTCGTAGTTTTTTCATAGATTTGGCGCATAGCTCCTCGACCAGATATGGGTAGGACATCAGTTTCTCTAGGGCAGCGATCCAAGCTCCTGATTTGATCGAGGTACAGAGGATTCGTGTTCTCCCTATTTCTATTGCTTTCTCGGGGCAAACTTCTTGGCAAGCTCCGCAGTAGATGCAGAATAGTTCTTCAATTCTAGGCTTTCCGTCCTCATCTAAGGCGAGCGTCTTGCTTGGGCAAACGTCCCCGCAAACTTGACAATTCTCTGGACAAAGGTCTATGTTTAGTTGAGCTGAGCCTTGAAAGGGCTTCATAACGTGTATGGCGGTCTGCGGACATATCGGTTCGCATTTCCCACAAAAGATGCATTTCTTTCTATCCACGTTAACGTCTAGGATTCTGGTTATCTCTCCACTCTCTGCTTTTTCTATAGTTATGTTGATGGCTTCGGTTGGACAACTTTCTCGACAAGCGAGTCCGCAGGAGGGGTCACATCTTCCCACGTTAACAGTGATCTCCTTCAAGAGGCTGGGAAAGACCTCAGCCTCCATCACTGGGATCATTTCTTTTCCGTTCCTCAGCATCTCTATTGCATTAGTTGGACAGAGGACAACACACTCACCGCAGAAGGTGCACTTGCCAGCATCGATGTCAATGACGCCCTTCTTCAAGAGTTTTCCATTTTGTATCACAGCTTTTGAGAGTTTAGGCGCTTCTTCAGGGCATATCTTCACGCATATGTTGCACCCAATGCAATTGTCTCTGTCCAAGGCTAGAACATGATGTATGCCCAGCATCTTCCTTTCAAGAACGATTTTTCTGTCGAATTCACGCTTTTTTACGACCCTGCGCTTCATGAAACCCCTCGAAGAAGTTTCATTCTGGCATTGATATAAACATATAATATATATATTGCTTGTCGGCAACTCTTTTTTCTAACGCAACGTGAAGAACTCGTAGGTGAGACTGTCAACCTAAGGGTGCAGATGGAGAGTAATTGATTGTTTGGATACGCTGGAAAAATCTTGTATGTTGATCTAAATCGTAACAAAACCAAAGTCACTGTGATAAAGAACGGTTTTTGTGAAAAATACGTCGGTGGAAATGGCTTCGCCATACGCCTGCTCTACGATAATACCAAGCCTAAGATTGAGCCTTTTGACCGAGAAAACACTTTAATATTTGCTGTGGGTCCCTTCGCTGGAACCATGGTTCCCACAAGTGGCAAGCACATGGTTCAAGCCAAGTCTCCTCTCACAGGATTTATGGGTGAATCCGTATCCTCTGGCATGTGGGGTCAAGCTCTAAAGCGGGCTGGCTATGATGCGGTTGTGATAAGGGGAAAGGCAGAAAAGCCCACGTATCTTTTCATTGACGATGACAACATCCATTTCAGAGATGCCAAGAATCTGTGGGGACAAGATTCTATACAGACTAGCGACATGATTGTAGAGGAAATCGGCGACGAAAACGTCTGTGTGGCAGCCATCGGTCCCGCAGGTGAACACCTCGTCAGATTTGCGAACATCACAAATGATAGGTACAGGCAAGCTGGCAGAACAGGCATGGGGGCGGTTATGGGCTCAAAGAACCTTAAGGCAGTTGCGGTCAGGGGCACGAAAAAAATTGAGGTGCACAACCTTGATAAACTCATGGAAGTTTGTCACGACCTCAACGAACAATTCCAAGGACCTGGCGGGGAATTCTACAGAAAGTGGGGCACGCCTGGTATGGTTTTAATAATGAATCACATGGCGTCTCTTCCAACCAGAAACTATCAACAGGCCACGTTTGAATTAGCCGAGAACATAAGTGGAGAACACATAGTCGAACACTACATAGCAAAGGCCATTTCATGCGCAGGCTGCCCCATCGCATGCGACCACATATCTGTTATTGAGGGCGGGCCTCATACTGGGACTGTAACAAGCGTTGAATTTGAAACCCTTTATGCATTGGGTTCCGAGTGCGGGATAGGATACTTCCCAGCCATTGCAAAAGCTACAGACCTCTGTGACCGCCTTGGCATGGATACTATTAGCACAGGCGTAACGATTGGATGGGCGATGGAATGCTATGAGAGGGACATATTAACTAATGAGGACACTGATGGAACCGAGTTAACCTTCGGAAATCACGAGGCATTAATCGAAGTCATCAATAAAATAGCCCATCGGGAGGGCATTGGAAACTTGCTAGCTGAAGGAGTGAAGAAGGCCTCTGAAAAAGTTGGTAAAGGATCAAAGCACTTTGCCATGCACAATAAGGGACTTGAACTACCAGGCTATGATCTCAGAGGTTTAAAAGCCTCCGCGCTAGGATTTATGACGTCAACTAGAGGGGGATGCCACCTAAGATCGCAGATGTACGACTTCGACGTTAAAGGCAAAATTGACAGATTTAAGGCGGAGAAAAGTCTTGGTAAGATGGTGATGGACAGAGAAGATCTGTTAGCAGTAGTGGACTCCTTAATGCTCTGTAAATTTATACGAGGCGTTTTTTACACATTCGACAAGTTTGCAGAACTGTACAGGCTGGTTACAGGAATCGAAATGACGGCTGATAAGCTACAAAAGGCTGGTGAACGCATATACAACTTAGAAAAGGCTTACAACATCCGCGAAGGGTGGACCAAAAAAGACGACTATCCTCCTCCTCGAATAATGAAGGACCCCATACCCGACGGAGTTGCCAAGGGCTCCGTTGTAACAAGACAGGAGTTTGAGATAATGCTAAACGCCTATTTCGAGGCTCGAGGCTGGAGCAAAGAGGGTACCCCCCAAAAACAGAAGCTCGCCGAACTCGGATTAGAGGACATAGCTGAGGATGTGGGAGTTTAGAAGGAAAAAATGATGAAACACAAATGCATAGTTTCAGACCCCGAAAAGTGCAATGGATGCAGAATCTGCGAACTCGTTTGCTCAGGCGTCAAGGAGGGCGGGTTTAATCCTCTGGTTTCCAGGATTCGTACAGTACGCATAGAGCCCCTGATCAATACGTCCATCGCTTGTCGCCTGTGCGAGGACCCAAAATGTGTTAAAAGTTGCCCAAGAAAGGCGTTGAGAATCGACGAGAATACTGGTGTGATCACCGTTGACGAAGACAGATGCGACGGCTGTTGTTGGTGTATTGAAGCTTGCGAATTTGGGACCATATTTTTACACCCAGAAAAGAGGAAGGTGTTTGTATGTGACCTCTGCGGAATGGATCCGAAGTGCATTGAGTTTTGTCCTAAGGATGCGTTGGTCCTCATGACACCCGAGGAAATCGGGCAGAAGATGAGAAAAAGGGCTACAATAAAGTCCCTTGCAGAGCAAACTTAAGCATAGCAAAGAGTGAGCGATGATGGATGCCCCCCGCCTTGGCGTATATGTTTGTCACTGTGGCACAAACATCGCTGGAAACGTTGATGTCAAGAGAATTGCAAAATACGCTTCCACATTTCAAAACGTTATTGTCGCTAGGGACTATACGTATGTCTGTTCAGACGCTGGTCAAGCGATGATCAAACAAGATATTAAAAACCTTAAGCTCGATAGAGTTGTGGTCGCAGCATGTTCACCAACGCTTCATGAATCGACCTTCAATAAATGCGTTGAAGATGCAAGGATGAATAGGTATCTGATCTCGATAGCAAACATCAGAGAGCAATGTTCATGGGTGCATACGCATCAGCCAGAAGAAGCCACCAAAAAAGCCATCGCCCTGGTGAGAATGGCGGTGGCACGTGTATCTCTCCTTAAACCACTAGAGACCATGAAGGTTCCAGTTAGAAAAAGTTCCTTGGTCATAGGCGGGGGCATCACTGGCATTCAAACGGCGCTTGACCTTGCTGAAGAGGGATTTGATGTTTACTTGGTCGAAAAGAACCCTAGTCTTGGAGGCCACATGGCTCAGTTAGATAAGACTTTCCCAACGATGGATTGTTCTTTGTGCATATTGGCTCCAAAGATGTCTGCAGTTGCTCACCACCCTAAAATCCGCATTTTGGCAAACTCTGAAATCAAACAAGTTTCTGGGTATGTTGGAAATTTTAAGGTTAGAATTGCGGTAAAACCGCGGTACGTTATAGGCAAATTATGCAACGGCTGTGGAGAGTGTACTAAGGCATGCCCCATCGAAGTCCCAAACGAGTTCGATGAAAACCTAGGCCTTAGAAAGGCCATTTATATACCGTTCCCTCAGGCTGTTCCTCTGATCTATACGATTGACATCGACCACTGCATTAAATGTTATAAGTGCGTTGAACTTTGTGGACCACGAGCCATTGACTTTGCACAAGAGCCAGAAGAAATAGAGATAGAGGTTGGCACCATAATTACGGCGACGGGTTTTGAGCCATTTGACCCATCGGTCAAAGAGGAGTACGGTTATGGCATCTACGAGAATGTGATCACTGGGATTGAGCTTGAAAGGATTCTTAGCCCTTCCGGGCCATCTTGGGGCAAAATAATAAGGCCCTCTGACGGAAAGGCTCCAAAGCGTATCGCATTCGTCCAATGCGTTGGGTCGAGAGACGACAAGACAAATCCCTACTGCTCAAGAGTTTGCTGCATGTATGCTACCAAACAAGCATTACTCGTTAAGGAGAAGATCCCTGATGCCGACATTTCAATCTTTTACACAGATCTTAGAGCGTTTGGAAAGGGGTATGAAGAGTTTTACAAGAGAGCTCAAACAGAAGGAGTGCGCTACATCAGAGGTAGAGTTGCCGAAATCGTTGAGGACCCAAAGTCGAATAATCTGATTCTTCGGGCGGAAGACACTTTGGGCGGTGATCTCGTCGAAGCTGAGGCAGATTTGGCAGTCTTGTCAACTGGGCTGATTCCAAGCGTAGGAACAAGCTCGCTCTGTAGAATCCTTAACATTTCGACAAGTCCAGATGGCTTTTTGAAGGAGGCCCACCCCAAACTGCGGCCTATGGACACACTTGTAGAGGGCATATTCATTGCTGGGGTTGCTCAAGGACCAAAAGACATCCCCGACTGTGTGGCTCAGGGTAGTGGTGCCGCTCAGAAGGCGAGCAACCTTATGACCGCGGGAGAGGCCACGATTGAACCCTTCACTGCCGAGGTTAAGGAGGATTTATGCAGCCGGTGTCTAATCTGCTTGGCTACTTGTCCCTTCAACGCATTGGTTGTTAAGGAAAAAGCGGTTAAAGTCCTTGAAATCCTATGTAAAGGGTGTGGTTCTTGCGCTGCGGCATGTCCATCAGGGGCTATTGGAATAAGACACTTTACGAATGAACAAATACTTGCCGAGCTCAGAGAAGCCTTGAAGGGCGACTAAACCTGAGATCGCGCCTTGGCGTGCACGCTAGAACAGAGGAAAGGACCAGAATAGGCCCCATTACTCTTCAAGTCTTTTGTTTACTTCTTTCCAGTTAACAATATTCCAGAAGGCATCGACAAATTTTGCTCTTTCATTCTTGTAATCAATGTAGTATGCATGCTCAAAGACATCGAGAACCATTAGGATTCTGAACATTGGGTAAACGTTAGTGTTGTGCTTCTCAATCTGCATTATTATCGGTCTGCGAGTTTGTCGGCATAAAGTTAGTGCTGCCCAGCCGGAGCCTTCTACGCTAACAGCTGCTTGAGTGAATTCCTTTTTGAATCTTTCAAAACTTCCAAACTCCTTCTCTATCGCATCGCCTAAAACCCCGCTTGGCTTTCCACCGCCTTTACCAGTCGGTGCCAGATTACCCCAGAACAATGAGTGCAGTGAATGTCCTCCTATGTTGAACGACAGTTTCTTTAAAGTAGCTTTAACATCCACATCAGTGCCATCTTTTCGTGCTTTGTCTAGCCTCTCAAATGTTGCATTTGCGCCGTTAACGTATGCTTGATGATGCTTTGAATGATGTATCCTTAATTGTTCTTCAGACATGTATGGCGCTAGATCCTTGTATTCGTAAGGCAGTTTTGCTAGAACGTAAAATTTGGTTGCTTCCACATTCGTTCTCTACTTTTTTTTAACTTGTCAACTTTTCTTTTGCCTTCTTTTAATCCTTTTCTTACTACTCCCCTTTTTTCAATGATAGAGCTTGGATTCTCCTACGCATCTAGTTAACTTCTTGAGTGGCCGGTTTTGCTTCCGGTCTGTAGAGTCGTTTTTCATAGGCTGGTCGTGGCCTAAACTTGCCGCGATGCTGTTGCATCGACGATTTTTTGCGTTCTATGTTTTGTAGTCTCGCTTGAGCCTTTGCGATTCTGGTTTTAGAAGGCGTCTTTCTTCGCATTCTTTGCGGTTTGGTTGAGACAGAAAGCGTTTTCTTCATCTTCGCAGAAACGTCTTTTCTACGTTTTCTACCAGTCTTTATCACTTTGTGGCTTTCTGCCACTCTTTTGAAGGTTACGGTTCTCTCAGTCGTGTTTAGGTCTTGAACTCGCCAGCCCACCTTCAGCCAAGCCTGACCCTGCGCAGTACTACGCGAGTTATGCCACCAGTTTCGGTTCCGCAGGGCTGAGAAAGGAAGATTATCTCCGATAATGCCTTCGATCTGGGAAAAAGTAAGCGTGACCAGTTCACTGTATCGTGCTTTTCTTGCCAAAAATCTATAAAGCGAACTGTACTTTGTTCCAAGCCTAGTTGGTGAGACTCGTCTTCTTGCGCAGTTTAGGCATATGATGTTTCCTTCTTCAGTAAACGTGACACAGTCTCGGCAGTAGAGTCTTCCACACTGATAACAACGCCTAAGAGAATAGTAGGAATAGAGTTTGCTGCATAACGAGCATTCTTCTTTCAGGATTGGCATGGGAGTTACACGAATCTAATTTGGCAATCTCCAACTTTAAAATATGTCTGCGCTGTCAGACTAACAAAAACAAGAGAACGTATCTCTTCTCATTTTTTCCGTTTTTTCACTGACTGAACTGATCGTCTCTTTGGTTTTTTAGGCTCTGGATGAATCGTGACTATTGTCTCTTCAAACTTTTCCTTTATCACCTTTTCAACATCCGAAACTATGTCATGAACCAAGTCAACAGACGCTGTTCTGCTAAATGAACAATCTATGTTAATGTACCGTTGTTTCTCATTTGCGTACGTCACAATCCTGTTTAATTTGAAGATTCTCGTGTAGTCTTTTACGGCGCCTTTTATTATTTCACGTATCTCGGCTTCATCGATTACGCACCCTCTGCGGGCTTCTGTGGTAAAGGGTTCGATGTGAACCGTTATGTTTTCTACATCACTAATTTCCTGTACCACTATGTCCTCTATTTTTTCTGCTATTGCGTGGGCTTCTTCGAGAGGAAGTTGAGGCTCTACCAGAGCGTGTAAAACAATGTACAACTTACCATCCATGAAGATGCTGCTTACATCGTGTACGCCTTTAACGCCCTGAACCACGCTTGCCAAATTTTCAATTTTTCTCTCTATCGAAATCCCTTTACTTTCGGGTTCAATGTGGACTGTGATTGTGGCGTTGCCAAGCGATTCAGTAATGTCGGACTCGATCTTTGATGTCAAATTGTGGGCTTCCTTAAGCCCCATATAATCGGGCACGTTGATTGCCGCCTCAACATACGTCTTAGCGCCAACTTTTCTAACCTTCAGCTCTCTGCATCCCAAAACCCCTTCAGCGCCCAAAATTTGCTTTTTCACTTCCCTGGCGACAGTTGGAGAAATTGCGTCACTAAGCTCCATAGCGCTACTGCGTATCAGTTTCGTGCTTATGTATGCCAGTGAAGAGCCTAGGATGATGGAGGCTATGGGGTCTCCTTTGGTCAAGCCGACAGTTGCGAGGCCAAATCCGAGTAAGGCGATGATTGTTGACGCAAAATCTGAGACGGCGTGAAAAAGGTTAGCTTTTACCGTAACACTGCCCTCTGCCCTCGTTCTTGCTAGGGTTCCAATTCGGAAAAAATCCACGCACAACGTGTATCCTACGGCTACAAAACCTATTGGCTCTGGACTAACTGGTGACCCGCCCCATGTTATCTTAATAACAGACTCGACTACTAGAAATCCTCCTAACGCTAGGAGAGTTATTCCTCCAATTAAGCCGCCTATGGACTCCATTTTCTCATGCCCATACATGTGTTCTTCATCGGGTGGCTTTAGAGAGATTTGAGTGGCTGATAAGAGGATCAGTGTTGTTATTGCGTCAAAAATGGCGTGAGAGGCGTCGCCTAGGATTGCGAGGCTGTTGACGAGGAATCCTATTATGCCTTCGATGAAGATGGCGCTTGTTATGGCGATAAGGGAAAGTTGAAGCGCTCTCACTTTGCCAATCATTATTACATCATTCCAAGACACTTTTCAAGTGGGAGATTTAAGGATTGGGGTATTTCGATAAGCAAGATTGAAAACGTCAAATTCTCGTTTAACTGCCTAGCCTCTCAAATATTCTGTTATCTTCTTCTGAAAAAGTGCGTTCTGTATCAGCCTGCTCTTCTGTATCCATCGTTCTATGGGAATCTGGAACTGACTCGCAATTCTGGCTAACGCTTCCTCCAACATGTTATATTTCAGCGGCTTCTGCCTCATCGCGTTTCTCACATTCTCACGAACCTGCCAAACCCCAACAGGCATGATATAACCCGGATGAGCCTCACGCAAAACAACCGCTGTCGCTTGTCTCCTCTCTTTGGCGAGTTGTTCGCAGACCGCTAAGCGCGCGGCATAGTAGCATCCGCCAATCTCCGCGTACGTAGTTCTGCCCTCATAGCCTTCGCTGGCTGCGAGATGCCAAACACTCGTGCCAGACGGGTTCCAGATGGTGCCCGGATACCAAGCCTCCATGGCTTCGTAGCTCCAAGCCTGCGGTAGCATCAAAACTTCAAAAATGTTGTCCAAGTATCGTGACTCATAGACGCGGTACTCGTTGATTTCGGGGAACGTCTTAATTTTTTCCATCAAATCCTTTGAAAGTATGCTATCAACAGCCGTGATGCTCCAGCGGGTGGGCACTAAGCGCCGGTTCTGTTTGAGCCCAAAGGCGCCTACGCTGAAGGCACGCTGAATCTTCGTGACCAGCACACTGTTCTCATACAGGCTGCGTACTGCATCTGTCGCTTTTAAGTCAGTGTCGTAGTAAGCCTTCTCAATCTGATGGTCCCAATTTGCTGTGCCAACCCGCAAGTCTCGTATGGGCGCAGACGGACCAAACGGTTGAACCTCGTCGTCTAAAACCAAATTGCGGCGAGGCGGCTTCGTCAGAGCCAACTCTACATCAACAGGATTAACAGAAAAAGCGAGTTCTTGCGTCTGGTCCATGATTTTACCCGCCTCTTCAAATCGACGGACATGAACCCGATGCTTACCCCGAATCAGCAGAGAACGGAAACCAACAATTTCATCCATGGGTTTGCCAAACCACAACTCGGGTAAGTCGTAAAAACTTGTGTCCTCGTGCACTGGCGGAACCATCGGACCCGCATAAACGTAGGGATAACCGATTCTGCCCACGAACACGCTGGGCGGAGAAGCGCCGTCCACATCTAAGCCTTTAATGAGCGGCATTGTTTTGAGGTAGAAGTTGGCTCTAACTAGCAGTGGGCAACGGGTCTTTCCACACAAAAACTTGCCGCCTTTGCAGGCCACGCATAAGCCTTTTCCCCAGGCTATCCCCGAAGTCTTCGCCACTAAGTAATCCATGTTGTAGTTTAGGTCAGCAGCGAGGCTCGCGTTGTCAAGGAGTTCTAAAATCCAAAGATTGTCTTTCGTAGTCGTCTTTGGCTTTCTCGCCTCTTCAGTTGTCTTGATCTTCCTCGTCCATTTAGTCAGCTTTCCCATGTTATGTTGCCGCCAGTCCTGTCAGTCTCCTTAAATTATCTTTAAAACCTAAGCTTAAAAACAAGCTGATTAACGAAAGGGAATTTCTATCCAACAAGCACCCGATTCCAGAAGCCCTTATCTTTCTTCCCTATTTCCCACAGAAAGATGAAAATGATTAGTGCAAGCAACACAGACTGAACAACTATGGTCGCGTAGAAGGTGTCGTTAAACAATATGAACTCATTAAAGGATTCGTTGATGAAGGATAGAGTAAGGGATTAAAGGGATGATGCAGCGAATCCACGAACACGTGGAGAATTCCTCCTAAAAGACACGACACAACCAGCGTAACGGAGAAGCGGCACTTCTCCTTAACTTTTTCTTTGTCTAGCCTAAACAGAAACGAAACCAAACATGGATAGAGGAAAAGGGTCAACATCACGGAGAGGAATGTACCGAGAGTAGTTACTCCTAACAAGCTATGGAGCACGGCTCTTTCCATGGGGATTCTTCCAAAAGTTATGACGTATAAGAGAGAGTCTAAATCTGGCATAAAAGAGCTCACGATGAGCGCTGGTAAGCTCAACTGCAGTTTCCACTTATTGAGCAGATAGGCTATGGGATAGTGGAAGGGCGTCAGAGGCATGCCATTCAACCTCAGGCAGATAAGAGTGTCTAAAGCTGACTAAACGCTTGTGCATGAATATGTGTCAACGCTTAAGATATATTTACCATCCAAAAAGAGTGACTGTGGCAATTAGAGGGGCAAACACGGAAGCGACAAGGGACATAACAGTGATCATGGTGTTGAGGGAGGGTCCTGCCGTGTCTTTGAATGGGTCTCCCACAGTGTCGCCTATAACAGCAGCCTTATGTGCATCTGAGCCTTTGCCGCCAAATGCTCCTGCCTCTATGTATTTTTTGGCGTTGTCCCATGTGCCGCCTGAATTAGCCATTAGCAACGCAAAAATTATTCCCGTGATTATGCTGCCTGCGAGGAATCCTGCGAGGGCTTCTTTGCCAAGAAGGAAGCCGACGACGATTGGAGCTATGATCGCCAAGACACCTGGAAGTATGAGTTCCTTCAAAGCGCCTTTGGCTGCGATGTCAACGCACTTGGCGTAATCTGGCTTAGCCTTTCCCTTCATTAAGCCTGGAATCTCTCTGAATTGTCTTCTGACCTCTTCAACCATCCTGAACGCGTTTCTCCCAACACCCAGTATCAACATGGCAGAAATCAGCGGAGGCATCATAGCGCCCAGGAAAACACCGGCGATAACTCTTGGGTCAATGAGATTGATCGCGTAAAAACCGGTTTTCGGGTCAATAGGAATGTTGACAAGTTCGGCGTACGCGACAAACAGAGCCAGAACAGTTAAGGCTGCAGCGGCTATAGCAAAGCCTTTAGTAATGGCTTTTGCGGTGTTGCCCGCCGCGTCTAACTTGTCTGCAACTTCTATCATTTCCTTTCCAGAACCTGCCTGTTCCGCGATGCCTTTTGCGTTGTCCACGATTGGCCCATAAGCATCCGCAGAAATAATCATTCCAACTATAGACAGCATTCCAACAGCCGAAACAGCAACTCCATAAACCGCAAACTGGGTTCCATGCACTCCAGCCAAGTACCAAGCGGCTATAGTTGCCACGCTTATTCCTATAATAGGAGGCACAATGCTGATCACGCCGTAAGAAAAGCCCGACAAGATGTTAATAGCTGCTCCAGTTTTCGCGGCTTCAGCCGTTTTCATAACCGGAGCCCTGTCGATTGACGTGAAGAAATCACTTGTCATACCAATGATGATGCCTGCGATTAGTCCGGCAAGAGTGGCGTAGAAAATTCCAATTTCAAGCTCAAGATAATTGACTATCAAGAAAGCGAGGACGGCAAACACTATGGTTGTTGCGAAAGTGCCGCGATTTAAAGCGGCGCCTGGGTTGCCCCCCCTCACACCAATGGGGACAAAGAGCATTCCAATCAGAGATGCAAAAATGCCGACTGCAGCGAGGAGGAGCGGCAAAATAGCATATGCCGGGTCTATATCAAACAATGCTGGTGTTGCACCGATGATCATGGCAGCCACTATGCTAGCAACATAAGAGTCGAACAGGTCGGCGCCCATGCCAGCCACATCCCCGACATTGTCACCTACGTTGTCTGCAATCACCGCCGGGTTTCGGGGATCATCTTCAGGAATGCCGAGCTCTACTTTGCCGACGAGGTCAGCACCAATGTCAGCGGTTTTCGTGTAGATGCCCCCGCCGGCTTTTGCAAACAGCGCTAGGGAACTTGCCCCAAAACTGTAGGCGAGAACGATCTGCGGGTCTCGAAACACGTAGTAGAGCGCGCTTATTCCTAATAGGGCTAAGCCAACTACAGAGAGTCCCATGACCGCGCCGCCGTAAAACGCTATTTGAAAAGCCTTGTTCAAACTTTTTCCAGCAGCGTTGGATGTTCTCACGTTCGCCTTCACCGCCACGTTTAGTCCAAAAAAGCCCGCTAGAGCGGAGAAAATTGAACCGATAACATAGGCCATTGCCATCTGGTAGCCTAAGATGATTCCAAGAACAACTGCTATAACGATAACGAAGACTGCGAGTGTCTTGGTTTGCCTCCTCAAGTAGGCGGTGGCACCTTCTCTTATGGCTGCGGAAATTTCCTGCATCCTTGGGCTTCCGCTTTCTTGCTTTTTCACGTAGAAAAACAAGTAAACCGCAAAAGCGATCGAGGCGAAGCCTGCGAGTGGCGCAATTATTAACCATTCCATTTTATTGCCCAAATCCTTAACGAACATGGGCTTTATAAATTTATTCAATACATAGATCTCAGATTTGTATAAGCAGCAGTGTTGGGAGTTCATAAGAAAATTTATATTGCAAAGAATAGCTATGAGATGGCTCTAAACTGCTAGGAGACATCAAATGTGAACGACAAGGTTGCAAATCCTGCGCCACTTGGGCTGATGGGTTTTGGAATGACCACTGTGTTGTTGAATCTAAGTAACGCTGGTCTGCTAGATGCTTCAAGTTTGGGGATGATATTTTCAATGGGAATCTTTTATGGAGGAATGGCGCAAATCTTTGCTGGAATGTGGGAAATGAAGAAAGGTAACACGTTTGGTGCGACCGCGTTTAGTTCTTTTGGTCTCTTTTGGATTTCCCTAGTCGCCATTCATGTTTTCACCGTCTTGGGGTGGGTTGGGCCAGTATCAGCACAAGCTATGGCTGCGTATTTGTTCATGTGGGGTTTGTTTACAGCACTCATGACGGTTTCTACGTTTAGAGCCAGTAGGGCGCTTCGAGTCGTGTTCATAACTTTAACCCTACTGTTCTTTTTATTGGCTGCGGCGGAGGCTTCCGCTGTTAGTGAGATAAAGACTTTTGCAGGTTATGAGGGAATCTTTTGCGGACTCAGCGCGGTGTATCTGGCAACGGCTGAGGTAGTGAATGAAACTTACGGAAAGACGATACTCCCTATATAAGAAAGGAGAAGAATAGCCAACTAACTCGTTCTACGCTGCTCTTCCATAAAATAAAAGTTTATATGCAAATCTTGGATTTTGTATGAGAATTTAAATCAGGCGGTTGAGAGTCTTGGCAGAAACTAAGGCCATCGATGTTCTGATGAAGGAGAAAAGAGTCTTCGAACCATCAAAGGAACTTGTTGACCAATCTCATGTGAAAAAATGGATGAATGACCACGGAATAAAGAATTATGAAGAGTTGTTGGAAAAAACAAAGGACCTAGAATGGTTTTGGGGTGAAGTTTCAAAAGATGTTGTAGAATGGTTCAGTCCGTACAAGAAGGTTTTAGAGTGGAATGAGCCTCACTCTAAATGGTTTATCGGGGCACAATACAACATCGTGCACGACGCGATAGACAAGCATGTGAAAACCTTCAGAAAGAACAAGTTAGCCTTCATTTTTGAGGGCGAACCAGGAGACGTCAGAAAAATCACTTATCGAGACTTATACATAGAAGTAAACAAGCTTGCCAACGCACTTAAAAGCCTCGGGATCAAAAAGGGTGACCGAGTTGGAATCTACCTGCCCATGATTCCAGAGTTGCCTATCGCAATGTTGGCATGTGCAAAAATAGGAGCCGTTCACAGCGTCGTCTTTTCAGGTTTCAGTGTTGGAGGTCTTCAAAAGAGGATAATAGACTCTGGAGCGAAGGCATTAATCACGTGTGACAGCTTCTACAGACGCGGAGAAAAAGTTCCTTTAAAGAGACAGGCGGACGAAGCCATCAATGGAGCGCCTTCAGTCGAAAGTGTAATTGTCTATAAGCGTACGGGAGACGAAATTCCGTGGATAGAAAGAAGAGACCACTGGTGGCACGCCATCACCGAGGACCAGTCAGCCGAATGCGAGACTGAAAAACTAGATTCTGAGGACATGCTTTATATTTTGTACACTTCTGGCACGACTGGCGAACCAAAAGGAGTCATCGCCACTCATGGCGGATACGCTGTTGGAACCGCTCTTACGCTGAAATGGGTTTTCGACATTAAGGACGAAGACATTTACTGGTGTTCTGCGGACATTGGGTGGGTTACGGGGCACAGTTACATCGTTTATGCGCCATTAATATTGGGCGCCACCTCCATAATGTACGAAGGGTCGCCAGATTATCCCAAACCAGACAGATGGTGGGAAATCGTAGAAAAATACGGCGTAACCATCTTCTACACGGCTCCTACGGCTATCCGAATGCACATGAGGTTCGGAGAAGCGTGGGCCAAGAAACATGACCTAGGCTCCTTGAGGCTGTTAGGAACCGTGGGAGAAACCATAAACCCAGAAGCTTGGATGTGGTACTACAAGCATATCGGTAGAGAACGTTGCCAAATAATGGACACCTGGTGGCAAACAGAAACTGGATCGTTTGTCATATCTCCATTGCCGATTACGACTCTTAAACCAGGATCACCCACTAAGTCCCTACCAGGTTTTACAGCAGACGTATACGACGAAAGTGGCAAGAGAATCAAAGAAGGCGGCGGCGATTTATACCTGCTAACGCCATGGCCAGCGATGTTGAGGGGTCTCTATAAGGCTGAGGAAAGGTACAGACAAACGTATTGGAGCAGGCTCCCACACATGTATCTGACTGGCGATAAAGCGAGGAAGGATGAAGACGGTTACTTCTGGATACAGGGAAGAGCAGACGACATCCTCAAGGTGGCTGGACACAGAATCGGCAACTATGAAGTAGAATCAGCACTGGTTAGTCACCCGAAGGTGGCTGAGGCGGTGGTGATTGGAAAGCCACACGAGATTAAAGGCGAATCAATAGTAGCTTTCGTAGTTGTGAAAGAAGGCGTAACGCCCAACGACGAGCTGAGAAATCAGTTAAAAGAACACGTGGCTCGCGAGATGGGAAAAATAGCAAGACCAGACGAAGTCTGGTTCGTCAAGGATGTGCCAAAAACCCGAAGCGGAAAAATAATGAGGCGAGTCGTGAGAGCCAGAGTGATCGGCGAACCACTTGGAGATCTTTCCACGCTTAGAAATCCAGAGGCAGTTGATGAGATCGCCTACGCAGTTTAGCACATTCCTATTATATGCTTTCGAGTTTCAGCTCTAGCGCCTGCGTTCACGAAGGTTAGAGCAAAGAAAACCATTTAAGGAAATGTTTCCCTTTAGCATAAAGGTTTAGCTAATGTTGGGCGATTAAATGAGTTCAGCATGGCACGCGGTGGACAAAGAAAAAGTCATTCAAACTCTGAAGACCACCCCAAATGGCTTGAGCACTGAAGAGGCGAAAAGGCGTCTCAGCGAATACGGATACAATGAGTTAAAGGAAAAGAAACGAAGAACCGCGTTGCAGATGTTTCTTGAGGAGTTCAAAGATGTTTTCATAATACTGCTCATCATCGCCACAGTACTTTCGGCTATAGTAGGGTATTATGAATCAATAGGCACCCAAAAGAGTGTTCTGGAAATCTACACGGACCCTATCATCATTGGCATCATAGTCATTCTTGTGGCAGTTGCTGGTTTCATTCAAGAATATCGAGCTGAAAAAGCCTTAGAAGCCTTGAAAAAGTTAGCTGCGCCTAAGGCTCGCGTGATGCGTGACGGCAAAGAAACTATCATTCCCGCGCGAGAAATTGTGCCCGGCGACCTCTTGCTTCTCGAATCTGGAGACACTGTTCCGGCTGATGCGCGTCTCATTGAAGCTATTGAACTGAAAGCTGATGAGGCTGTTTTAACAGGTGAGTCAACTCCTGTTAACAAAGACATAGCCACTGTCAAGGCGGAAACGCCTGTTGCCGACAGAAAGAACATGCTTTTCATGGCTACTCACACAATTTACGGAAGAGCCAAAGCTGTGGTAGCATCAACCGGCATGGGCACTGAGTTTGGCAGAATCGCTGAGTTGGTGCAAACAGCTGAGGAAGAGGAAACTCCTCTACAGAAGAAGTTGAACAG
This sequence comes from uncultured Candidatus Bathyarchaeia archaeon, assembly GCA_964618655.1. Lineage (GTDB taxonomy): Archaea > Thermoproteota > Bathyarchaeia > Bathyarchaeales > Bathyarchaeaceae > CAZUFG01. Next base: position 2,745 of record CAZUFG010000009.1, on the reverse strand, counting down.
ATTTGCCAAACAAATCGCTTATGTGGTTTTGGTTCTCTGCGCCATTATTTTTGTTCTTGAAGTTTTTGCTGAAGGTTTTGTACTCAAGGCGATGATAGATGGTTTTATGACATCCATCGCGTTAGCGATCTCGGTCGTGCCAGAAGGATTGCCTGCCATAGTGACGATTAGTCTAGCTTTAGGCGCACGAGAGTTTGCCCGACGCCACGCTCTCATCAGAAAGTTGTCTTCAGCTGAAGGCTTGGGTGCCACCACCGTGATTTGCTCCGACAAGACTGGGACCCTAACGAAGGGCGAAATGACTGTTCGCCGAATTTACAACAGTGGGCGAATAACTGAAGTCACTGGAGTAGGCTACGAACCAAAGGGGGAGTTTCATCTTAGCAGTGATTCTTTCAATCCTCAGGATGACAAGGAGCTCTCACTACTTTTAACGGTAGGCGCCCTATGCAACAATGCCACTCTTGAATACGAAAATGGTGTATGGCGCATTTTAGGCGACCCAACAGAGGGCGCTCTCATTGTGTCTGCTGCCAAAACAGGACTAGAAAAAGCAGAACTAGAAAAGAAATACCCACGTGTAGGCGAAATCCCCTTCACCTCTGAAAGAAAACGCATGACCACAGTTCATTCCACGCCTGAAGGAGAGCAAATTGCCTTTGTTAAAGGCGCGCCCGAAGTTATTCTAGAACGTTGTACGCATGTTTTTGAAAACGGCAAGGAAAAGAAGCTGACCGATGCAAAAAGAAAAGAGATTCTAGAGATTAACGAAAAACTGGCTAGTGATGCCTTACGTGTGCTGGGCATGGCGTTTAAGAAAGTGCCAAAAACACTGAAAAAGTTTGATGAAGAAGTCTTAGAAAACGACCTAGTTTTCGTTGGTTTAGAAGGTATGATAGACCCGCCGAGAGAAGAAGCTATTGAGGCCAACAAAAAATGTGAAGATGCCGGAATGAAAGCAGTAATGATTACAGGCGACCACAAACTTACAGCTATCGCTGTGGCTAAAGAAATCGGCATAATGAAAGAAAACAGCATGGTTCTAACAGGTGCAGAGTTAGACAAGATGAGCGATGAAGAGTTCGAGAAAATCGTTGAGAACGTGGGGGTCTACGCCCGCGTGTCGCCAGAGCACAAGTTGCGCATAGTTAAGGCTTTGAAGAAGAAGGGTCAGATTGTAGCCATGACAGGCGACGGAGTCAATGATGCGCCTGCGGTTAAAAGCGCTGATGTGGGCGTTTCCATGGGAATTTCAGGCACAGACGTGACTCGTGAAGCCTCAGATATGGTCTTAACAGACGACAACTTTGCCACGATTGTCAGGGCTGTTGAAGAGGGCAGGGTCATATATGACAACGTGAGGAAATATGCACGATTCCTCATTGCATGCAATTTCGACGAAGTTCTCGTTATAGGAACCTTTGCCATACTCGCTGGACTGGCTGGAGCTGGAGGGGAGATTCTGTTTCCGTTGCCGCTACTTCCAGCCATGTTATTGTGGGTCAACCTGGTCACGGATGGCGCACCAGCAGTATCATTAGCAGCAGATCCGCCCGACGAAGACGTGATGAAACGTGCTCCGCGTAAACCCGGCGAAGGAATACTGCATGGGATGGGCGCTTTTATAATAACGTCATTTATTTTGCAGTCTGCTGGAACAATTCTCCTTTTCGTTCTAAACTATTACGTATTTCCAACTCATCCTTGGGGCTGGCCAAACGGACCCTTTATTGAAGCAAACAGAATTCTGAGTTTGAACGAGGCAAGGACCACAGCTTTTGTACAGGCAACTATGTTTGAGTTGTTTGTTGTATGGAATTGTCGATCAGAGAAACGTAGCGTCTGGAGAATGGGACGCGGCGCTTTTAAAAACAAATGGTTTGTGATCGCTGAAATCGTGTCTATAGGCACCACGCTAGCCATACCTTACATTCCAATAACAGCGTCCATGTTCCATCTGGTTCCATTGACTCCTTTAGATCTAATACAGGTTATAGGAGTGGCTAGCTGGGGCTTGCTCTTTGTACTTCCAGAATTTCTCATAGGCAGAAAAGTTTGGCGCTGGAAATAGAGATAAGGTGAAATCAAGAATGAAGAAATCTGATAAAGTTTGGCTTGTTGGAATGGTGTTGTTTTGGTCGTCATTACTCGTTACTTTTCTTGTTGATGTTTCAGGGATTGTTGAAGCTAATAATTTAGGTTTTTTTGAGGTTATCTGGATTTCTTGGATTCTGTGGACTGTAGGTTTAGGACTTACCCTAGCAATTGTCACACGTTTCATCGTAAAAGAATGAAGATCTTTCCCATCTTGCCTTGGAACCCTTGCGTTTGCACGCGTTTGTGCACGCGCAAGAAAAATGCTGCGTCTGGCATAACAAACGTCGATGAAAAATTAGTTTTCAAATGCTATCAAAAAATTGAAACCTGCCAGAACCCTTAGTGGCGTCTGTTTCAAAATCAGACAGCCAAAACCAAAGTTCCACTTACCAGTTGATGAAAAAACAAAAATTTTCTGGCGTTATCAAGAAAGAGTAGAAAAGAAAATAAAAGCTCATACGATTTTACAGTGTTATGGGTAGAATCTTCTGATGGTTCGTGGAAAGGGAATCGTGTCCATTACGCTCTCTAAGTTGAGCATCCAAGCGAGTAGTCGCTCGATTCCTAATCCAAAGCCAGCGTGCGGAACCGTTCCATATTTTCTTAGGTCAATGTACCAGTCGTAGTCTTCCTGTTTCAAGTCGAATT
>CAZUFG010000008.1:0-25426 GCA_964618655.1 uncultured Candidatus Bathyarchaeia archaeon | reverse complement strand
TCTTGCCACAGACGAACCAGACACAGGAGACAACACCCTCACCGACGGCACAATCATCGTAATTCCTGAATTTCCCTCAACAAAAATCATAGCAATATTCATGACCGCAACACTATCCGTAGCCATAATCTACAAAAGAAAACGTTTTACCATGCGCACACGCAACTTCAAAGCAACATAGCAAACTCAACGGTTTTCTCAGCATTATCACCCTATAATATAGAGCCCTGCGAGAGAATTGTGTATATCTATCTATTTTCTGCTTTTAATCAGTGGAATACCCACAACGGCGATTATCACCGTGGCTAAAATTATTATGACTGCAATGTTAATGTAAAGAGGTGACAGAGCCTGAAAAATAGGGCCTGCTTCCGGATATTTGCTTGGATCAGCGTATTGCAGAGGTAATGTTGCTAATACAGCGGCTGCTAGGCCTCTTGTCAGCATTACGCTCATGATTGGCCGCTCTTTCGTCAATTCGCTGCGAATAGTTGCTAATGTTACAGCACCAAACCTAATTAGCAATAGCATCAGCGAAAGGATTATTCCAGTTATTACAATCGTGATATTGCTGATTGTGACTATTAAACCTATATACACAAGGAAGAATGTTTTCAACAAAAATGCAACTTCAGATTTAAACTTTTTTAGTCCAACATCAACAACAAAGTTTGACGGTCTTTCCATTCTAAGCATTCGGTAAATTTCCTTTTCGTTACCTAACATGATGCCGAATAGAAGACAACAAAGCGAACCGCTTCCACCTAAGAATTCCGAAAAAGCATAAGCTAGAAGCACAACAGCCAAGGTAAGCATATAAACGTAAGATACCTTTGCAATCCTCTTTAAAACACTTAACCAAACGAGGCCGAAAATTACTCCAAATACTACTCCTATTGAGAATCTACTCGCTACGGATTGACTAATTGTTGCTAAATTTACGGCTCCTTTCAATATTATTTCGATTACTACTAACGAAAAAACTATGCACAAAATGTCAGTTATTGCAGATTCTAAACTTAACACTGTTGAACATCTTTTACTCACTTTTCTAGAAGCCAATGAAATTACCACTATGCTACTGCTGCCTCCGAAAATTGTTCCAAACAGCACAGAATATAACAGAGGTACATCTGGCGGAAGGACAATGAACTTCACAAAGAGAGTTGTTGCTATAACACTCATTGTGAAACCCACTACAGCAAGGATTGCAGCCCTCGGACTTTCAGAAAAAACATGATAGATGTTCATCATCATTCCACCATTGAACAATATGAAAACTAGGGCTAAAGCAGCTAAATATGGGGCTAAGTTTATTATTGAAGCAACATCTACTAAACCTGTCACCGGTCCAAGCAGCATTCCCAAAATTATGAGTAAAAAAATGTCGGGAAAACCAGTACGTTCAAAAATATAATTGCCCAAAAAACCTATCACAATTATTGAGCCACCAAGTATCAGAGCAAGTGTAACTGGATCCATCAATCTTGAACCCTTTTCTCCATATAGATTTTACAGTCAGCTCAAAGAATTTTTGCCTTCTAAATAAAAATTGGTATGTAATTAAGGCTTTCTATCGTTTGCCAAAAAACTGTTAGTTTCTTACGTTTGAGCGTAGAGTACTGCATAGGAAAGCCCATAGAGAATGATCAACATTGCTCCTGCTTTCCTGTCAAACCGTTGTCTCAGAGCAAGCGTTAATGTAACAACAATTGAAGCAAGCAACGCGTATAAACCAGTAGTTTCGGCAAGTCTTCCCAAACGAAGCCTGAAAAAGATTAAAGGGATAAATTAGCATCAACGATGCATGGGTTCCTTAGAGTTAACGGAAACGCAGAACAAAAACTAAATTAATTAGTGTGAATTTTGCAGTGGTGGCGATGAGTCACGTCCAAATTGAAGAGATTTTTTAAAGCAGTTCATAATGTGCTAACTGGCTTGCGTGACGCTCTTTATGGTTTTGTCTTGTCATTCTTCGAGAGCCTAAATAGAAAGGTCAGGTCAAAACTCGCCTTGTGGCATATGGAGATTGAAACTTCAGAGCACATTCACTCGCTAATTATAGTGTTCAAATGGATAGTTTTGCCAGCAAGCCTCATTTATGTTTGTTCAGTTTTCTATTTCTTTAAAGAAAATGCTCTAGACTCCATGTTTTGGGGCATATTGATTTTCATTTATAGCAACTTCCTTCCTGACTTGCCCTCTATTTATAGAAGACAGAAAAACGACGAAACAACAAAAGATTTACCGTGGTATATGAAATATGCTCTTTTGTTGTTTGCTCCATTGCTCATTTGGGTTTTGTTTTCTGGGACACGATTTAAATGGAAGACAACCGAGACTTTCCATAACTTTAAATCGCTGGCAATATATGGAGCGTTTCTTCTTATATTGGGCTTTTTTGCATTTGTAAAAATTCCAATCTCAATAGGAAATTTGACGAAGATTCTTTCTTTCCCATCGTATGGCATGATAGGATATTTGACTCATCTGAAGGCTGATAAAATCTGGTAAAAGCTCTCTCGCTATCCAGTTGATGATGAAAACAAAAATTTTTTTAACCGTTATCACCCAGAAGACAGAGACCCCCCTCTATAGAGAGGACCTCACACACACGCACACAACGCACAACCGATAACTTATTAATGTCATTTTCTGTAAATGGTTGCCAACCAACGGAGGCATAACCGTGCGGAAGCTTTCAACATACGCTTGGACCGTAATATTCCTAACCATAATCTTCTCAATCAGCATGGGCGCCGCAGCCTACTACTATTATGGAATACCCCAACCCACACAACTTCGCATTCTCCACACACACTCAGACACACTAGTAAGCGAAATAGTAAACGACTTCAAAACATGGTATCAACAACAACACGGACGCCAAATACTAGTAACCGCAACCCAAACCGACCCCCAAACCGCCTACGCCACAGTAACAAACCCATACATGAAACCTGAAGCCGAAATCTGGTGGGGAGGACCACTCCGCCTGTTTGAAGACGCACACGGCATGCTTCTTCCCTACAACTCAACAAATATAAACCAGATAAACACAACATGCCACTTCTGCCCCCTCATGGACCTGAAAGAAAATCACACCGCCCCAGACTGGTACGCAGCCAGCCTACACGGCTTGGGCGTAATGTACAACGAGCATGTTCTCGAAATGATAGGTTTACAGAAGCCTCAAACTTGGACAGACCTCCTAGAAGAAGCGTATAAAAGAAACGTAACCATGGTGAACCCCGGCGAATCTGAAGCCGTATCGACGCTCACAACATTAATATTACAAAGGAAAAACTGGACCAACGGATGGGAATATCTGCTCAAGTTAGCTGCTTCAATCGAAAACTACGACATTAGCGAAGCAGACAGCGCCCTAAAAGTTGCGTCTGGCTACATGCCTCTAACAATTGTTCCAGACTTTTACGCATACGACAAAATGGCTATCTCCGTTCCAAACATCACCTTCACGTACTTAGACGCTACCGTGTTAGAGCCAGACCCAATAGCCATCATTTGGGGCGGCACCTACTGGCGCGAAGCCCAAGCCTTCATAGACTACATCCTCACTCAGCAAGCCCAAAACATCATCGGGAAATATTACTTGCCCATACGCCAAGACGCCAACACAGTTTTGCCCAGAATCAACCCGTTCGACGAAGACTTCCCCTACATTCGTGACTATAACGAAACCTTCCAACAAATTGGGGAAGACATCATTACCAACTATTATCAAGTCTGGATTGCAGAAGAACACGACCAGATAAAAACTGTGTGGAAAGAAATTGTAGAGGCAAACAAGACTAAGGGCGTCAACGAGAATGCCACACGCTATTATGACTTGGCGTGGAGCAACTTCACTTATGCAGGGTATTATTTGAACCGCACCCAAATCGACACAATATACGATGTTACGGCCAAGTGGACAAACGCTACAAAAATAGCAGCGTACATTGACCAGTGGCGAGCCAACAGTACAAAGGCATACAGTGATGCATTAACAAACGCCCAAAAATCCAAGCAATCTGCAGCAGGATTTGGTGGCGGTTACAATTTCTTGGCAACAAAAGACATAGAGGAAGCGAATTTTTTCGAATCTTAAATATGCTAGCACTTCCTAAGCTTCTGTGATATAGAAAGGAAAACAAACACCACAGTAGATTGATGCGCAAGTTCCACGATTAAGAAGAATAGAGGTGCCATCAGTAATTCGAGCTTCTTCCCTTTCCCTCTTTTCTGATGTGTTACTGACCGAATTAAAATCGAATATTTATTTTTATAGTTCAATACGGCAAAATCGTTCATCAACAAAACATCTTTTCAAGGGCAATTGCCCCAAAACACCATTTCTGAATCATCGAAGTCAAAACGAAGGATACTCGCCAAAGATACCAATTCTTTGAAGAAGAAAAAGATGAATGAGTCCCAAGAATTTGCTTTCACCGTGTTTTACTCACCAATCACTTGCACAATCACGGTCCTTCGTCTAGAATACACATCAGTTTCGACAAAAACTAAAGACTGCCATGTGCCCACAGCCAAGTGCCCATCGACTATCGGCAACGTTCTGTCTGGGCATAGCAACACTGATCTGAGATGAGAATGGGCGTTGGAGGGATGCTGATACGAAGCACGTCTTGGAATAAGCTTTTCAAGAGTATCTCGGATGTCGTTTAGTAGGCTGGGTTCATACTCTGTTAGAATTAGGATGCCAGTTGCGTGGGGAGCGAACACGTGCGCCAAGCCGTTTTTGATGCCTGATTTTCTTACGACTTCCTCGACTTCGTGGGTGAGGTCAACGAAGTCAACTTCGCCTTTCGTAGAAAACGTGAAGCTTTCGTTCAATATTCTCATTCATGGCACCTCTCAATAAGACTTGTTACAGTCTATAGAATAAAAAACATTATGAATGAACAGCTGATTATAAAGAATTGAACGGAGAATTAAGCCGCCGTGAGTTCTTCAAGCTATGAAGGCATTGTCGTTGCGCATTACAGTCGCAGAGAGGTTCAAGAAGAAATTGCCAAGTTCAGTAAAAGTCGATGGGTAGCACTGCATTGTGAGCTTCAGAATGCGAGCGGACGACCCTTTCTACTGCGCTATCGAAGAACACGAAGGACTAAAGAGCCGCTGACCATAGATGCTCCTGACGACATTCCAGCTCTCTTGAAACGTTTTGAAAAACTGAGGCCAAGAACGTTTTACGCTTCTGCGAGCGTCTACAAGTCTTTCGCCTCTCCCGAACATGTGAGAAGCATAGACAACGTCGCTTCCTGCCTTCCCACATGGGACATTGATAACGTCATAGACAAATGGGAGACAACGATCACAGTCCTGAAGGAAATTGTTGACTTCCTAGACAAGGAGGGCGTCTCAAAATCAGTCTTTCTAAAGTGGTCAGGAAACGGAGCTCACGTTCACATCCACGAGAAAGCCTTCTCACCCGAACTGCTTCAAAAGATTAATCCGCTAGACGTTGCCTACGCCATCGTTGAATACGTAAATGGCAAACTACGTTCTCGATACTTGGAAATCGCCGAAAAATACGGAGCCAAAGAGCTGAGGATTGAAAATGAGATGGACCCGCAACGGGTCTTCACCTGCCCGTTGAGCCTGCACCGCAAACTAGATGTCGTGGCAGTTTGCTTCTCGCTGGACAACATCAATAGTTTTTACTTAGATTGGGTTTCAGTTGAGCACTACTGTCACTGGAATGGATGGAACAAGTTTGAAACAGGCGAGGCAGATTCTTTAGCCCAAAAAGCCCTATCAGACCGTAGGAGCCTACCCAATTAGAAAATTTCATATGCCCCAAAAACAAAGGAGAAAGTCGGGTGCAGAGATGATAACTAAGTGGCTGAGGAAGGAAAAAGACGAAGTCCGTTGATGCTTTTGTATACAAAAAGTTGAGCCTATCGACTCAGTGGCCATTCAGAAATTGTGTAATACTATGCTCACCGATATCACCTAACCTTATTTCTATAATCCTACAACTGGAGAAAAATGGCCAGTTTTGCCTACATAAACCAATTCACAAGAATGTGGTCTTACCGAAAAACCCTGAAACAGACTTCTTTTCCATTGCTTAAGTCCATGATTTTATGGTGATAAGGGATTTTGCGCGGATTTCTCGCGACGGTTAATTGGCTAAACAAGAATAGACTACTTTGAAGTTAAGCTGATGCTGAATACAGAAGCATCAACAAAAACTGAAAGAAAGCAGCAAATGGCAGCTTCATTAAAAAATACTGTTGATAACTGACGGGGAGTTGCCGAAGCCTTCAGCCATCCAAAATATGCGTGGCGATTAAGCGTAATAATCATGGATTTTGGTGTTAGACACGAAAAAAGTAATATTGAGATGTTCTTTTCAACATCATTTTTCGCGAGTATTTATATGAGGCTCCCAACTTTCATGGTTCTGCTAGTTTTTCTAGTTTAGCATGGCTGTAGTTAAGTTTCTTGCAGGCTTGACGCTTGATTTTTTTTGAATAGGCGTGTGATTAGACGTGTTAGGGGTTTTGTCTCCGTCTTCCAGATTCAGCCTGTTTGAACATGGGCTGGGACACACAAAATCGACTAGAACAAATCCTCAGGATATCCTCTGTATCTGATAACACATAACGAGTAATGAACGTGAAGCCTTGAAGGTGCACTACTCTTTTTTACTTTCAGCTTCTATGCCGAGCAAATGCTTTGCTACCACTACGTGCAGTGTGGGCCCCATAGCACCCACCATGGCTAAGATTGCCAGCAGAAGCCAAGACATCGGCTCCAAACCAAGAGTGATGTTCAAAGCATCACTAATGATTCCTAAAGCAGCGAATAGAAAGCTAAGAAGCGTGACAACGCCACCAGCCCTCGCACATAGTCTAATCTCAGCTATTACGTGCTCACGGTTCTTGAACGGTTGGTCCACAAAGGCATCGCTTGCCATTTTATCACCCCCTCCAAAAATTATCTCTTTTCAGCGTTTAAGTCAATACCTCTCTAGTTAGCTAGGTGTATTAAAGACTTGAGACGAACGCCCAGGTCACAAAAAAGCCCGATTATTATAAGGGGTCTAGAAAACGGGGGAATAAACGGGGCAAATACAGAGAGACTATGCCAACTGGAGCTACAATCATCGCTATACAGCCTAGAAATCAACCATAAATAGAGAAAAATGGAGACCAAGCAGTCGGTGAAATTAAATACGAAAAACAAGGAATATTGATTTTGAGAAAAATGGAGACAAAATACGGTAAAGGAACTATCCAACGCTGGCGAAGAAGAGGATTTTATAGCGAGTCAGTCTTGGTCAAAACCCTCCAAAAGCACGGGTATAAGGCAGTGCGTGTGCCAGTCAGCAACCCAAGCCTCAATCCCCTGCCTGACATTATTGCCAGACGCGACCTACACGTTTACGCTTTCGAGGTGAAAAACGCAAGTTACTACGCATATTTTCCTAGGCAGCAAATTGAGAAACTTTTTGGATTCCTCGATCAGCTCATCCCCGTCCCACATCAATATAAACACGCAGTTTTGGCTGCCCATCTTGGCAAGCTCTGGAGATTTCGAGAGCTGAACTGGGAAGAATGGGAGAGGGGGAAGCTGCCCAAACAAGAACGCATCCTAAAAAGAGATAAAGGCAATTTTGACTTAAAGAAGGGACAGAGGAAATAAGCCCATAAAACATGGCACAACGAAAGCGGGCACAAGTTTATTTTTCCCAGTTTCCCAAAATATCAGATGCAGGCACACATAAATGAAAAAGAAAAGAGAAAGTGTGGTCTCCGCCTCTTCTCTATGCAAGGAATATCAAATCGGCGACATCAAAATCGAAGCTTTGAAAGACCTAAACCTTGATGTCGTAGAGGGCGAATTCGTCTCTATATACGGGCCCTCAGGCGCCGGAAAAACCACCCTCCTCAACATTGTTGGTGGTCTCGATAAACCAACAAATGGAAAAATCATCGTTTTTGGGCACCAACTTGACACGTATGACGAGAATTTCTTGGCCACTTTCCGCTCTGCCTATATAGGATTCGTCTTCCAATCCTACAACCTTATTTCCACGCTCACCGCCATCGAAAACGTTGCATTCCCCACAGAACTAGCTGGACTGCCAAAAGGACAAGCAAAGGAACGATCAAATAATCTGCTCCAACTGGTCGGTCTCTCACACAGAGCCAACCATTTCCCCGCCCAACTCAGCGGAGGCGAACAACAACGCGTCGCCTTCGCCAGAGCCCTAGCCAACAACCCACCGCTCCTACTAGTTGATGAACCCACGGGAAATTTAGACACAGAAACAGGTCTCGAAATCGTCCGAATACTGAAGAAAATGAAAGAAGAAGGAAAAACCGTCATCGTTGCCACGCATGACGAAAGAATAATGCAACTAGCAAATCGAACAATGCACCTGCAAAATGGGAGGATTGTTGCAGAGAAATGAGTGAATCGTTTCCGATAAAAGATTTAGCGCGGAGAAAATTTCAAACAAGCTTAGCGATCATAGGCTTGACAATCTGCACCGCCACAACCGTTTTCCTCACTATTTTTGGGGATAGCCTCGGCCTCGGAGTCTCTTTTCTCACGAGTGGCAAGCTCACCGTTGGGTTTTCTCGAATATCTTCGGTCTTCATAACGTTTGTTAGCCTTCTCAACATTTTAGCTGGCGCTTTGATAACGTATTTTCTCGTTTCCCTAACCATGTCCGAAAGAGTAAGAGACATCGGGGTAATGAAGGCATCCGGCTGCCTGACCGAATTAGCTTTCAGCTACTTCGCTACGGAGCTTTTCATCATTGTTTTCATAGGTTGCCTCGCAGGCACAGTAGTTGGCATATTCACGTATTACGCCTCAGCCAACGTACTGAACAGTCTAGGTTTTTCAATCGCACAAAAACCCCTTAACACGTGGTCAGTCCTCTACGTCTTCCTCATCTTCTTCGTCGTCTCCCACATCTTCGGAATCCTACCCGTAGTCAAAGCAATCCGAATAAAACCAGCCGAGGCGCTGTCCCCCACACAATCGCTTGGAACAACATTTGAGGCGGGCAAAGCCGTTCCTTCGAGGCTTGGTTTTACGCTTAAGATAGCCTTCCGGGCTTTGGTGCGAAGGAAATCCGCAACTAGGCAAGCAATTATCTGCCTTGCAGCGATCTTGACGTTAACGACCGTGACGATTGTTGGCGGAGTAGTGGCCAACCAAACTACCCAAAGTTACGTGGAGCGAGCAATCGGAAGAGACGTCATCGTCATAAGTCATCCCGACATTTTTGAACAATACGTGGACTTTCTTTCTCAATTTATAGAGGTTAAACAAATGGAACCAATCGACTTTCTAGATCCAAAATATTTCATAATTTCGGACTCTCTAATCTCCAACCTAAGCCGCATTTCAGGGGTTGTTAAAGCGGAACCACGCATCATTCTAGATACAACCATATATGAGGTACAGGTACTCATCATTGACCCCGAAGACCCTACCCAAAAAATGCTTGTGGGCGATAATCGGTTCGGTGAGGCTCTCGTTCTCGGTATACAACCCGGTCAGGTCATAAACGATTGGCTAATTCTCGGAAAACCTCTCAGCGAAGGCGAATTAGATTCCGCCATCATCGGTGACTCTCTGGCGTCTGCCATTTTCAGCGATGCGTTGCTACAAAAACTCCGATTATTCGGCAATGAAACTTTTCAGATAGTTGGCGTATGCTTAGATCCGCTCAACAAAGGAAATGTAGTGTACGTTCCCCTCAGGACATTGGCATCATTAGTTCCTAGGTCAGGTTATAACATTGTTTTTCTTAGGGTTGATCCAGCTAACCGCTCACAAGTTTTAGCCAAGATAGAAGAAACAATTTCGGGAACAGAGTTAGAGTTTTTTGAACTTGACGAAATTTTAGGAAAGCATCTTGACTTTGTTAATCTCATCTGGTCGTCAGTTATGCTTCTTCCTCTCTCTTCCCTAATAACCGCGGTACTCTGTCTCCTCAGTTACGTAATGCTTTCCATTGCTGGTCAGCAAAGAGATTTCGGAATCATGAGAGCCCTAGGAGCCAAACCAAAAACCATTCTAAAAATAGTTTTCACCGAGGCTCTACTGGTTCTCTTAATTAGTGGAGCCATCGGGATCCCAACTGGACTCTTCATCACGTTCACGTTTCTAATCCCTGACCCAGTCATTTCCCAATTCAGTCTCCTTGCGGTGAGCGGATGGTTAGTTCTAACTTTAGGCTTCCTGAGTTTGTCAAGTCTATACCCGGGGGTAAAAGCCGTGAAAAAAACTATTGCACACATAATGTCCCAAACTTACTAGATTAAGTTTAGTTTCTTCATCTCTAAACATATAACGCATCCTTTTTATGGCAGGAAAGGAACGACTAATGAAATACGTAACTGAATATTAAAGGCTAAAAAGAGGGAGTAATCGTGTCGCAAAAAATTGTTGGTGTCATTACTGGCTACCGAACAGGCCCAAAAACTCAGCATCCAAAGCAGTACATCCTCCGGTTTCCTGGTTTTACGTCCTCAAATGAGGCAGCTAGGCTTTTAGGGAGGAAGGTTGCGTGGTCAATTGGTGAGCGAAAAATTCGAGGAAAAATTGTGGCGTTGCATGGAAAAACTGGGCTTGTGAGAGCCCGTTTCGTAAAGGGAGTGCCAGGGCAAGCCATAGGGACTCATGTTGAAATAATCGGATAGTACCTGTCTGAAAGAAGTGATATGCGAGGTTTTCTTTTTATAGACTGAGAAATATTAGACAGTTTTACATACAAAAATAAGTCATGAAAAGAATTTCTATTCTTGTTCTTGTAAATTGTAATCATAGAAAGGCCGTTTTTGGATTTTTGATAGACATTTTGTAGAAATATTCATATAGATTATTCTGAAATTTTTCTAAAATTGCGCTTTTCATTTCAAAAACCAGTTTTCATTTCAATCTTTTTCCATAAAAATAAGCCACCTTTAAAGACGCACGGAAAAATGTGTTAACCAGTTTGTATGAGCCGATATCTCATTCAGGAAATTTTGGAATTGCAAAATTGGAACTATGGGCGTATTTTGGTAAAATTTTAGGGGTCCAAAAGTCAGCGATAAAACTACTGGAACAAGCACGGCCTGTTTCCAGTCGACTACTCCTACTTTTTCACCTAGTTGAGGAAAGGCTTCGGCTAAGGCGCGGGTTCTTTCTGTTTGAGCTTCAACTGCCTTTAGTGTTGCTGACCTTGCCCAACCGTGATGCCAATGTTTACAGTCTACGCAGACGATGATTGGCCGTTGAAAGCCCAAGACATCGATCTCCCATCGTTTTCCGGCCCACGAGAAGTGGAGGTGCTTTTTCACTGCGAAGTTGTTGGCTTCTAGGGTTGTGGCTGCAATGTTTTCAAACTCGTCCCACTTGAGGAAGTTGCATGCTCTTTGAAAGTCTGCTCCTAGCTTGATGGCATTAATGACAATTCGGATGCGTTGGTCCGACGACGCTTCAATCACGTTGCCTTTCCGTTGAACTAACCCAGCGTTCAGAAATTTTTTGAGCATCTCATCAACAACTTGAACAGGAACCTGAGCGTCTCGGCTAATCAGCTCCCTTGCGACTATTCCGCTCTTTGTCAGTTTTAGGATAGAGATGAGGATGTTTCTTTCAATGGTCATGTGATTCAAACCGTGGATGAGGCTCTCACTTTTGATAGTGTTACTCTTTAATGCAGATAAGCAATATAAGAAGTCAGTTTGAGAGAGGCCATAATCATGTTGAGCTGTTGCTTGCCTAAAACGCCTAAGTCTCAAAGACTATATCGAAGAGCTGAAAAGGTTCTTCCTGCTGGAGTTTCATATTTTATTCGCTACATTGAACCGTATCCCTTCTATACGGCTAAGGCGAAGGGAAGCAAACTAGTTGACGTAGACGGAAACGAATACATCGATTTCTGGATGGGCCATTTCAGCCTCATCTTTGGACATAGTCCGCCAGAGGTTATGAAGGAAGTTAAGCGGCAAATCGATAACGGAACACACTATGGAACAAGTCACGAGCTTGAAGTTGCCTTAGCCGAACAAGTGGTGAAGATGGTTCCGAGCGCAGAGATGGTACGTTTCACAAACTCTGGAACCGAAGCCATGATGTACGCTGTTAGGTTGGCTCGAACATTCACAGGCAGGGAAAAAATTGCGAAGTTTGAGGGGGGATGGCACGGAGGCTATGACGCCCTTGATGTGGCGGTTAAGCCTCCTTTGGATGTTCCAGAATCTAGCGGAGTAACGTCTGGAGTTGTAAAGGACACGCTTGTGCTTCCGTTTAATGATATTGAAGAAACGAGAAGAAGAATGAAAAATCAGAAAGTCGCCGCCGTTGTTGTTGAGCCAATTCTCGGAGCTGGAGGCTGCATCCCCGCCGAAAAAGAATTCTTAAAAGGGTTGAGGGAGTTATGCTCTGAAAACAGTGCGCTTCTAATCTTTGACGAGGTCGTCACCGGGTTTAGACTTGCGCCTGGCGGAGCTCAGCAATCTTATGGAGTCTTGCCTGACATCACAGTTCTAGGAAAAATTATGGGAGGAGGATTTCCAATAGGCGCGGTTGCTGGTGGTCAAGAAATTATGGAACGCATGAATCCTCTTCTATATGAGCGGCCAAAGTTTTCCTTCCACGGAGGAACTTTCTGCGGAAATCCTGTGACTATGACTGCTGGTTTGGCGACATTAAAAATGTTGGAAGATGGGCAAATTTTGAATCAACTAAACAAGCGAGGGAACGAAGTTCGAAAGCAACTCTCAGAGATCTTTGAAAAAAGAAACATAGATGTTCAAGTTATAGGCATAAGCTCACTCTTCCATACGCACTTTACCCACGAACAAATAAAGGATGTTCACGGAGTTTTCCGAGCAGATCGCAAAAGACTGAATGACTATCACATGTACCTGATTGCGAATGGAGTATTCTTTCTCCCAACAAAAACAGGAGGACTCAGCACGGCGCACACTGAAGAGGACATAGAAAAACTCTTCGCGGAGACTGAAAACTACACGAAATCACTGTAGAAACATTTAAATGAACAAATCCTAAGTGACGACATCTCCACAAACTACCTTTTTCTTTGTCCACAGCATATTTGGAGCCTAGTTGGATCCTATTTGGATCATGTATGGGATGGTCTAGGAGCGTGTGCGCACGCCTAAAACCATACTCAAACTGATCACTTCAAAAAAAAGGGAAATCTTAGGAACCCTCTACATGTACGTCGCACTAAGGGGGTTTTCTTATATTCTCAGAAGATTTTGTAGAGCGGATGATTTTCCACGAGGGGTTTTACGCCCAGCCGTCTCATGGCGTGGTAAGCGATGATTGCGTCGTTCATAGCGGATGTTGGAATCAGGTTTTTTGCTTGTTTTATCGGTCCGTAAATTAGGAAGTTGGCTCCGCCGAACTGGGCTATCGTGTGCGCAGACGCGTTATAGGCAACGAATCCTTGCTTCAAAGATTCATTCTGCACCCCCCTCCAGTCGTATGTAGCATTAGCGGGAGAACAACCCGCTGGATAGCCCAACTCGTTTTTTACAAGTTTTATGGCTTCTGTGGCGTAGGCTATGCTTGGCACATCAAAAACTATGGTGTCGACTAGAATTTTCTTTACCCCCGCCTTTCTTGCTGTCTCCAGCAAGCCAACTCGTCCATTAAAGCCCTTCAGAATTGAGATTCTGCCTTCTGGCGAAAAATCAACCTCATTATTCGCGAGAAGAACGGCTGCGGTTATGCCAGAGTCACGAATCGTTTCTAGCTCTTTTTCGGGTGTTTGAGGGGAAATAGCATTAAAAATAGTCCTTTCTAGAAGCCCCAGTTCTGTAACGAGTTCTAAACCAGCGACACGAGTTTCTGTGTTTGCTCCATCGATGAGGAACGCGCTTTCGCTTTGCTCAGATATGAATGCTATGTATTGTCTCATGGCTTCTGGATATGTAGCCATAACATCTAGAAAATGCGGAACTCCCGTTTTCTCAGAAAGCTCCCCAGCCATTGTTATCCATTTTAGCACAGATTTCTGATCAAATTCGCCCTTCACGTGGCTCGTTACTTCGGGCATGCCCTTGTAGAAAACATTTCCTACGAGAACCGTGGGCAGTTCTCCTGGCTGTCCGCCAAGTTTTACATTTCCGATTTTGAATATTTTCTGTCTGCATTTGAACTTGAACAACTTACCCACTTGATTGTTATGTTAGTGATTGCAGTAAATAAATTTCTGATGCTAAGTCAGTGGCGGAGCTAGAGCTTTCGACCAATTATTAGGACGCGCAAAGAAGTTGTTGACAAAGTTGCTGAATCCTTGGTTGCCTACTAACGCTCCCATTAGGAAACTCATGAAAATGATTTCAGCCCATGCTTTTAGCAACACAGATACTATTATAGTGACGGCGATAGAATATGGCAAGCCAAAAAAATAGGGAAGGAAACTTAGAAAATAGGCGACTGTAAAAAGACACTCTGGAACATAAGAAACAAGCACTAGAGGAATCGTCAGAATTGATCGACGATTTCTACTGTTTATGTCGAGGTCTTTATAGAACAAGCCTGCAGTAAGTCCCGTCAGCGACTTTCCAATAGGTAATGATATTAAGCCAAGCCAAGAACCGCTACCAAGAGGGCCAAAGAAAATCCCTGGAAGAACACCAACAAACAATCCTGTGACAAACCCAGCGAGAGGTCCTCCGTAAAGGGCTGATACGAATGTGGGTATAAGGGAGAGATCGAGCGCGACTCCTTCCGCTATTGGCCCTAAGTAATAGGAAATCAAGAATAGAACATTTCCAAGCGCACCCATCATCGTGATAAACGCGATAGTTTTTGAGTCCATTCGTGAACATCCCATTCATTAACTTGTTTGGCGTAGTGTGGGCAAGCTAATTATTTAAGAGTAGCTACTTAAAAATGCGTTAAAATCTCATTGAAGATGATGAAGAAGAAACAAAAATAATTTTGATCCCCTCTTCAAACCCGGAGAACAACATCGACTTACAGACCTACACAAGATTAAATAAACTCAACTCTTACAAAAAATTGGGAACTAACTCCATGTCAAAGCCGCTTGAGATAAAACTTGAAGACGTTAAGGGATGGTTGGAGCAAGAAACACTTTCTATTCTCAAACCACTAAAAACTGAAGGAACAAGTCTGCTCAATGACGTGAAGAGCAAGATGGACGACTTTTGGGAATCCTGTGACAAAATGATGGAAGACAGCGAGAAGGAGATAGAAAAGAACAACCCAAAAACGTATCGTCGAGCAAGAGAAGCCTACAAGCTCGCCCGAGACGTCTCCGATACAATGGACCGAATCACTGTTCCTGAGGAGGTTTCACACGAAGGCCTTCGGGTGTTATGTGATGAGCTGGAAAAGTTTGTTGCCACAGTTATGCGAGAAAGAGCGGAGAAGTTCCGACGGATTACGCCCTTCTTCATCATCGACCGCAGAAGATTCGACATCGCACTTAAACGATTCATGGACTCAATTCAGAAACTGCGCGCCTTTTCATCCCATAAATATGTGAAGACAAAGGATGTGGACGACTCGCTTTCCATGATTGATAGGCTTTCTGAAACGCTGAAAAAACTCGATGAAATTGATGAGCAAAAGAAAAAACTAGGCTGGACAAGGAAGGCTATAGAGAAAGAAATAATGGAAAAGCAACAAAAAATTGCGTTGGCTCAAAGTAAAGGCGAGGTCAGCGAACTCAGTCAAGTAAATAAGCAAATTGCAGAGTTGGATGGAAAAGTAAAGTATGGTTTACGCCATCTTCAAAAACCTTTTTTCAAGTTTCAAACTCTAGCCCGAGGACCTGACTATCCCATACCGCCAGATGAACTGAAAAAGTTGGACGAGTATTTGAGCGATCCATTCGAGGCATTTGCAACCGAGGAAGACGGGTATCCCATGCTGAAGAGAGTTCTTCGAAAAGTGAATGACGCGATTGAGAAAGGAAAGCTAAAATTGAAGAGCAGTCGCTTAAGGAAGGCTCAAGACCAGATAAAAGGAATTCTCGAGAAGGATGCTCTGGCTTCCGTACATCAAAGTTGCAAAGAAGCACTTTCTCAAAAACAACAACTTTCAACTTCCGAAGCCATAACGACTTTTCAAACCGAGTTTGAGCAACTTCAAAAAGAACTGAGAGAGCTACAGAAACAAAAGGGAATCATCGAATCGAGGAACAATACCCTAGACGATGAACATAAAAAGGCATTGGAAAGAATTGAAAGTCAGAAAAAGAAGCTTGAAAGTGTTGCCTTCGAGTTGACTAACAAAAAGATTGAAGTCATCTTACCCCAATAATTTTTAGCCTCACTTTGTCTCTCGCTTTCTTTTTGAGAGTTTAACTAGTAAGTCGAGGGCTCTTTTTCCTTCCTCGTCTTCAACTGGCTTTGTCCTGAGAACTCCTTTTTTCTCCGCGTTTTTGAAGAGTTCTTCGCCTCTTTTTGTGCGTAGTATAGTAAATGTCCAGTCGCTCATTCCTAAGCCGCCGGCTGAGATGTCAGCAAGTTCAGCGGAGAAGTCGGTACATAACGTACAGCTTTTTCGGGTGTATTGTTTCGCTTCTTTTAGTGGGATGATTTTTTCTTCGCCAGATTTTGGTGTGACCAAGAGTTTTGCTTTGATGTTAATTTTCTTTATGTCGCTTAGACTAATGCCCATTTCCTTTTCGATGTGTTTTTTCATTAGCCCCTCATAGTCGAAGGATTCAGTGCACATCAATCCTATAGTAAGGTTGAGTGGGTCAGCGTACTTCTTCAGGGAAGCCATCTGAATTCTTCGTATGGCTTGAATCTGACAGGGTGTCCCAACATAGACTAGGTTCTTTTTCTTTTGTTTAATTCCTTCTCGGAATGCAAGGAGATTGGGCGAGTATGTGTATCTGGTTCCAGCGCATTCTAAAACTTCTTGTCGTGATGTTGCCAGTTTGGGGATTGGATACAGTGGTTTTTCTGGGCTGAGTCCTGAAACGGCGGCTCCGTCGATAATATGGTTTTCTAGAGCGAATGTGAGTAATGCTGTGACGACTCCACCGTCTTGGCAAACTCGGAGTATGTTCTTGTCAATGGCTTGAGCGATGACTAAGCGTCTATAAATTCCGAACTCTTCGTCAGGCTTATGTTCTCTTTCAAACACCAGCTTTTCTAGGGCTGCTTGAGAAAAGTCATATCTAGGGCAGACTCGAGGGCAGATGCCACAGATTTCACATTTCTTAACTAAGTTTGGTCTTTCTTCAAAGTATTCTAAGCAGCCAAAGGGACACACAAGAACGCAAGCAGCACAACCAGAACAGATTTCTTTAAGAACCACTTTTTCTAGGAGAGTTTCCTCAAAACTCAGTTTTGGGGCGCTCATAATTATCCCTCTTTTAATTTTTTGGCAAGATTTCCTTCAACTTTTCATTATTTGTTTGATATAGACGTTTCAGCACTTTTAAGGCGTTTAAGGTTATCCACTTACTAGGTTTACTCACAGATTCAATGTTTGTTTGCATTCTGCCAAGTGGGGAGCTGTCGAGAAGCCATGTTCCATCAGAGCGACGCTTTTTAATCAATACTCCTACAGCATCTGTCAAGCGTTCATCATCGATATAATCTAGTTTTGTGAGAACTGATAGCCCTCTTAAAATGTCGTATCCGTAGAACCATGGAAAACTGAACCTTAACCACTGTCGGTTAATCACTTTGTATCTGTGATGGTCTGCCTTGTACAAGCGATGCATCAGCAAGAACTCGGCACCTCTCTCGATTGCTTGTTTCATTTCCGGTGGACGTTTGGTTTCTGGAACTTCTGAAAATGCTTCGAGCGGGCATATAGTTCCGTAAAAACAGCTGTGCGTGTCCTTAATGTGAGCCTTCCAGTACGGGCACAGCCATCCGCCATCTCTGTTTTGAACACTCAGAAGCCAGTTTATGGCTTTCTTGACGCGATGGTCTTCTCCATATCCAAGTCGAATGAGAGCAGCAACCACATTGCCAGTAAGACAGGAGTA
Organism: uncultured Candidatus Bathyarchaeia archaeon; assembly: GCA_964618655.1. Taxonomy (GTDB): domain Archaea; phylum Thermoproteota; class Bathyarchaeia; order Bathyarchaeales; family Bathyarchaeaceae; genus CAZUFG01. The sequence goes on along the minus strand of CAZUFG010000008.1, from coordinate 7,428 downwards.
TTCATGCTCGTTAACGAGAGAACTTATCCAATTGATTGATTTTGGCGGCGATTCGCCTCTGGCTGTCAGTCGTCTTTTCACTCTGTTGTATTCTGTTGCCGTCCCCTTCTTGGTATACATGGAAAATCCGCCGTTTTCTAATTGGAGACCGAAAGTGTAATCGCAGGCTTTTTGAGTTCTCTCTTCGCTTTTATCGATTCCAAGTTGCCCTAAAGTCATCACTTGCCAATAAGTAGCCTTATACTTAGGAAGATAGGGACTCTTCGAGTCTTCCCAATAACCTTCAAGTTTCTCCTTAGAAAGAATCTTGACCATAATCTTTGAAGTCGAAATGGCTGCTTTAGCCTCCGCCACTTCAGGGTTGTCTTCACCTTTGTCTAAGAGGTCGCGTAAAGTAAAATATCGAACCGATGGATTCGTCTCTTCAAGCAACCATTCGATTGGACTATTTTGAAGCAAGTCTTGCCAGCTTAACACCTGAGGAGTCGCCATCAACCATCGGATGTGAAGCATTAATTACATCTAGCGCATTATAAAAACTATTTTACATGATAGATTCAAGTGTGTTTGATGAAATCTAAACTGGTGCGTTTATGCCAGCTCAAATGAAAGATTTGAAGAACCTTGTGAGCAGTTCGTTAAAGACGAACCTCGATGAATTCTTGCAGTTGACCGACTATGTTGTTGACCTGTTGCGTACTGAAAGCGGGCATGTTGGAAACCTAAGAATTACTGGAAGACTAGTTGAGATGTCTCCTGAAGGTAATGCAACCATCATCGGGGACCTTCACGGCGACTTAAACAGTCTGGCACAAATTTTGAAAACCAGAGATTTTCTAAAGAAGGCTCAGCGAGGAGACCAGTCACTACTAATTTTCTTAGGCGATTACGGAGACAGAGGCATCTACTCACCCGAAGTCTACTATGTCGTTCTAAAACTCAAGAAGCTGTTTCCTGAACGTGTCATATTAATGAGGGGAAACCACGAAGGTCCGCATGACATTCTCGCTTACCCGCACGACTTGCCAGAACATCTGAACCGAAAGTTTGGCGAACACTCGCAAGACATATACATGAAGCTACGAGAACTCTTTGACCAACTTTACAATGCCGTGCTAATAAGCGAGCGATGTATCCTGCTTCATGGCGGAGCGCCAAGCCAAGCCACTACAATAGATGATTTAGCCTACGCGCACAAGAAGCACCCGCACGAAACTCACCTAGAAGAAATTCTTTGGAACGACCCAGAAGAAGACATTAGGGGAACTTATCCATCACCACGAGGCGCGGGAAAACTCTTCGGAGAAGACATAACAGCCAAGCTTCTAAAAATGCTGAACGTCAAACTCATGATCCGAGGACACGAACCCAGTGAAAACGGGTTCAAAATAAACCATAGCGGAAAAATCTTGACTCTATTTTCGAGAACTGGTCCGCCCTACTTCAACCGTCGTGGGGCTTATTTGCAACTAAACTTGTCTGAAAAGATAGAGAGTGCTGAAGGGCTTAAGGGTTTCATCAAGTTTTTGTAAAGGAGACAAACCTTTATTCTAAACGTGAGTAACGCCAATGATGTGAGGGACGCACGCTTTGAAAATGGGAATCGTGACGAGAAACGAAGACGGGTGGTGTTCCACTCGCCTGGAAGAGGCGATGAAGAAACGTAACATAACGCCTCTGTGTTTCAGTTTTCCTCAGCTTGTCGCTCGAGTGAGGTATAAGCCTCAAGCGTCTCTGGGCAGTCTCAATGTTCTTAAGGATTTGAGTGCCTTAATTATACGTCCCATCGGACGTGGTTCGCTGGAAGAAATCATTTTCAGAATGAACCTTCTATATCGGCTTGAACGCTTAGGAATGCTCATTTTAAATCCGCCTTCGTCTATCGAGCGTTCTGTGGACAAGTATTATGCGCTTTCTCTTTTGGAGGAGGCTGGCTTGCCAGTTCCACGAACCGCCGTAACAGAAAATCATGAAGAAGCCCTCAAAGCTTTTCATGAGTTAGGAGGAGATGTGGTCATAAAGCCCTTATTTGGGTCCAGAGGAGTAGGCTCTACGAGGGTTTCAGACCCAGACACTGCCACAAGAGTGTTTAGGGCTGTTTCATTTTATCACGGTGTTAATTATCTTCAAGAGTTCATTCCACACGGGGTGTCTGACATACGTGCCTTTGTTGTGGGTAACCGTGTCGTGGCAGCCATGAAACGTGTTGCACAAACTTGGAAAACAAATGTTAGTCAGGGGGCAAAACCCCTACCAGTTAAGCTCAAAGAAGAGTTGGAGAAACTCGCCGTCAAAACAGCGAAGACGATTGGCTGTAAAGTGGCTGGCGTAGACATCTTAGAAGGACCAGACGGACCGGTGGTGGTTGAGTTGAACAGTCAACCTGGCTGGCGGGGGCTTCAGTCCGTCACAAGAGTGAACATTGCAGACGAGATTGTCCGTCACGTCCTTTCAGAGTTGAAGGCTTAAAGGATTGTAGATTATGAAGAAGTTTTTAGTTTCACAAATAGACTTGTCCGCCAAAAAGCTTGAGAAGAAAGAGGATTTTGTGGCAGAGGAGCGCCCGCTCCATATTTTCTTAAACCAAACGCATTACGTGACTATTCTTTGTTCGCCGACAAACTTGAAGGAGTTAGCGATTGGGCATCTTCTCTCAGAGGGAGTGCTGAAGTCGGTGGACGAGATACAGGAGATACGGTTAGAGAAGGGTGAAAAATGTCGTGTAAGGCTAAGAGCGGACATCGACGTTGAAAAGCGAGTCTCGGTTTCGCAACCATTTGCTCGGCTAATTGTTTCTGCTTGTGGCTCTCCGGATTATTGGCCGCTCTCAAAACTTATTGATAGGCTTGGCCTTCCAAAGATGCCTTTAGGCCTTAACATTAAAGCAGAAGTTATTTCGCAGTCTGTTAAGCAGCTTAACACGTTGGCTGAGACATTTAGAAAGACCGGAGGGGTTCATGTCGCTGCGTTGTTTACGGCGGAAGGCAAGTTGGTAACGTTTATGGAAGATGTGGGGCGACACAACGCTGTAGATAAGGTTGTTGGAATTGGTGCGCTGAAGAGGCTTGATTTTGAGGAGTGTTTCTTGGCTTCGAGTGGGAGACTAACCGGAGACATTGTGTTGAAGTTGGCTAGGATGCGGGTTCCAGCTGCTGCGTCTCTTGCGGCGGCTGTTAGTTCTGGCGTTGAGGTTGCGGAGCGCACTGGCGTAACGTTGATTGGGTTTGTGAGAGGAAAACGTATGAACGTGTATACCTATCCCGAGCGGATAGTCTATAGATGAGTCATCCCGCTGTATTATTAATAACCTAAGGCTTCAAATGAAATGATGGAGATATCTTTTCGGTTCAGTTCAATACGTATGAAGTTTTTAAGGTCTTCTTCTTTGAAGTAAGCATCTCCGCCTTCAGAGGTGTATAATGGAAGTTTTGTTCGCCTGAAAGCTTCGCCATGAGCGAAGTCTAGAAAAACGTACTGAACATTTTCGGCGGCGAAAACAAGCCTCAAACCCACAGGAGGCCTTGAAAGCGGTGCATTCTGCACAGTGTACGCCATGAAATTTGGATGCGAGGCTATTGCCAATTTCTTAAACTCTTCCCAAGTGTTTATATGAACCACTTTTGTACGCTCTTTCACTTCCCGAAGACCCCAACTCATTTTAAATCTTCATCACTTTATGTATTCGAGATATGGTTTGAGAACCTGAGACATATTTAAATATCTTGTTTTATTTAACTCATAATCACAGCATACTACTTGAACGCCCAAATGGGATTCGTTAGAATGTCAAAGCCTAAGTTAAACAGAAGACTCAAGCGGTTGATAAGTTCGAGAATCTGCCCTGGCGAGGATGCTTTAAAATATGCAGATGAGTTGAAGCAATTAGCCGACAAGGTTGCAAGTGTTGAAACTGCGGACAAAAAGAGCAGGTTTTTTAAGGCTCTTGCAGATGAAACACGGTTGAGGATTCTGAGGCTTCTTGAGGTTCGAGAGATGTGCGTTTGCGAGGTAATGGTGGCGTTAGACTTAACCCAGCCCACAGCTTCGCACCATCTAGGTCTCTTAGAAAATGCAGGATTAGTTAAGGATAGAAAAGAAGGAAAATGGGTTTTCTACAGTATTTCAGGCCCAGAACTGCTTGAAAACATGCGCAAATTGAAAATACTGTAGAACACAAGTGCCACGCTTTTTGAGGCAACTCATTCCATGATAGTTTATACAGCAATAAATTTAAATATCTAAATACATTCTCCAACTAACACAACCGCTGAGACATCCCTAAAAAACGAGGATTTCGTAGGAGAAGCACGCTGGTGGCAGAGAAAAAAGAAGCGAAACTTGGTGTTTTCGAGAAATACCTCACTTTATGGATTGCCATTTGCATAGTTGTTGGGCTCTTATTAGGAAGGTTTCTCCCAAGCTTTGGTGAGTATCTGGACTCATTGAAGTTTGCTCAGTTGTCGATTCCAATCGGCATCCTTTTGTTTTTTATGATGTACCCGACGGTTGTGGGCATAGCGTTTAGTGATGTTAAGAAGGCTGTGAGGAAGCCGAAACCCATGCTTCTCACCATAATTGCGAACTGGGTTATCGCTCCACCTATCATGACGCTTTACGCAAACTTGCTTCTCACTGACCCATATCAGAGGGCTGGCGTCATACTTCTCGGCATGTCTCCGTGCACAGCCATGGTCATGTGGTGGATCATGCTAGCCAAAGGAGACCTAGCTCAAGGACTGATAAATACAGCTGTTAACGCGTTATTGATGCTAGCTCTTTACGCGCCTCAATCAGCATTTTATTTGGGCGTAAGTGGCATACCAGTCCCATGGGATCTAATTGCCGCGAGCGTAATCATCTTCATAGCTCTTCCAGTGTCATTAGGAGCAATTTCCAGAAAGTTGTTGATAGGCAGGAAGGGAAAGGAGTGGTTTGACCACACCTATCTTGAACTTGTGCGTAAAATATCCATCATAGCGTTGCTGCTCACTCTAATCGTTATGTTTTCGTTACAAGGAAAGATAATCCTCACTGATCCGCTTCTAGTGGCTTACCTTGCCGCTCCGAACCTGCTCCATTATACAACAATGATCGCCATAACCTACTCTGTTTCGTGGCTGTCTAATTGGGACTACGCAACATCAATAGACACTACCCTCATCGGTTCTAGTAGCCACTTTGAAGTTGCCATTGCCGTGGCGACAACCCTTTACGGTCTCAATTCAGGTGCTGCCTTGGCCACAGTAATAGGGCCTCTAATGGAAGTTCCATTGATGCTGTCTCTTGTTAAGTTTGGTCTACGGACACGTCACCTTTTTCCGCGGAGCAAAAAGAAAAGCTAAGACGCAAGAAGAGCATTCTTTAAACAACAGATGAGAATTCACAGTAGGGTTTGAATATGTCACAGGACGCTATGGAAAAACCCGTGATTCAGATACACTATGCGAAAATGGAGATGTCTCCCGCACATTCCCTTTTTTCTATGTTTTGTCAATTGCATCCTCGTAGTAAGAAAAAAAGAGAGGGTTATGAAGGGAAATGCACTCTGATGTGCATGCTACAGTTTTTGCAGACTACATCAGCGATTTGTTTCTTTTTGTCTATGTGAACTACTCAAAGCTTTTATTTTAGAAGGTAGAAACTCGAAAATGAGGGAAAAAGTTTTGAGTGAATCTTATCCACCGCCTCCGCCACCGCCGCCTCCTCAGTCGCCCTTAAAAGGCGAAGGTAAGCACCCTACAGCAGGCTTTATTATAACTCTCATTGGTGCTATCTTAATAATTCTCGAAGCGTTGGTCTATCTTTATATTAGAAATATACTTGTCGGCGCTCTTGGAATCATTTTTGCAGTACTCTCGATATTTTTTGGATATAGAGGTCATGTGGCAACTGAAAAAGCAAAAAGGAACATCTACGGCTTAATACCGATGATCCTTGGATTCATTGTCATGGCTGCCAGTTCACAGATCTATGTAGATTTTCTAGACACGCTTGTAGTTATCTTTGGCGGCCTTATGTTAGCGATGGGGGGCGGGATTCTCATATCTGCAGGTAATCTCTAAGGTTTAGGAATAGAAGTCACGGGTTTGAGTATGTCACGGAAATCGATGGCAAAAAAATCTTCAGAAAGCGAAAGTGAAAATTCATATGATTCAGTGAAAACCCCTGTGATTCAGATAATTGGCGTGAAAAATCTGCCCATTGTAAAGGGCGGGGATGATCTTGCTGGGCTAATTTGTGAAGCGGCTGAACGTCAGGAAACCCCGATTCAAGACGGCGACATCATTGTAATTACCCACGTCATTGTTTCTCGGGCTGAGGGAAACGTCGTAAACTTGGAGAGCGTGGTTCCTTCAGACTTCGCTAAGGCTTTTGCCCAGAAATTTGACAAAGACCCAGCCGTTGTGGAAGTCGTCCTTCGAGAGTCGAAAAGCATTGTTCGAATGGGTGACGGAAAACTCATCACAGAAACTAAGCATGGGTTTGTTTGTGCCAACAGCGGAGTTGACCAGTCTAACGTTCCTGGGAAAAGAAGTGTGGCACTCTTGCCAGCGAATCCCGACCGTTCAGCACGGAATATTCAACAGAAAATAAACAGACTAACTGGGAAGGATGTGGCAGTCATTATTTCGGACACTCATGGACGCCCACTACGCATGGGCGAAATCAACATCGCCATAGGAGTTGCTGGAATCAACCCCATACGAGACCGAAGGGGAGAAAAAGACCTTTTCGGATACGTCTTAAGAGTAAAGCAGACCGCGGTTGCTGACGAACTGGCGTCAGCTGCAGAACTGGTCATCGGGCAGGCAAACGAGGGAATTCCTGTGGCGATTATTCGAGACTACCCATATCTAAGGTCTGGAAAGGCGAAGGCAACAGAGCTGATAAGACCAAAAGAAGAAGACTTGTTCATTTAAACAAAGCCACTTTTCAACGAATGAGGCTACTTTTTTTCATTTCCGCTTTCGGAAGATCTTGCCACCATCATTGTATTCTCCAGTGACATATTCAAAGCCTGTCTCAACTAACTCTCAGCGAGCTCTGACCCTTTCTCAACAATCCGATAGCGCGCTTGACGACCTTCTCAGCAACTCGATAAGAAACAAAAAAGTCAAGCTCATTATTGAAAGGAACCAGAAAAAAGGGGCGGAGGCAATAGGAATGCGTTAGCAAAAACGTTGGTGTTTCTGCTGTAGTGCTATTATTGCCATGGCCTTCTTTTGTTCGGCTTCCAGCATGGCATTTCTAGTCTCTTTCTGGGAATCAGCAGAGAAGTCTTCTTGTTCTGCTGCATCCAGGCCGACGATAGAGGGTTGAAAGCCTGTATTTGATCTAAACAGTCTCAGAAAGCTGTTTTCTGATCTTCTCCCACTCAGGCTTCTTTCAAGCTTCTCTTTTATCTTGAACATTCCTATCACCTCCTTC
>CAZUFG010000007.1:0-26896 GCA_964618655.1 uncultured Candidatus Bathyarchaeia archaeon | reverse complement strand
CACCATCATTGTTTGCTGTTATGTTGTTTCCAGATATTATGTTGTTGTTTGAAGAATGATAAAGATAGATGCCATACTCGTTGTTTGTTATGTTGTTTCCAGATATCGTGTTAATTGAAGAGTTACCAAGATAGATGCCGTCATAGTTGTTTGTTATGTTGTTTCCTTTTACGCTGTTGTTGTTTGAGGTATCTTGGAGATAGATACCGTAGCTGTTGTCTGTTATGTTGTTTCCGCTCATACTGTTGCCATTTGAAGAAGAGATGAGGTAGATGCCATATTCGTTGTTTGTTATGTTGTTTCCAGAAATGATGTTGTTTGAAGAATACCATAGCATGATGCCATAGGGGTTGTTTTCTGCTATGTTGTTTTCAACTACAATGTTATTAGAAGAAGAATAAAGCAAGATACCATAGCTATTCCAGAAGACATTGTTTGCCGCAATGCTGTTTCCAATTATGCTATTATTGTTGGAAGAAGAAGAGAGCGCGATGCCATAACCATTGTTTGTTATGTTGTTTTCGCTCACGCTGTTGTTTGAAGAATCCTCAAGCCAGATGCCATCCCTATTACTTGTCGTTATGTTGTTATTCACTATGCTGTTGCTCGAAGAAGAATAGAGAGCAATGCCAAAGTAATCGCTTGCTACTATGTTGTTCCCAACCATACTGTTATTCGAAGAGAATTCAAGCTTGACGCCATAACCATCGTTTGTTATGTCGTTTTCACTTATACTGTTGTTAGGAGAAGAATAGAGCCATATGCCATCATGATAGCGACTTGCTGTTATGTTGTTTTTTATTATCGTCGTGTTTGTCGTGTTAGCAAGTAGGACACCCTGCAAGTTTTTTGTTAGTTTTAGGTTTTGAACTATGATGTTATTGCAGTTGACAAGAGCTACGTAGCCAGCGTCGAGTGGAATAGTCAAATCTCTTACGTCAACCCAATAATATATGGGCTTACCATCAACAGTATTTGATGCGTCAACTTCATTAACAAAGTGCGACAGGTCGGTGCCTCCGGCTATACCAAAGTTTAACTCATTGTTGACCATGGTATTACTTCTAAGAACATTACCTGAAGAATCTCTAAGCGAAATACCCCACACGGTGTTCGCTGTTATGCTGTTGCCAGTTATGTTGTTATTGTTTGAAGAATTCCATAGAAAGATGCCCTCTTCGTTATTATTTGTTATGTTGTTCCCGCTAACACTGGTGCCTGAGGAAGAAACGAAAACGATACCCAAACTGTTGTTTGTTATGTTGTTTCCCGAAAGAATGTTACCAGCTGTCAAGTTGAGGCAGACTCCATAATAAAATCCTTTAATGTTTGTGTTTTTGATTGTCACACTGTTTATTTCGTATAAGCTAAAGCCGCTTCCACTCTCAGAGCCATGAACTGTGTATCCGTTTCCGTCAATTATTGTGTTGCATCTTTCAACTACAATCGAGTCATTAATGTTATCGGTGAAGGTGTAGGTGATATTATCTGTAGTAGAGATAGGCGCATCTGGTGGGTCTATGCTTCCATCAGCTCTAATGTAAATAGTTCCAGATGCCTTAACTGGTTGAATTTTAAATGCCAATGTTAACATGCTCGTTAACAGCAGTGTCAGCATCATTCCAGAAACTATTGTCTTCAACATTTCCTTTCTCCTAACTCCAAATAGTTCGTTCTAAAAATAAAACTTACGGAAAACCCTCTATCTTTTGCAATTCATGTGTGTGCATTAAAGTCTAATCAGTTTTTCTAACCATTCAATCTTCTGTGTTTTTCTCTTCCAAAACAAGTCTTCAAAAATGTAGTGCATAGCCAATGTTTTCCATTTTCCGTATCGTTTGTCGATTTCTCGAAGGATTGTATCGGCTGGAACCAGTTCCTTGTCGAAAAGGAGACGCGAATAGATTTTTTGCTCCCACGGACCGATTTTCTCAATCGTGTCATAGTGATGCAGTGTTTCGAAGAGCAGGATGCTGGCTGACGCTGGGCCCACGCCGTAGAGCTTGTACAGTTCCTTCCTTGCCTCTTCTTTGTTCATTTGGCGAAGTTTAGACTCCTCAACTATTCCTTTAACGAAGTCTTCGGAAGTCTTCTTGAAGTATTTGGCTCTGTAACCAACTTTCAACTCTCGCAATTCTTGTTCAGTGGCTTCGTGCAGCCGTTTGGGTTCCCAGAAAGCGTAGAGTTCTTTTCCGTCAAACCTAACCTTAGTTCCATACTTGTCGAAGAGGGCTTCCATCATCTGTACAGTTCGCCTAACAGTGGCGTTCTGCAAAACAATGGCCATCATCAGAAGCTCGTAAAGAGAGTATGCGCAGCTGACTCTCATCCCTCTCCGCTTCTGCAATACCGGCCCAAGCAACTCTTCTTCCCTGAATTTTTCACAAAACTCAGATATGTCGCTGTCTAAATCGTATCGCCACCGTATCTCTTCTGTCAATCGTTGAAGGTACGCATCCTCAAGAGGAAACTGAGAATAAACGGTAAACCTAACTTTCGGATTATCCACGCTTCCTTCGTTTTCCATCTTTATTCCAAGAATTTTGCCTTGAAAATTCATCGTCTGCCAGTATTTTCCGTCTTCGTAAATGTTGTCGGGTGTTGGGAAGTGCGACGGCTTATGAACTGTGGCGTCGAAATTAAACGGTGGATTCGGCTCAATACAAGTCGAGAAAATTTTCTCCAGAGATGTTATTCTAGGCATAATGCTACAACCTCACCTTCACATTTCTTCCCTCAAAAATAAGACATGCTTCGGTTTTTTAGAGTGATTGCTGATAGCATTATGAGGTTGCTTTATCTTTAACTGTCCTTTTCTGCATCTCTAAAAATGCGTCTAAAAACTTCTTGACAATCCCTCTGAATTCTTTCAGTTCTTTCGATATGTCTCCATATTTTTCTGCCATTTCGTTAAAATTCTTGTTAGTGTCTTCTCTCAACCCTTTCATTTCGTCTCTCAACCCAGTGAAGTACAATTTGCCATATTCGTGGTCCTCTAAAGTAGCCCCTTCAAAAAGTGAGAGTTCTTTAACTCCATAATCTATTTCAAACCCTGCATATTCTTTCCAAGCTGGTTGATAATTTTTCTGTCCTTCCCAAAAACACTTGATTTCAGCTACATTAACGCTTAAGAAGTCTTCAGCTTTTGCTTTTCTGTCAATTTTCTTCAAAAATTTATTTGTCCTGTCCTCTGGGCCTTCGCAGAAAATTTCCACTTTTGTATCTTCTAGGTTTCTAATGAGCCCTTTTAAGCCTAATCGCCTTGCAACTTGCTTGACTAAAGCCCTATAACCAACTCCTTGAACAACGCCATCAACTAGTATTCTGGCTTTAGCCAATCTTTGAACACCAATTAACTGTCTAACGAATGTTTTAAGCTTGCCAGAATGAAAGATATAATATTTTCTGTTTTAATGTGGTGGGACTAATAATTTTGGGGTTAGGCGTTTTCCTAAAAGAAAAGGAAGAGTAGCCTACTTATGGCGTGGTTTTCAGTTTTCCTTCTTCACCTTTTAGAGCAGAAGATTTGTTGATAGACAAATTTTTGAGCTTAACCGCACACTTCAATACGGCTGGTGCGTTTGCCTATGTCCAAAATCAAAGTCGCCCTAATCGGTGTGGGAAACTGCGCCTCAGCGCTGGTTCAAGGAGTCCACTACTACGAGAATATCAGAAAAGAAGAAGAGGCTGTAGGTTTAAGACATCTATCTCTCGGCGGCTACCACATCCGAGACATCGAGTTCGTTTCTGCCTTCGACATCGAGGCGAGAAAGGTTGGAAAAGACCTCGCCAAAGCCATGTTCTCCCCACCAAATAATGCCCCAAAACTGGCTGAAGTCCCAGAACTTAACGTTCCTGTCTTGAAGGGCCCAGTTTTAGACGGCGTGGGCGAGTACTTGAAGACCATAATCAAAATTGACGGGTCTCGGGAAGTCGATGTGGCTAAAGAGTTGAGGGAAAGCAACGCAGAAATAGCCATTAATCTTCTTCCAAGCGGAGCAGTGAAAGCCTCACAATGGTATGCTGAAGAGGTGCTCAAAGCTGGGTGCGCCTTCGTAAACGCCACACCCACCTTCCTTGCAAGTGACGTCGCATGGGGCAAACGCTTCGAAAAAGCCGGATTGCCCATCGTTGGTGACGACTTAGAGGATCAGGTTGGCTCAACAATCCTTCACAAGACGCTCCTAAAGCTGCTAGCCGAACGAGGCGTGCGAGTTTCCGAAACATACCAACTTGACGTGGGCGGAGGAACCGAATCTTTTGACACCCTTGAACGAGCAAGAGAGATAAAGAGAGCCGTGAAGACAAAGTCGGTGGAGACAGCTTTGCCATACAAGGCTTCTGTGGTTGCGGGTTCAACCGACTACGTAGACTTCATGAATAACCGACGTGACAGTTTCTTCTGGATTAAGGGCTTATACTTCGGAAGAGTTCCTATACAGTTGGACATGAGACTCAACACGGTGGACGCCCCAAACGCCGGCTCAGTCCTCTTCGATATTATACGGGCGGTGAAAATTGCCCTTGACCGAGGAATTGTAGGGCCTCTCATAAGCGTTTCAGCCTATGCCTTCAAGCGTCCGCCACAGATGTTGCCGCCAGAAACTGCCGAACAATGGTTTGAAGAATTCATTCAAGGAAAAAGAGAACGATAGTTCGCGTGGATGCGCGCATCCTCGTCTTGATCAGATTCTCTAATGAACATTGGGTGAATTTTCATTAGCGTCTGTGCTGAAGAAAAACAGCAAGCTTGGTGAAATTAGAGTGAAGACTTTTTGAAAACGAGAATAAAGCCTTCTTCTGAGCTTGCCCGATATTATCCATGGGGGATACCACACCTTTTGTTCCAAGCCTAGCTTGAAACCACTGAATTTTTTGAGGACATCCCTACGTGATATGGGATGGACATCGTAGTTTTTCTTTCGGAATGTTTTACAGTACCATTTGGCTATGGGATGTGGAAGCCACGAAAGGAAGGGCAGCAAATAGTGTTGCTCGATGGGAAACCAGCGGTTCGATGTTTGGATTATTATTCCTCCCCCCTTTCTAAGAACACGTCGGACTTCATTTATCAAGCTGTTTGGGTTTTTAATGTGTTCCAGGAAGTTTATTGCCAGTACAATATCGAAAACCTGATTTTTGAAAGGGGTGCACAAGGCGTCACAGATTACGTGGGAGTTTTTGCTTGAGATGTCAATACTGACGACATGGTTTCCAGCCTCAGCAAAGGTTTCTCCCAGTTGTCCAGTGCCACATCCGACGTCTAGAATTAACTTGTTTTTAAAGATGATTTTATTTTTAGCAAGTATGTGGAGCAGCAGTTTGCCTCGATCATGGGCTGTTACGTCGTATAGTTTCCAATGTTCTTCAAGAGTCACAACACTCTAATTAATTTGGGAAAGATAAAAGAGTTTATCCATGGGCAGAAAATGCCGAGCAACGGTTTAGCCTTTACTATTCGGATTAAGGTTTTAGATTCTGCAATTGCATGCATGCGCATACTAAGTCTCGTTGAAATTCAGAAGCAGAACTTCAACGTCCCTAGATAAGATACCTTCATATTTCAACCTAAAAGACTCGTAAAACTTTTTATCAGTAAGAACGAGGATTTTCTTTTTCGCCTTAATTTTTGACAAAAAGATGCAGTTTCTCAGTGTTCCGTCGAATGCTCGTGTTGTAGATGTTATCTCCCCGATGATTTGTTTATCATCTGACACAAGGTCAAATTCATGTATCTTCGGAAATCTCTTCGAATCATATCCGACAACTAACTTGCGCTTCGGCAACGAAACGCCAAGCATTTCTTCAAGTTTTTTCCTAGCTATATGCTCTATATCCCTAGGATTCATCAGTGGCGCCACCTTTTGCTCCATAGATTGGTAATACGTCAAGCTCTTTCACGCGTTTCACGAAATCTTCATACGCTTCAAGAAATCTTACACCTTTTTCAGTCGTTGCATAAACAACTCGAGAACCTTCAATCTTAACCTTTAACAATTCTTTCGTCATACACAGACTCAAAAAAATCTCAAGTTGTCTAAAACTCAATTTAGCCCGATACATAATTTGACTTTTCATAAGGGCTGTTGCAAGGCATAGTTGAAGAACTTCATTCACAATGTCTATACGACTTCTTCGCTCTATCAATAGAACTCAACTCTATCTTATAGATTAATGATCTAATTAATAGAATGAAGTTCTAACTTTTAAAATTTCCGTTTTCCAATGCGCGCGCGGTTTGACCAGATTTTGGGATTACACTAAGAAAGATGTCACAAGAGAATCAGGGATAAGTAGAACACAATTGTACAGATTATGGAATCTCATCGAAGATATGAGCATCGTAAAAGAAACAAGAAAAATAGGTGCAACAACTCTTTATAGAAACTCCCTTTTGGTCCTATTCTCGGTATCTGTTTCTTCTTTTTTTATTTCTTTATATAATATAGGCGTAATTTTCGTTGTTTTTCTCCGATACTATTTGGATCCTATTTGGATCATATATGGGATGGTCTAGGGGCGTGTGCGCACGCTCTCTCTTAACAAGTGTTGTCACCAAAAGCGTTTTAAAATTTATAAAGTATACTAGACATTCATGTCTGGGAAAAAAGCCACACACACGGAACTGAATGAATCAAAGCTTGGAAGAGTGATCTTCGCCCGCCTCTCTGAAAATGAGGATTTGCTGGAAGCTATAACTCTTCGAGCAAAAAATAGCAAGATTGACACAGGCTTTTTCATCCTTATTGGCGCTCTGAAAAAGGCGGTAGTTGGGTTTTATCGCCGAGGAGAGCACCAATCCATCGAGATTGTTGAACCCTTAGAAATACTTTCATGCATAGGAAACATCTCCATAAGAGAGCAAGAGCCATTCGTTCACGCGCACATTTCAGTTGCAAATGAAAAGGGTGAGGCTTTTGGTGGCCACGTGTTGCCAGGATGCATAATTGCTGTGACTGGCGAACTAATTCTTGTAGAAGCTCCAGATGTAAAATTGCGAAGAAAGTTAGACAAAGAAACAAAACTCTACTTATGGGAAGCATGAAAAAGGCAGACAGTTTCCCGCTGTTGAGGACCGCGAAGGAGGGAGATTGCGCCGAGAAGGCTAAAAAAGGCGCCTTTTTCACCTGTGAGGGGAAGATGTTTGGACGCCACCACCCCCGTCCTCAACAGTCTCGGGCTATAACGGTGTTATGTCCGAAAATAATCTATGACGTATGTCATATATAAGCTTTGACCCAAAAGTTAATCAACTTAGCTTCTTCATGAACAGAATTCCATGAACCCCAACATGATAATAATTTTTCAGCCGTTCAACCTCCACGTAGCCATGCTTACGGTAGAGTTGCAGCGCCGCCACATTATCCACGCGAGCTTCAAGGTAACAAGTTTTGACACCCATCCTAACGAAGACCTGCTCTAACTCGCTGAGAAGTTTAAGCCCAATCCCTTTTCTCCGATACTTTACCGCAACGTCTATCGTGCATACATGGCCAGTTTTCGTTCTATTGTGATGGTAGATTAAGCCTATTATGAACCCGGCGATTTCATCATCCACTAAAAAAATCAAGCTGATGGCGTTTGAGTTGTCTAGAAGAAATTTTATTTGCTCTTTTGTGAACGCCTCTAAAGTGAAGCATTCCTTCTCGATTCTACAAAGCGTTTCCAAATCGTTGACCGTAGCTCGTCGTGTGGTAATTGACAAAGAGTCGCCACCATGAGGCTTTCCTTTCTTATAGAAGAAAAAGGAAAATTTGAGACTTTTGGATGCTGAAAGCCCATTAAGTTGTTTTAGCTAAAATCAATGAGAACGTATCCAGACTCAAAATTTTCTGCATAAAGCTTAGCAATTTTTCGTTTAATGTCTTCTTCACCAAAATATAAGAGATGGCTCTCGCACTTTTCTTTGCAGTCAGAGGCGCCGAAGCCTCTACAAGGAATTTTCGCCTCTGTGCTCTCTTTTATGTGGCGATTCATCTCGCACTCTGCTTTTTTATTGGTTTGAGCGGCAATCAGAGTGGTTACAACTGTGTTTTCATGGGCTAAGAGAAAGTCGATATGCCAACGCTTTGGTTTTTCTTTCTTCAAGTGTCGTGAGACTCGATTGTATAGGGTGGAGACTCCTGTGCCCAATGCAGAGCCAGTGTAGGTGTAGTATCCTTTTGGGAATCTTTGATTGCCTAGCTTTCCAACGTTTATGCAGACTTCTTTCGACAAAAATATGACGAGGGAGTAAATTCCCATTGTTGGAAGCGTTTTAATAGAAACCACAGCGGTTTCCTCAATCCATTATCTTTTCTCCAATGTTTCGAAACCATTAATTACGTACCTCTGCTCTTAAAAGTTCCAACGAAAATATGATTGTATATAATCGATGGTGATAAAATGCGTAAGGCTACAATTCTAGATCAGCCTACAGAAATTAGAAACATCGACAAGAGCGACATGCTGGGTCATTGCATGAAAACTCCAGCATACTGTCGAGATACGATAGAACGGGCTGAACAAATTGAAATCCCCCGAAAAGTGAAGGTTTCTGAAAAAGCCTCGATCAGTTATAGGAAGCCCAACAAGATCTTGATCGCAGGTATGGGAGGTTCCGCCGTGGGAGGAGAAATTCTTCACGATTGGTTGCGAGACGAGCTTCCCGCCCCGATAGAAGTTTGTAAGGATTACTTTCTACCAGCGTATGCGGATGAGGACACGCTAGCCTTCATGATTAGTTACTCTGGAGAAACTGAAGAAACGCTGAATGCGTTTATGGACGCCCTACGCCGAAGATGCATGATAGTGGCTGCGACTTCGGGTGGAACCTTACTCTCCTTTTGCCAAAGATTGAGACTGCCGTGTGTAACGATACCAAGCGGTGTGCCTCCACGAGCTGCCATTCCATACCTGTTTTTTCCGCTTCCAATAATTATAGAAAAAACTGGTATTGTTTTAAACGTGGAAAAAGAGATCGAGGAAACTATACAAGTTCTCGAAAGGGTGGGACGGGAAAACTCGGTCCAGACTCAGATGGAAAAGAACACTGCGAAAAAGCTGGCGCTTGAATTTTTGGAAACGGTTCCTACGATTTACGGGTTCAGACAATACGAGTCCATAGCCCGCCGTTGGAAGACGCAGTTTAATGAAAACAGCAAAGTTCCAAGCAGATATGAAGTTTTTCCAGAACTTAACCATAACGAGGTTGTGGGTTGGGAAGCGTCAGAAGAGTTCACGAAAGAATTCTCAGTAGTGATTATCCGGGACCCTGATGAGCCTCTTGAAATTAGGCATAGAATTGAGGCTACTAAGCGGTTGGCACTGGAAAAGGCTGGGAAGATTCTTGAAGTTTATGCTAGCGGAACGGGAAAACTGGCAAAAATGTTCTCTGTGTTGCATGTAGGAAACTTTATTAGCGTCTATTTGGCAATTCTGCGAGGCGTAGATCCTACACCCGTAAAAACCATCAATGCAATAAAGAAGGAGATGGAAAAACTAAGCATGGTAGCAAAATTACGGGCAGAATTTCAAGAAATGGTCTACAAATAGAGCCCCCTCACATTTAGGTATTTGGCAATTCCGCAGGTTTTTACTCCATCCGCCTTTTCCTCAACTTTGTTGGTTTAAGGCAGTTTCAAGCGTGTGCACACGCTCCTAGACCATCCCATACATGATCCAATTAGGCTCCAAATAGAAAGACGACAATTTGTCTGTCGAAAAAAGCGAAGATTAATCTAGAATCTTAATGTGTTTAGGCGGAATTTCTTTGGAAAGATAGACTACTCCCGTTGCCTTATAGAATTTTATACCGTCTTTTCGTGCCTCTTGGGCGTCTATTACTAGGACGACGGGATTCGGAGTTCTTCTCTTCCCTACTTCTTTTGCCGTTTCTTCGGTGGTCGAGAGATGAACCCATCTGCGTCTCATAGACTTTAATCCATCCTTGAGAATTTTTGAAGCTGATTCCGAAGTGGTCCCATGATATAATAGTTTGACCGTTTCATCTTCAGGAAGGCTGATCTTCACATTTGTGGAATGTCCGTAAATTGCCCTTATTTTTTCGCCCACAATTTCAAATCTTTTCTTCTCACTGTCATATACAATCTGCTTGACAAAGTGTTCATTTACATCAAATCTTTCGTTAATCTTCCTAAGAAGATTTTCCAGTCTTACGAATCCTTTATCATCCATCTGGAGATTCTCTGGATTATGCCTCAATAGGTAACTCATGTATTTGCTCACTTTAGTTCTGAGATCAGAGTCTGCCAAGTTGCGAACCTCAACGGTGCCCATCTAAATTTTACCAGAAGCAGACTATATACTTCCTTTTTCTAAATCTAACTCCCATTCTTTTCGCTATCTCTTCTACCTTAGAGATGTCAACTTCCGGAATGGTTACAGTAGTTATCTCCGTATCAAACTTGTTTTTGGCTTTTTCAATAAACTTTAAAACTTTTTCAAAGGAGTTTTCAAACTTTGGTTTACACACACGCTCATACGTCTCTTGGTTGTGTGCGTTCAAACTCACACTTATTTTATCTATTCCCGCCTCCTTCATGTCTTGAACCACATCTCTTCCACTGTTTAATAGATATCCCTGGCCGTTTGTGTCGATTCTCACGCTTTTTCCAGAAAGTTTCTTTACCCATCGAGCGACCTCAAGAACACAGTCCAGTCTTTCAAGCGGTTCTCCGAACCCGCAGAAAACCACTTCTCCCCAAGATTTTTTGTTTATGAGAGTTTGAAGTTCTCTGATTACTTCGTTTAAGGATGGGTCGTTGGGTAGTCTTAGGTTGAAGCCTTCTATGCCGTTCTGAACTTTCTAATACAGAAGTAGCAGTTGTTGGGGCATCGGTTGGTTATGTTTAGGTATAGGTTGTTTCCTAGCCAATAGACGATGCTTGGGCCCTTCTTCTTCAACGACATGAAACTGTCTCACTCTTATTACAGAAGAAAACTGAAGAGAGAAGTACTTAACTAATCCATCGAGGAGAATAAAATAACCGCAAGGTTAATAACCTTTAGGTTATAATATAAACTCTAGAAGGAGTCTGTACATATGAACCTAACTGGAGTTCATCTGCTCCTCACATATCGATGCGACATGGAGTGCGACCACTGTTTTGTTTGGGGAAGTCCCTTCACGAGCGGAGTGATGTTACTCAAAAACGTCTCATCACTGTTAAGGGAAGCGAAGAAGTTAGGCACCGTGAAAGGCATCTCCATAGAAGGCGGCGAACCCTTCCTCTACTATCCCATCATGATAAGGGCGCTGAGAGAAGCGAGGAAACTCAGATTTCCAGTAGAAATTCTCTCCAACTGTTATTGGGCTACATCCCTCGAAGACGCGGTTGAGTGGCTTCTTCCCATGGCTAAGGCAGGAAACGTAGAACTAACCCTAAGCAGTGACCTCTATCATGGCGAGACTTGGGAAATTGAAGAGGTCAAAAACGCTGTTAAGGCTGCGAAGAAGTTAGGGATCCAAACAGGAATACTTTCGACCAAATACCCTCACGAATGTGCCCCATGCCCCGAAGAGTTAGAAGGCGCCAAAGTTGGTTTATGGGAAACCATGTATCGAGGTAGAGCAGCCTCAGAACTTGCGAAAACTGCCAACAAAAAATCATGGATCGAATACACAAAATGCCCCTACGAACCCCTTGAAAACCCAAACCGAGTTCACGTTGACCCGTTAGGGCATGTTCACGTCTGTCAGGGTATATCTATCGGTAATGCTTGGCAACAGCCCCTCTCTGAAATAATTAATGGGTATGACCCGTTTGCCCATCCTATTATAGGACCTCTTATACAAGGCGGACCAGTTGCCCTAGCTGAAAAGTATGAATTACCACACGACGAATTTTATGCTGACGCCTGCCACTTCTGCTATAACACCCGTCTCGCATTGAGAAACCGCTTCCCCGAAACTTTAACACCAAAACAAATGTATGGAGAACTAAAGTAGTCAAAAACATTAGAGAAAGTAGAGGAAAGAGATATTTTAAGATCGTTTCAGGATTTTTCAATGCTTCTCACTACGTCTTCGACGAGTTTGACCTGTCGGATTTCAATGGTGTTCCAGAAAGCGTATCCTATTTCTTTGAAGTAGTCCTCCACGGCTGATTGAGAGGGTGCTTCAACTATGTAGAAGGTTAGGTGTTCCATCGTGGAGGTCCATGCGCTCAAGACCTTGATTCCATGCTTTTTAGCGGCTTCCTCTCTCTTACCAACGGCCTCCTTGAATTTCTTTTTCACCTCAGTGTTAAACAGGGGGCACGATTCAACAGTGTGCTTCATATTCACTGAGAAGGTAGGCATGATTTCAACTTCCAATTCTTATGGCATTTGCGACACAGAAGTTTAAAAAATTATCCATCGCCTCAAAACTCGTGACAGCGTTTAATAGACGGCTCTAACGCTTCTATAAAGTCAACTCGGAGACGCCTAAGATGAAGCCAAACGCCATCCAACTGCTATCCAACCTTGCCTTCTCGGCTTCGATTCTGTTTATTCCAAACTTGGCTCAGGATTTGGGAGCCACCGACGTTCAGATAGGGTTAATTTGGGCAGTCTACGGACTGGCCGTGTTTGCTTCCTCGTACCTTTTCGGACGTGCGTCCGACGTGTATGAGCGAAAACTCTTTCTTCGCTTTGGCCTAGGAGTCTCCGCCTTCACGTTTTTTCTTCAGGTCTTAGTAGACCCCTCGTTTATCTTGCCGTTGTGGGCTAATCCTTGGTTTCTCGCGGTCGCTCGTGGCTTGGCGGGTTTTTCTGTTGGGATTTTTCCGTCAGCGCTTACCGCGTACGTGTATGAGTCAGGTGGTCCTCTTGGGAGCTTTAGTTCTTTTGGTGCGTTGGGTACGGCTATTGGCACCTTCATCGCTGGATTGTTAGCCATGTACTGGGGTTCGTTTGTTCTGTCTTCGGCATGTCTTTTTCTGGCTTTTCTCATTTCTTTAACGATGCCCACAGTCACTAGCCCACATCTTCGTGTTCCATTTTTCCCGAAGGAGCTAATGAAAAGAAACTGGTACGTGTACCTGTCCTATCTCATGAGGCACATGGGCGCCAACTGCATTTGGACTATATATCCTCTTTACATTGTAAGTCTTGGGGGAGACAAGTTCTGGATTGGCGTAATCTACTCGGTCAACACCATAACACAGTTTTTGGTGATGCGGTATCTCGACCGATTCGAAAACAAAACATTGGTTACCTCTGGCCTAACCCTGTCCGCAATAACCTTCATTGCTTACACCTTCACCCAAAATTTCTATCAGCTAATCCCAGTCCAAGTCTTGCTGGCCTGCTCATGGTCATGCATGTACATTGGCAGCCTGCTTTACTTAATGAAACACAACGTAGAGAAGGCCACTTGCGCAGGAATGCTCGACTCAGTGATTAATCTGTCCGCCGTGTTTGGAGCGTTAATTGGCGGGGTTGTTGCGCAGTTCTTCGGTTTTAAAGCGACAATGTACGCCGCGGCAATACTGGCAACCTTGGGATTTGGGCTTTTCAAAATGGGCGTTAGAAAACATTAAAATCAGAACTGTGAGAGGCAATAGAAAAGGATCATAGCGCCCACTATCCAACAATAATACGCAAAGAGGTGGAGTCTCTCCATCATGAAAATCTTCTTAAGCAATCGTAGGGACAGATAGCCAACAACCATGGATATGATAATGCCTAAAATTATGGTTGGCGTCTCCACGTTGCCAACTGCTACTGGACTTTTAGTGACTTCCAAGACGATTGCGCCCAATATTCCCGGTATCGAGAGTAAGAATGAGAATTTGAAGAGCACCTCTCTTTTCACCTTTCTTAGCGTACCAGTTGACAACGTGATTCCACTTCTTGAGATACCGGGAATAATGGCGAAGCCTTGGGCTAAGCCCATCAACGACGAGTCCACGTAGCCTAGTTCCCTGCGGTTTGTTTTGCGTCTAGAGATGAACAGGAAGAGACCAGTAATCAGTAGTGCCTCGCCAACCAGCACCAGATTGAGGAAATACGCTTCGAAAAAGTGAGTGATAAGCAGGCCAGTGATGGCTCCGGGTACGGTTCCAACGATGAGGAGCAAAGCGAGTTTTCCGTCTTCGCTTTTGAAATCCAGCCTAACCAAGGCTCTGATAATGTTCACGACGTCTCTCCAGAAGAACACGACAACCACGCATAGAGTTCCCATGTGCAGGGATAGATCAAAAAACCATGAAGCCTCCAAATGCAACAGCCGCTGCAAAACAACCAAATGCCCAGAACTGGAAACCGGAAACCATTCGGTGATTCCCTGAAGAACAGCGAGAATTATGACATCAATCAGATTCATCATAGTTAAGCCCAACCTAGTTTCGGGTTAATGGTATTATTCACAGCGTTTCTCTTCTAAAGAAGTTTCTGTAAAGTGCCCAGACGACTGCGCACACGTCCCTAGACCATCCCATACATGATCCAAATAGGCTCCAAATATGCCAAGGCCTTTGCGCTACGTCTTTTTCAACAAGCTCAGAAGAGGATTTTCAATAGTGCTCCGGCCTAGATAGCAATTACCGTTTAAATTTACCGTTTGGTCTTACTGAAAAAGTGAGAAGTTCGAATCAGATTGCTAGGCTTTAAGCCAGTAAAAATGTGATTCAGCTAATGTCAAGTTTAAAAAAGGGAATTTAGAGGAGTTCCTTCTAGACTAGGGTTTGGTTGTGAGTTTCGTTCCTTCCAATTCAAGCGCGCCAGTTACCGTGCTGAGCATTCCAGTGATGTGTATTCCCTTGCAGCCTCCCGTTCCACGGATCACGAAGGTGCCGGAGGCTGTCCCCGTTATTACGGTTACGTCAGCAGATATCAGATAGATGTCTTTACCACTTGTGATATTTCCCTTAGCTTGAGCATCTCCAGTTGGCAAATAACCGGAAATGACGTAATTCCAGTTCACAGTCAGTGCCACAGTCCCGATGATACCTCCACTGATTGAAAACGTTTCACCGAAACCTCGTGCGTGTTGAACCCCTTCTTCGTCAGTCCAAAATCGTTTAGGAGGAGTCATCCCTGTAACTGTCATCGTGGCGGAAAACGGCTCCTTAATTGCTGGGGCTGCCAAAGCTGTAGGTGAAGCAAAGACCAGTACTAGCACCGAAACTAGGACAACCATAAAAACCAAACTAAGCCTTTTCATAACATTCTCTCCACAAGAAAACACCAAATAACAAACTCATAAACCTTTATGCAACATTTCTCTAGAAGAATAACGTTCAAGAAGATGTGTTTTCCTTGACCCTCCATAAGGCTATAAGCCTGCCAAAAAAGAACAGACACAGTAAATTGTTTCTCCAAGTCTGAAAATAAAAGTGCTCCGGCCGGGATTTGAACCCGGGTCTGTGGCTCGAGAGGCCACCATACTTAACCGGACTATACTACCGGAGCCCGCAAAAGTAAAGATGACTTGGGCTCTTAAATTTTTGGCGTTACCCTTGGCCAAACTGAAAAAATAAGATGGAGAGTGTTTTTTGGCGGTTTCTGTTAATATTCGCCTTCTGGCATTTCGCCAGCCCCAGGCTTCATTTCCTCTTTAGGCTTGGTCGCTGCAATCACGTCGTCGATTCTTAGGATCATTGAAGCGGCTTCTGTGGCGGATTTTACCGCCTGCTCCTTCACTCGTAGGGGTTCAATCACGCCGTTGTCTCGCATGTTCATGATCTTGCCCGTGAAAACATCCACACCCATTAGGTATCCTCGAGGCTTTTCGTGTGCAGACCTTAATCCGACAAGTATGTCGATGGGTTCGAGTCCAGCGTTTTCAGCCAATGTTTTTGGCACAATTTCTACGGAGTCGGCGAACGCCTCGATGGCGAGTTGTTCTCGTCCTCCAACCTTCGTTGCGTATTCGCGAAGCTCCCGGGCCATTTCAGATTCGATGGCTCCTCCTCCAGCCACAATCTTGTTGTGTTCAACCACGTCTGCAACAACAGACAGCGCATCGTTCATGGCTCTCTCTGCCTCGTCAACCATTCTTTCGAGTCCAGCCCGAATTAGGATGGCGACAGAGCGTGGATCTTTACATTTCTCTACGAAGACCATTTTGTCTTCGCCAACTTTGCGCTCTTCCACTAGTCCTGCCTTTCCAAGGTCCTGCGCCTTCAAATCATCTAGGTTTGTGATGACTCTTCCTCCAGTAGCCCTAGCGAGTTTCTCCATGTCCGACTGCTTGACTCTTCGGGCTGCGATGATTCCTTCTTTCGCCAAAAAGTGTTGAGCCAAGTCGTCGATGCCCTTTTGACAAAACAGTACGTCAGCGCCTGAAGCCTTAATCTTGTCAACCATGTCCTTGAGCATGCGGGTTTCTTGATCCAAGAAGGCTTTCATTTGTGTAGGATCCTTTATCCTAATCTCGGCGTTGAACTCGGTCTTCTCAACCTCTAGTGCGCAGTCAAGAAGGGCTATCTTGGCGTTGGCGATTCGTTTGGGCATTCCTGGATGTACAACTTCCTTGTCGACGATTATGCCACGAACAAGCTCGGTGTCGAAGAGGCTTTTTCCTTCCTTCTTCGTAATCTGAACCTGGTCAATGTCTGCAATTTTTTTGTCGCCTCTCTGTTCTGTGATTTGTTTCACGGCGTCGATGGCGATTTCGGCTAGATGATCTCGTGCGTTCCCTACAGCCTTGCTAGCCATAGACGTGACAGCGACCTTTTTCAGGGTTTCACGGTCTTCGAGGTCAACTTTGGTTCCTACTTTGTCGAGGAGTTCCATTGCTTTTTGGGCAGCCTTCCTGTAGCCGCTCACGATCACGGTTGGGTGGATATTCTGGTCTAAGAGTTCTTCTGCTTTTCTTAGAAGTTCGCCTGCCAAGATTACTGCGGTTGTGGTTCCGTCGCCTACCATGTCGTCTTGTGTTTTTGCGACTTCCACCATCATTTTTGCGGCAGGGTGCTGGACTTCAACCTCGTCTAGGATTGCTGCACCGTCGTTGGTTATGGTTATGTCGCCGAGGCTGTCGATGAGCATTTTATCCATGCCTCTTGGTCCGAGAGTTGTTCTTAACACTTCGGCAACGATTCTTGCCGCCATGATGTTGTTTCTTTGGGCTTCTCGGCCGCGTCTGCGTCCGGTTCCTTCCTTTAGGATGAGGACTGGTTGTCCTGCTTGGGTTGTTAAATAGGCCATACTAAACCTCCGATTGAGACTAGATTTGTTAATCTACCTACAGCAATTTTCCTCCCTAATATAAATTTATCTACCAAGTTTTTGAGTGTATGCAGTAGTGGACGAAATTTTCTAAACTGCTGAATCCGGATTCTTCTGCAGCCTTTTTGATGATTTCAATGTGGGCTCTTGTGTTTCGGTATTTGATGACAAGGATCTCGTATTTTTGTTTCTCGGTCATTCCTCATCTTCTCCTTTCTTTTAGGCAAATAGAATCTCAGGTAGGATAAAGTATATGAAACCTACTTAGTATACTTAGTAGTATAAAGCAGATAAAGGGGGTTGAAATAATAAATGGAAATCATGAAAGCAAAAATGAGCGTGACCGTAGAAAGAAGACTTGTCGACTGGATAGATGAACAGATTAAGACGATGCGTTTTAGGAATCGTAGCCATGCGGTTGAGGTTGCTCTAGTCAAGTTCATAGAATCTGAAAAGAAGGAAGGCTGAGAATGAAACTAAGTAAGGAATGGAAATTCTACTTGCTAATAATGATCATAACGGCTGTGCCTACAGTTTATTTTGTGTCCTTCATAGCGTCCTTAATAATGTGCTTCATCACCTTTAGTCCATCCCCAATGATTGAGCCATTAGGATATTTTCTAATAGCTGCATCCTTCATATGCTTTCTTGCTTTCCTTTTCAGCCTACTAAAAATTGTCGAAAAGAACAAATCTAGAAATTAACGTCTTCCACTAGAATGGCAACACTACTTCTAGGAAGCTCATGATTATGACGTAGACCAAGTATCCGATGCCCACCCAAATCTTACTTTGAACATTGGTCAAAAGAGAATAGCATAGAAAAAGAGGGGATTTTGCGGGAGAGATCTCCATTCAGTAATGTTATAAATTTATCTACGTAGGCTTTCAATGAGGACAGTAAGAATCACCCAATCTTCCTTTTTCATATGAGCGTGCGACTTAGAAAGGTTTAAAACAATTGAAATGTATTGGACTTAGTTTGAAGTGGTGATTTTTTTGATTCCTAAAAGAAACATTGCCTTAGTAGCGCATGACAACAAGAAAGAGGATTTGGTGGAATGGGCTAATTTCAATAAGGGAACATTAGCTCTTCACAACTTATACGCAACAGGAGATACTGGGAAAAGAATTATTGAGAAAACTAGCCTGAAGATTACTCTACTTAAAGGCGGGGCCTACGGTGGAGACATGGAGCTTGGCGCTTTTATTGCTAATGGCAAATTGGATTATTTGATTTTCTTCTGGGACCCCTTACAATCTCTTCCTCACGATGTGGACGTCAAAGCGCTTCTTAGGATAGCCGTCTTGTACAATGTACCGACTGCTTGCAACAGGGCAACAGCAGACCTAATAATTTCTAGTCCATTATTTCAAAGCGCAGAATATAAGTCCGAAAGGGAAAGACCTAAAAAGTAAGTTACTCAAGAAGGTTGTTCCATCATAGCCTGCGCGCGCGAGGGATATCTCCACTCGATGAAAATATAAATTTGTCTCAATAACTAACAAAAATGTTAGGATTCTTGAAACGGGGAAATGACGATGTTATTTGCCTATAACCTTTCTAGCAGCTATCTCAATGTCTTCAGCCTTAATCGTCTTCCTTCCAGCATGCATAGCGTAATCCATAGCCTCCTTCGCAATTTTAACACCAATATCGTCGAGCACTTTTGCTAGTTCCTTCGCAGCCCTTTCGCTAACTCTGTCCGCTCCTGCCTTCTTACAAATCCTGTGCATAGGCGCTACGTGCAAATCTAACTCAACCATACAGCCTCCTCCTTAGCCTCTTTTTTTCTTTCCGTCACTATTTAACCTTAACGGAACCTTTAAGTGCAAATACATGTTTGCTATTGAAAAACAAGCGAAATGCCTATTTCTTTTTCACCTGTCTCGAAATAATCTTTAACTGATCCTCTGTGAGAACACCCATCTCATACAGCGTACTCGCAGCCTCACTCGCCCTCAACAAATAATGCAACGAAACATCATCTTTAGCCATCTTTTCTTTTCCGCCTTCCTCCCGGTCCACCAACACAACAGCATCGGTTACCACACCTCCTTCGGCTCTGATCGCTGCCACTGCCTTCCTCAGAGACTTTCCAGTTGTGATTAAATCATCAACTAGCAAAACTCTATCACCAGGCATAAGAATGCCTTCAATTCGTCGCTCTCGTCCGTGCAATCGAGCCTTTGGGCGAATGTAGAGGAAAGGCTTCTTGAGATGATATGCAACCAAAGAAGCGAACGGTATGCCAGCAGTAGGAATTCCAGCAACTCTTTCAAATTTTTTGACTCCAAGATCTTTTTCTATAAGCTTAACGTAGAGGTCGCAGACCTTTTGAAATGCGTCGGGAAAGCTGGGAACAATTCTTAGGTCAATATAGTAAGGACTCGTCTTTCCACTAGTAAGCTTAAATGTTCCAAACTCTAAGGCGCCAATCTTGTTTAGAACTCGGCACAACTCAGCTTTCATTTCCTCTTTTTCTCGCTCCACCGACAATTTCACATCTCCTCTCACGGATACTTGTATGGTTTTCCCTCTTCAATAATCATACATCGAACCTTCGGCACCTCCTTATTGAGGAGTTCAGCAAATCTTTTTTGGTCCGCTATTGATGCGTGGTAAGGAATGGCCACTTTCGGCTGAATCATCTTTACGATGTCGAGTCCAGTTTTAGGCGAAGCGCCCGGAGCTGGAGACCCAACAGTGCAAAAAACGACATCCGGCGGAAATTGTTGTCCGATGCGTTTCATTTCTGGAAAAGGCAAGCTGTCTCCGGTATGGTAGATTTTTATGCCGTCTTCACTTGTGATGAGAAAAGATACTGGTGTGGCTGCTGGATGATTAAAGCCTTCCACCCTAACTGCGACGTCGCCAATTTTAAGTTCAGAGCCCACTCGGACCTCACGCAGCTTGTCAGAAGCCACCACACCTCTTAATTTCATCGTGGATGTTGGATCCGCTATCACCTGACACTGGGTTCGCTTATGGACATCTCTAATAACGATTTCGTCGAGATGGTCAGTATGGTCATGAGTGATTAGAATGGCGTCTACGGTTTTGAAGATTTTTGGGTCCACCTCAGCCGGGTCAACAACTAATGTTTTGCTTGGGGTCTTTATGGTAACGCCTGAACAACGGTTAAACCAAACAAACCATACCTCACCCTTTTTAGGAGGCACTCCTTCAATTGACATTTTGCACCCACCTTTGTAAAGTTATGTGTATTAGATTTTAAAGAGTTTGGGCTTAACTTCTGCGTTTAAGCACTAAATCTTTTTGGTCTTCTGAAAAGCATGATGTCATTTTTCTCGGTGACGTAGTCGAAGCCTTCTACCAACAGTTGCTTGGTTTCTTCTATTGTGGTAGCCGTTGCCACGTCAAACCCATCGTCTTTGAAATTCACCAGTTACGTGTATTTCACGGTGTTCTCGATTCTCTTGTGTCCTCGGTGTGAGAATCATGAATCCCCGACGTTTTTACTTGCGTTTTCCAAAGATTAGCGCTTGCATTTGAAATTGAATTTCTTAACATACCCTACGGACTCCCCAAACTCCATGAAATCAAGTTTACTATAAAGACTCAGCGCAGTACTTTCATTAGATTCCACATCTAATGCCATATATTTCATTCCCTGCCTTCTACACCACTCCATAAGACTTATCATGGTACGTGTTGCAATCCCTCTTTTCCTAAACTCTCTGAGAGTGGAAACATTAACCACATAAGCTGATTCTGGAAAAGTAAGGAAAGCGGCTGTTCCAACAGGTTGACCTTCAGTCTCAACTAGAAAATTGATCCATGTGTTTGGGTCAGTGGGGTTTCGTTTCAACAATCTTCTTGTCATTCCTTCTGCAGCAGGCTCTATATGCTTGGCTGGCCAGCCAAAGCCCTTAGCCCATGTTTTCATGAAAAGCATCAGGTCTTGCTCCTCCCATTTTACACGACGCAAACTAGAGGTTGACTCGGTTTCTAGTTTTGGAACATTTCTTAGGGTCCTTGCCATTCGTTGCATCGAGAACTTTTTTCTATACCCATGCTTTCCGAGTCTTCTTCCTGTTGGAGAAAGCCTCTCAATAGGGTTGATTCTTATATAGCTTATTTCTGGCACTTTCAACTTGAGGTAGGCATCTTCAACTTTCTCTATCAACTGGTCTTCTATTCCCTTGACTTTTCTAAGTGTTAATATGAAGAAGATTCTGTTAAGAAAACTGGGTGGAAGAAAGGTTTGTCTTGACAAGATGAAAGAGGACAATCCCACGAGTTGTCTATTTTCGAATGCTGCAATTGTTTTGCTGTCATCTCTTACATTAAAGTTGGAAAGCAAAAAACTTGGATAAAAAACATCGGGATAAGCCATTTCAATATCTGGATTTTTCGGAATATCTGAAATGACTTCTTCTAAGAGTCTATCTAACTCTTCGTTATCCTTTATTTCTTTGAAGATCGGTTTCAATGAGTAGCCTCGTGTTACAGGTTTTAAGAAATTGTTAATATGGTTTGTATACTTGAGTTTTTTGCGAGTTCTCTTTGTTGTTAAACGTTGTTTAACGCACGCTATTAAAGGAATCGAAGTTCTCAAAAACAAAAAAAGGGGGTTTGCGGAACAAGTTGCCACTGTTGAGCATTTAGGAGTTTTAGGGCTATTCTGACAGAAACGTCCGCTATGCTTAAAAGAAACACACTCAAAATGTCCTCATCCTCTAGAAGGGAAACTTTCATGGTTGACGTATGGCTTCCCTACGGCAAAACCGAGGTTTGCGCAAGAATCCCCACTAGAAACTTTCTGGGAACGATAAATCCAAAAGAAAAACCAGGAGTGCCAGACCCCCGAGCAGAAATTGAACGCGCCCTAAAAGAGCCGATTGGAACTAAGCGACTGAGCGAAATCGCCAAGCCAAACGACAAGGTAGCCATAGTCGTAGACGACGTAACCCGACCAACTCCGAGCTATTTGATGGTTACCCCTCTTCTGGATGAGCTGAATAAAGCGGGAGTCAAAGACGAGGACATAACGCTCATTTTCGCCTGCGGAACCCATCGAGGAGTAAAGCCAGAAGAGATGCAGAAACTTATAGGCGAAGAAGCTCTGAAAAGAGTAAAGGCAGTAAACCACGATTGCAAGGCTAAGGATCACGTTTATCTTGGGAAAACAAGCTTTGGAACAAAAGTTTCTGTAAACAAGGTTTTTGCCGAGGCTGACGTTAGAATTCTGACAGGAGATGTGGAACTCCATTACTACGCTGGGTATGGCGGGGGAAGAAAAAGCA
The DNA here is from genome assembly GCA_964618655.1 of uncultured Candidatus Bathyarchaeia archaeon. Taxonomy (GTDB): domain Archaea; phylum Thermoproteota; class Bathyarchaeia; order Bathyarchaeales; family Bathyarchaeaceae; genus CAZUFG01. Next base: position 4,466 of record CAZUFG010000007.1, on the reverse strand, counting down.
TTTTGCCAGGAGTCTCAAGCGCAGAAACCATTCAAAGCAACCACGCCATGCTTCTTCATCCAAAATCTAAGACTGGCATGCTCGAAGGCAACCCCGTGCACGGAGACATGGTGGAAGCGGCAAAACTCGCCAAGGTTGATTTCGTCCTAAACATTGTCACAAACCAAAAGCAAGAACTTGTCAAAGCCTTCGCGGGTGATCTGGAACAGACTTTTTACGAGGGCGTAAAACTTGTGGACGAGATGTATAAGGTGCCAATCGAACGAAGGGCTGAGGTAGTTATTGTAAGCGCTGGTGGGCACCCCTTTGACATCGATCTTTATCAGGCATATAAGGGGGTTGACAGCGCCCTCGATGCCGTGAAAAAAGGAGGAGCTATCATTCTGGTGGCTGAATGCCCCGAAGGACACGGAAACGAGGTTTTCTACGATTGGATGACCAAGTTCAAGGACGCAACCGAAATGGAGAAGGAGATAAAGAAGCGTTTCCTTCTGGGAGGGCATAAGGCATATTACCTAACGAAGGCTTTGCAAAAAGTTCAAATTATTCTTGTTTCTGTGATGCCTGACTACTACGCTATGAACGTGTTTAAACTGAAAACGGCGAGGGCTCTCAACGATGCGTTACGTGACGCCTTTGACGTTGCGGGCAGTAACGCGAAGGTTTGGGCTATGCCATACGGCAATATCACGTTACCCGTTGTTAAAGCTATGGAATAATGTAAAGGTCGGTCAGGTTTTTCATATGAAAGCTTTTCCCAAAAACTTTAACTTCAACATGAGAGATTTTAGGAGGCTGGGCTGACCATGCAAACAGTGTTCACGATAAGGCCTTTCAAACCTGCAGATTTAGAGCAAGTGATGAGCATAAACCGCCAATGCCTCCCAGAAAATTACACCACGTTTTTCTTCATGGACTTATACGAACGCTTTCCAGAAACCTTCATTGTTGCAGAGGAAGACGGAGAATTGGTAGGCTACGTCATGTGCCGAATCGAAACAGGGATTCCCAGCTTTAGGATTATAAGAATTATGAAAAGGGGACACGTGATCTCTATCGCGGTTCTGCCGAAATATCAACGTCAGGGCGTTGGATACGCGTTGATGCAAGAAGCCATGAATGCCATGTTACGTTACAACGCTAAGGAGTGTTACTTAGAGGTTCGGACGAGTAACATACCAGCCGTTGATCTCTACAAGAAGATGGGCTTCGACATTGCACGAACAATACGAGGATACTACGCAGACGGCGAAGACGCTTACATAATGTCAAGAAAACTTCCATTCGAGCCTAGTCTCTAAAAAACAGAATAAGAATTTTTCTAGTCTTCTCTAAAAGCTGTTGCCATATTCATTCTCTCCCTTTTGTGTACATGTCCATTATTCTTGGTGCTGGTGCTCTTTATTTTCAAAAACACTGGAGAATAACAACTAAAAACCCCGAGCAGCTTAACATCTTTTGGGTGTACCTCATTGGGGCGATGCCAAATCTGTGGCGAGCAGTCACTCACAATTTCTAATCAACTCGGGGTGTGCTTGCATTGTATCCGAGAAAAACCTGAGGAAGCACTAAAAATCACCGATAGGGTTCACGCTGAAAGTCGGACAATGTTTGGGCTCCCTCCAAAACCGCCGAGGAACCCAAATGGGCTTTTGTGTGGCGTATGCTCCAACGACTGCAAAATCAGTGTGGGTGAAAAAGGTTTTTGTGGCTTGGTCTTTAACGTGGATAATCGGCTAGTTCGGATGGGTGGAACTGCAGAAAAGGGCATCCTCCACTGGTACTATGACCCCCTGCCGACCAACTGCGTTGCCTGGTGGTTCTGTCCCGGATGTACGGGAGCGGGCTACCCAAAATATGCGTATAGGCGCGGCGCGGAAACTGGCTACGCAAATCTTGCCGTGTTTTACGGAAGTTGCAGCCTTGACTGTCTTTTTTGCCAGAATTGGCATTATCGAAGTCTTGCCAGTGAGCTTAGTCCTGTTATGAGTGCTGAAAGCTTGGCAGATAAGGCGGATGCCCACGTTTCATGTATATGCTATTTTGGTGGTGACCCCTCTGTGCAGATGCCTCATGCCCTCAAAACAAGTCAGACAGCCTTAGAAAGAGCCAAGACTGAAGGGCGTATCCTGAGAATTTGCTGGGAAACAAACGGATACTGGAAGAGGGAATCTGCCATGAAGGCGGCGGAGCTTTCCCTCACTAGCGGAGGAAATATTAAGTTTGACCTAAAAACATGGGATGAAAACTTGAATAGGGCTCTTTGTGGGGTTTCGAATGTGTCTACTCTTGAGAGTTTTAAGATGATTGGAGAAAAATATTTTAAAGAACGTTCTGACCTGCCCATTCTAACTGCGAGCACACTTCTTGTTCCAGGATATGTGAACGTTGAGGAGGTTCACAGTCTGGCAAGCTTTATAGCGGACATAGACCCGCAGATTCCTTACACCCTGTTAGCGTTTTGTCCAAAATACGTAATGAATGACCTGCCCACAACCAGCCGAGGCGTGGCATATCAATGTTATGAGACTGCTAAAAAACATCTCAAAAACGTTAGATTAGGGAATATCCATCTTCTATCTTAAGAATGACTTCATGTATACGCATTCTTCTGGTTCAATTATCATCTCTTCTGAGCGGACTCTTTCAGCGAAAGTTACAGGTGCCTCTCTAATGAGAGCCGCTGGCGTTTCCTCATCTGCTTCTCCCATCACTAGGTGAGCCGCCGACGCGAGGTCGTCAGCAACTGCGTGTCGAGTAATCAGCAAAGGCTTCTTAAAGAGGTCTTTTTGCCCTCTACAATCTTTCATAGGCTTGAAGCCAGCCACTCCAATCGCCATGCCCCTTGTTCCCAATCTAAGAGGCGCCACAGCGCTGTCAATTATTAAGATTCCCACATCCTTGCCAGTACGCTTCCATATTTCCTTTCGAATCTGCTCCGCTCGACGCTGAGGATTGGAGGGCCAAACAGAAACAAAACCAGCTGGCGCATTCTTGTGATCAACACCCGCGTTTACTGTCAAAACATCGTTTTTTAATGTGAGAATGGCTTTTTCAACTCCTCCATAAACGTGGTCAGCCTCTCTCCGCACTAATTCAGCGAATTCTGGTTCTAGAAAATGCTTTCTCGCTAACTCTAGCGCTCTTCTTGAAGGTGATATCGTTTTTAGTTCAATGAGGCGCCCATCAGCCGAAGCCACCGCCTTAGAAGATATTGCCAAAACATCTCTGTTTTCAAGTTCAAGACTCTCTTTTTGAAGGGCTTCGAGAAGAACTGTCACTAAGTCATCTTTAGGCTTGATTAATGGAGTTTTTATGGCAAAAATCTGCATACACATCCCAGCAATTGTTATGTTTAGCCACCGTGCGACACGGGAATAATGACAACTTCATCGCCGTCACTAACCCGTGTTCCAAGTCCCTCTAAAGCGCTAATTTCTTTTCCGTTTACGAGAATGAGCGCATTTGGTCGTGGATCATTCAGTTCAGGGTCAATTAACGCCTGCCTAAATTCTGGTGAAAACGCTTCAGTCAGCTTCTGAACAACTTTTCTCACAACATCTCTTTCCTCTAATTCCATTTGAAACTGGCTTTTTCCAGAAAGCCCTCGAAAAACTCCGAGAAGTCTTATTTTGACTTTCACAGGCATGTTCATTCCTCAAAGAGGTAGAGGTCTTCTTCATATCGCCTTCCTTTGATGACGCTACCAGCGGCAACCCGCCTTAAACGCCTTTTCTGAAGCATCTGCCTTAGTTCTTCATTCACTTCCTCAAGAGGCTTTTTACTATCTTTAAGAAGATTGAGCGGCACATCAAGATCGAGTGGTCTGGCTGGGATAACGTGTCTCGTAGCCTTATATGAAAAAACACTTCCAGAAAGAGCAGTGGAAATTATGGCGCTTTTGGTAAGTTTCGGCGTCAAAAGCACCGCATCAACATCCTGTTCACGCAACTTACTAAGCGCATCCAACTCAGTTTCATAAGCGACCTCAAAACCAGACCTTTTCAGTCTCTCCTCAATTCTCTTTATAACATCATAAGCCTCTTTGAGGTTTCGAAAAGGAGAACAAACAAAAAAGGACTTTTCCAGACTCTTGATCGCGGCAGCAACAGGTAAAACGCCGAGTTTTTCGTCGTCAACTTCATTAACTTCCTCTAAAGTGAGCCCTGTTTGATATGGTCGACTGATGACGTGTTCTAGGGCTTTAATTCCCTTTATCGTTCGATACCAGCAACCCACCGTAATGGTGGGGTTTTCGTAATCCACCAGGCAAACAGGAATTCGAGCGTACCCCAGTTTTTCTAGGGCAGCAACTCTGTGCATACCGTCCAAAACAACATGAGTCTTATCATCCACAATGACAGGGTGTTTAAGGCAGCCGTCTTTTTTGATAGACTGCGCAAGCTGGTCCAGGATGTCAGGAATGGTTTCTTCGTGTAAGTAAAGACTAGTTATATCGAGTACAC
>CAZUFG010000006.1:0-26940 GCA_964618655.1 uncultured Candidatus Bathyarchaeia archaeon | reverse complement strand
TGTGAGGGCCGGGGCCGGGATTTGAACCCGGGCGCCAGGCTCCACAGGCCTGTAGGCTACCAGGCTACCTCACCCCGGCCGCTTTTTCCATACATTTGCGTGTTTCCGTAACACCTGGAGCCTTCTTATTTCCGTTTCCGGTAGAGGTGAATTCCGTCTATGACGTCAAAGGGCTGGAAGCCGATTTCTCCGAGTTTTACTGCTTCTTCAACGTTGTGGGCGACTTGTATAGTGAAGTCGTCGTCGGTTTCTTGGAATAGTTTCTCTTCTATTTGGACATAGAGTTCGGTGTTCTCGCCTCTTTTGTGGCCTAAGAAAGCCTTGACGTGTAAGAAGTCTCTGGTTTTGTGGTATTCCATTGTGGCTCTCCAATGGCGCAGCGTATGAAAGTGAATCTGAAGGAGCCTTGGGTTTTGAAGCTTTGCCGCGAGTCTGCGTCTTGCTCTGCCGAACGTGGCTTTCATTGAGTTTAGCGAGCTTTCTCCGAACACTTTGAGGCTTGTGTGCGGTAAGGCGTTTAGCATGGCGAGGAGTTTTGGGCTGAGGCTGTTCCATATTCTTGGGAGGCTGTTTTTTTCTGGCTCGTTAAGGGTTATGACTCTTCTTTCGAAGTCTATGTCGGTCCACTGGAGCCTTTTGGCTTCGCCTGATCTCATGGCGGTTTCCTTGAGCAGTTGAAGAAACGTTGCGACCTGTTTTGGGCAGCCTGCGATTAAGTCGTCGATTTCTTTCTCTTGGGGTATGAATGGAATCTTTCTTGTGACATTGCATCTTGGTTTTTCCCATTGCAGCCCGTTGAATTTGAGGAATAGTGTATAGGCGTTTATGACGTTTCTGCGTCGGTTTGGGCTCCAGCCTTTTTCGCCGTTTTCCGCCTTCCTTGCTTCTCTGGCCAAGACTTCTTTTACTGATTCGGGGTTTAGGAGATCGGCGTTTCTTGTTTGCAGGGCTCTCAAGCAGCTTTGGTTGCCTCGTATGCTTTCTGGGGCGTATCCCTGTTTTTGCATCCACCATGCGTATTCTACGACTTTGCCTTTGACGTCGGCGTTTAGCGTTGTCCCCTCCCGCGTGGGGTTTTCTTGTCGGGTTTCTACTGTGGCCAAGTTTTTCGAGTCTTCTGCCAACACGCATACTTGGCGAGGAAAAGGTATGGCGTCAATGTAATTTAAACTCTGCCTATGAACTTTCTGATGGTGTTGAGACTCTTCAGACCCTTCCCAGCTTGACTCGCTGAAGCGATATCCACATTCTGTGCACAGCCATCTTTGAACGGGATTTCCATTTGCTCTATTGTATCTGAAGCCGTCTCGCCAAATCTTTGTGGCTCCACAGTCGGGGCATGCTGGGGGCGTAAGTGTAGTTTTTGCCAGCGGTTGAATTGGGGGCTGTGCCGACGGGTTAGTTGAGTTACCCCGCTTCCTACTGTTTAACCGGCTTTGCCAAGTATGCGCCTCGCCATTGGCGCCTGTGGAAGCAGCCTTTCCCTCAGTCACGACTCTTTCTCCTTCCATTTCTCATGATTCCTTAACTGGCTGGCATGGTAACTACAAGCACGCCTCTCAACACCACTCACATGACGAAAGGTTCCAACCTCAGGAGCCTTACCGCAGAAATCACACGTTGGCTCCTCTTGAACCACAACTGGAGCCTTCTCAATAACAAGGTGGCGCCTCTCTCTCAAATTCCGCTCAATATGTAAGTGCTCAATCCGCACAGTGTTACCGAAGTGCACTTCTTTGTCAGCAAGCCCCAAGTAGGCTATTAACATGGGTTCGATGGCACTGCAAATAGAGCCAGATTTAGCCTTGGCTACCGATTTAAAGGCAGCCCAAAGCCCCGTGTCCACCCTAAACCCACGTGGCTTACGCACCCCAGAAAACAAGTTTTGAACAGAGTGCACTTTAGTCAAACTGTCTTCCTTTTGTGTGGTGGTGTTGGGTGGCGTTGTCACTTTGACTCCAGCCTTCACTGTTTGCTGTTTTTCTTTTTTCTGCGGAAGATGTAGCCAGAGTCGCCAACCCAATAATGGAAAGTTCCGATTGAGATGTTGCCTTTGTTAGCCCGTACGATGTTGTCAAGATGGTTGAAAAGGTGGGTGTCGGTGCAATCGCCCTTGCGGATCATCTGAAAAGGGCCGCGGTCACTGGTTCGATCTTCCCAATTCAACTTTTCGTAGATTTCGGAATGATGGTCAGGTTCAGAAGGCTTACCAGCGGGGGATGGTTGCGTCTTGTCTAATTTGGGGAGAGCCTGCTTCAGAACTTGGAGGGCGTTTTCTTCGGCGTCGAGGTACAGCTGCAGCGCTTCAACAATTTTTTGAGACTTGTCTTCACTCATTTTTCAAGTGGCTTCTTGCTCCCACTACCTGGAGTGTTATATCCGCCACCAAAAGCGTCCAGAACTACAGGTTGGCCATCGAGAACTGGATCATACTTGCCGGGGTCCACTACGATGATTTTGCCTTTCATGCCCATCTTTGCGGCTTGGCTTTTAGCCACTTTGATGAGCTCTTCGACGTCTAAGAATTTTCCTTTGATCCAGACTGCCTTACGCACAACCTGTGTTTGCAAATTCGCACGACCAGCTTCTCTTTTGGTTTGATTAAGCTTATATATCTAAGTGGCTTTAGAAGGTGTTGGTTTGTGAAACCCACAGGTGAAGGTTCTGATAAAGAAGAGGGTGTTGGCGTCTGAAGCCAACAGTATCGAGGAATTTCGTTTCACACGTCAGCAAGTCGAGTATGCCAAGCTAAGAGCTGCGGGGCTGTCCTACACTGACATTGGCAAGAGAATGGGCAAGCACCGAGAGGATGTCAGCAAATCCTTAGGGAAGTTCGCTAAGATCTACCCTGAGATCTATCGGATAGTGCAGGAGCTCGAGCGGTCTAAGTTCTTGTACAAGCAACGTGATTTTAAAGAAATTAGTCGTGCTTTCCAACAGCACAGTTTAGAGAAGGTGAAGCAAGGGTACCATGTTGGTCGAGCTCCTTTTGGCTTTAAGAAAGAGAACGGATTGCTAATTCCGATACCCAAGGAAGCAGAAGTTGTGACAAAGGTCTTCGTTGATCGTGACAATGGAAAATCCTTTGAAAAAATAAGCCAACAAACGGGTCTCTCGAAGACTACATTAGTCCATATTTTGAGGGACCCCGCTTACAAGAAACAGCAACCTCTCGTCAGATGGGGTTCTGTCAAAGCGCTGGCTAAACACAAGGGTTTCATAGACGATGAACTCTGGGAACGAGTACAAACCTCACATCAACCCCCAAGTCGAGGTCTACCTCCATTCGGCTTCAAATGGGTTTCTGGCAAACTTAAACCGGACCCAGAAAAGATAGGAACGATTCAACGGATATTCAAACTGTGGTTAGATGGCGTGTATCAAGAAGAAATAGGGAGAGAACTCCAAATTGATGGCGGATTAGTGAGAAGAACGATAAAGCGCCCTCTCTGCTGGAAAACGGGCATTGTTTCAAGAGATGTGTGGGAATCCGCTCAAAAGATAAAACACAGCGCAGTTGGAACAGTCAGAAAACTCAAAGCTGAACGGAGAAAAGCAAACAGGAAACTAATCTTAGAGCGTCTAACTCAAGGCGACGCGACTGCTGGTGAGATAGCCCAATCAACGCATCTGCCCATCTCAACGGTTCGCTTCTGGCTCTATGACCTGAAGGGGTTGGTTGAATCACGCAGGTCCGGCGGAGATGGCCGAGTTCTTGTATGGTCTCTTGCTCAAGAGTTGAAGCACAAACCATAGGACTATGGTATTTCCTGTAGCGATGTTTAGCCTCGTTCCATGGATAGTTGATTAAGCGTTTGCTGCACGATTCTGGGGACCTCAACGTTGAACAGCGGAAACTGTTTGTTTGGATCCAAATTCGTCTTTAGAAACTCATTGTATGACTCATTGTATTTTGTCTTTAGACCCTCCATCTCAGATAGCATATTCTTCAGCCTGTCGATTTGCATTGAGATTTCCGTATTCATTCGCTTTGCCTTCTCTACGATTTCTTCGGCTTCACGCAGTTTTTGATGGAAAAGAGGTTGCTTCAACTTGACGATTAAAAGCCTGCGCCCAAACATGCCTTTGCGCTTCTCCAGGACATCGATGCCTTTTTGGATGAGCTCAACGTTTTCTTTGAGCTCTCGTTTTAGCGATTCGGCTTTAAGACCTGCAAAGTCGTTCTCTCTGAGTGTGTGAGCAGTGTTTTTCTCAGTGGTTTTGATCGCGTTTTTGAAGCGGGTGATTTCAGCCTGGTACCGTTCAACTTCAGCTTTTATTTCCAGTGCTGAGAGGTTTTCTGGGTGTAGTGGCATTCTGGGGACTTCTGAGCTGGTCCAGACAGAGGCGCCTAAAAGGTGTGAAACCAGTCGATGGGCTACTAATAACTTGTCCTCGTCAGCAGACGTGCTCATGTCTTCCTGATCTCCTCTGCGTGGTCGACTATGAAGGCGACGACTTCACCGAGACTCTTGAAACCGTAGCCGCCTTCCAGGGCTTCCCTGCAGACACTCCGTAGCCACTTCAACCTGACAGCCTCCAACGTGGCCAGATACTTCTGCTCGACCTGCTTCAGGTTCTTCTCAATTTCTTGCTTGGACTTGCTCAACTTAGGGTTCTCCTTTACTACGCACATGACTGGGTCTTCGGAGAGGAAGCTGTACCGACCCAAGGTCTCGAAGGTTCATGCGTCTCGCCCAAACGTGGAAGTCTGAGGGCTGATCCCAAGGCTTGTCCCTCTCTAACTCGTCGATGCGCTGTTGCCACTGGGCTTTCTGCTCCTCTGTTTCCGCTTGGTCCCGCTCCTCCGTGTACTCCTCAACCAGATGTTCGTGAAATTCCTTGATTTCCGCCTCCAAGTTGCGCAGGCGTAGGTAGTAGTCGGCTTGGACCACAGCGTAGCCCTTCAGGCTCATGAGGATGAGACGTAGACGCTTCAGCTCCAAGCCCGTGATTCCCGGCTCGTTGAGGCGTTTAACCACAGCCAGCCACATTTTGAGGGCTTCTTCCATGCTGATCAGGTCTTCAGTTGGCTTCAAAGGCTCGAGTGTTTGTTGTGGTGTGCGTGTTGTGTTAACTTCTTTTTGACTCTGCGGAATCACAGCGCCCAGGCGCCGCAGCTTCAGCTTTATGGCTTCGGGGCTTCGGTGGAAAAGCTCTGCGAGTTCTTCAAGACTTTTGCCTTGGTTGGCTATTTCTTTAAGTTTGCTTTCTTGCTCATGCGTCCAATATGGCATACTGGAACTCCCATCTTGAAATGTTGTTAGTTACAACAACAACGTATTTAGAAAAGAAATGTTGCATGATACCTTAGAAGGACCCGTGCATGGCCAGGAAGATTGTTAAGGTGTATTTGACGCCTGAGCAGAAGAGGCTTCTTGAGAGAATATGCCACAGTACGGGTATGGATGAAAGCGAGGTTTTGCGGGTTGCCTTCATGGATTATGCGAAATCGTTAAGCCTCGTTACCGAACAAGTACACGGCAGACTCTAAGCAGTGTTTCTTTTGTATTATTGATCTGAGCCACTCTATGTCCAGTTTGAACCTGAGGATCCTTCGCATTCCTCCTACCGTTATTGAAATGTCAATCCATTCAAGAAACTCCATCTTAAATTTTCTCATTGATTCCTTGTATTGTAAGAGTATTACCTCAGAGAGTGGGAATTTAACGTTCTGCACTCATCGACGCCTTAAACTGCACCCATTGCATAATCACATGCCCCTCTCTGAGAACCAAGGAAAACACGAGTCCAATAAGCGCTCTGGGCCAGTTAGATTATTAAAGGGAATTTTGGCTAATAGTATCGATAAAGTTGTTGGCTGAATTAGCGGCTTGGCTTGTCACCATGCTGTTAAGCATTTTCTTTCTGTCGAAGAGTGCCGATTGGACCGCTGATTCTGTGCTCGCCTTAACTCATAAACTCAACACCACAAAAATCGCGGTAGGAATACTCCTGGTTTCGCTATTGTACGTCCTCCCAGAGCTTCTGGTTTCGCTCTTTGCTGTCGCGCAAGGGGAAAATGAAATAGCCTTTGGCAACATTATAGGGTCAAACATAGGCAACATTGCCTTCATGATTGGGCTTTCAGCTTTTTTCTCAACACTTGCGGTTCACAGGAGGATGATAGTTCGAGATGGTATCTTCTTGATGGTTGCCACAGTATCCACTTTCGCATTTATGTTGGATGGAGTTGTATCACAAACAGAAGGAATTGTGCTTCTGGCTTTGGCCATATTCTATATCATAAATGTGTATGAGCAGGAAAAGATTGAAGCTCCAGAGGAAAGGGAGGCAGACGCTGAAGAAGTCATGATTAGGTTTGAGTTGCTTACTACCCTAACCGGAAGACGCATTGAGGTCAAGAATCCTTATGTCTCATTCGCGTTGGGGATCATCGTGTCTCTGATCACTGCGGACCTGCTTGTGCGATCAGTGGTGAACATCGCAAGTCTTCTTGGTGCTTCTGAACTGCTTCTGGGAATCACGATTGTTGCTTTGGGAACATCATTTGCCGATATCGCCACTGCAGTTGCAGCATCAAGGAAGGGTCATGGAGACTTGGCAGTCGCAGGATGCTTAGGAGCTAACCTTTTCACCCTCTTGATCGTTCTTGGGCTCACGACATTGATAAGTCCACTGCAGATTCCCAGCAGGTCATTGTGGTTGGACGGCAGCGTGTTTCTTATCACTGCGACGTTATTCTTCATGTATATGGTCACGATGAAAATCGGCAAACTGAAAGGCGTTGCTCTACTGTTGGTGTATGCCGTCTTTCTGGTGCTAACAATCATGACGCAGATATAAAGGAACAGGCGGGAACTCGTCTAAACAAAAGCATCACGCACTCCTAACTCAAGCCAGAACCGCTTTTGTACGCACTTGATAATTTTCGCTGCTCGTGGAGCTTATGCGAGAATCAGGCAGAAAGATTTATTTCTATATATCCCCTCCTCCCTGAGGGGAGACGTTATGGCCCAGAGACACAAAAGTAGAAAAGAAATTGCAGATAGACTGGCCAAGATAGAAGGCCACGTTCATGGTATCAGAAAAATGGTTGACGAGAACCGAGGCTGTTCAGATCTTCTTATTCAGATAGCAGCTGTAAGGTCTGCCTTGGATAAAGTTGCGAAGATCATTTTGGAAGATCATATGGAAACGTGCTTGCTTGAAGCAGTGAAATCTGGAAAAGCCGATGAGAGCATGGCTGAGCTCAAGGAAGCATTGTCAAAATTCATCTAAGACAGAGCCTTTGCGGAAGATCTGCTGTGGGTCAGAAATGGTTGAAAAGTGGAAAACGGCTGTTATAGCTTCTTGCATTGTTCTCGCCCTTGTAAGCTGGATGTCCTCAATACTGTCACTTCTTCCAGATGCAGCAAGTCTCATTCTTGCTTTGATTGCAGCTGTCATTGGGACTTCCTTCATCGCGTTTAGTGCCGCGACTTCTTTGTTGGAAGGTGTGTTCGGAGTCGATGTTCTTGCTACAGTAGCCGTGGTCGTTTCAATGGCCGTTGGAGAGTACTTAGCCGCGAGCGTAGTCGCAATAATGCTTGGAGGAGGCGAAATTCTCGAAGACTTTGCCTCAAATCGGGCATCAAACGCTATCCAGAAGTTGATAGCTCAATCTCCTAAGACAGCCATAGTAATCAGAGATGGAAAAGAGGTTGAGGTAAATATCGAAGACGTGAAAGTAGGAGACGTCGTGATTGTTAAGCCTGGGGGAAAGATTCCAGTAGACGGCCTGGTCTTGAATGGTCAGGCCACAGTGAATCAGTCATCTATAACTGGCGAGTCAATGCCTGCGGAGAAATCCAAGAACGACAACGTCTACAGCGGAACCATCGTGCAGCTGGGAGCTCTGGAAATCAGAACAACAGCGGTAGGAGAACAAAGCACCTATGGCAAAATTATTCACATGGTGGAAGAAGCAGAGAAGAACCGAGCACCAATAGAAAGAACCGCTGACAAATACGCAAAATACTTCACTCCAGTGATACTTGCGCTGGGCATTGGCGTGTACGCATTGACTCAGGACCTGCTTAGACTGTCTGCAGTTTTTGTCATCGCTTGCCCATGTGCCTTAGTTTTAGCTACTCCAACAGCAATCGCGGCAAGTATAGGGAACTCAGCGAGAAAGGGAATTCTAATTCGCAACGGAGAGAGCTTAGAGAAGCTGAGCAATGTGGATTCTCTGGTCCTCGACAAAACTGGCACGATCACCAGAGGAAGTCTTCAAGTAGTCGACGTAGTGGGATTCAACGGACACTCTACATCTGAAGTCATGAAGTCTGCTGCTACAGCTGAGAAATTGTCCGAACATCCGGTAGCGCAGGCGATAATGAGCAAAGCTCAGGAGATGGGGATCGAAATAGAAGACGCGAAATGTTTCAAAGTTCATCCCGGCTTGGGAGTTCAGGTTGAGTGTGAAGGAGACAACATTACCGTGGGCAACGAGAGGATGCTGAAGAACCACTCCTTTTCCCTGAGCAGTGAAGGAAAAAGCTACCTGGAAAAGCGTGCAAGGCTGGGAACAACTGTCTTCGTGGCAAAAGACGATAGTGTGATCGGAGCAATAGCGTTGTCAGACACGTTAAGAGAGGACGTTAAAGGTGCTCTGGACAAGACTAAGATTCACGGTCTGACAAGAACAGTGATGCTTACCGGCGACACCGAACAGATCGCCAAGTCGATTGGAGAACAAATAGGCGTTGATGAAGTAAGATTCGATCTAATGCCTTCCGACAAGGCAGACTACGTCAAAGAGCTTCGGGCGAAAGGTCATCACGTTGCCATGGTTGGTGACGGCATCAACGACGCTCCTGCATTGGCCAGTTCTGATGTGGGAATCGCTATGGGGCTGAAAGGCACGGATGTGGCAATCGAGACTGCTGGAATAGTTTTGGCAACAGATGATCTCAACCGAATCCCGAAGCTATTTAGAATCAGCAGAGCGACAATTGGAATCATAAAAATCAACATTGCGATTGCGATGGCTGTCAATGTTCTCGGAATTGCCCTTTCAATGTATGGTATTCTTCCGCCTTTGCTCGCTTCAATTGTTCATGAGGGCAACGCTTTAGTTAGCCTACTCAATTCCCTCAGACTCCTGCGCGTAGATTGACGTCATGTTTCTTTGTAGACAACTGCGCGGGAGCTCTTAGGGAGAAATGCATAGAGTTTTTGTCTCTTCTTATCGAATGCGAATGTGTGTGCTCCTTCTTCCGTATTGACTTTCTGATCCACAATGAATTTTTTGGTACCTATTACTTCAATTATGCCTGGTCTTCCAATTGCACAGTAAAGATGATGTCGGTCAGCATTGAGCCAAGCTACGTCGGGTCCTCCTCCAATGGGCACAACAGCTTCCTCATGACCCGTTGAAACGTCCAAAATCACCACTGCTCCATCGTCACATGCAACGTAACATAAGCCACGTTCATCGTCGATGTCAAGCCCGTGTGGTCCTGCAACCGAGATAGGCAGAAAAGCCCTTTGTGACAAGCTCTCTGCTGCAAGTATGGTCACGCCCGCAGGCTCGCGAACGTTCACCAGGAACTGATCCTTTTCGCTGGAGTAAGCACACCATCGAGGTCTTCCAGCCAGTTTCAAAGCAGAGATCAACTTCCCCGAAAAGGGATCGATGAGCCGTGCGTTATCATCCTCCACATCAGCAACAAGAAGATGTTTCCGTCTGAGATCCCACGCAAGACCATTAGGCATGGAACCCGCTTGCACCTCACGTAGGACACGGCTGGTTAAGGCATCGATTACAAGGACTTTGCCACTTCCTCGAGCAGCAGCGAAGACCAAGTTTTCATTTTGAGCGCATATGACACCGCTTGCTTCCAAGCATCCTGGAATCGTTGCTTGATGCGTGGCATGTTCGCCATCGATGACCTCCACAGTTCCAGCGCTGGTGTGAGCAACGTATACGCGACCGCTTTCGAGGTGAACGTCAGCGTGATCGAAACCTCCTGCTTGACGAGGCGGTAGATCAATATATTGAGAAATTAACAACGTCATAACTGTTCTTCCTTGGCAGAAGTGGTGAAAAAAGGGGGGTTTTGGTTTACTCCCATTAGTTTTTTCTTGTAGAATTCCCTTTGGTTTTTCCTGTCCAGCTTTTCTATTTCAGCCTTGTATTTCTCGCGGATCAGCTTAAGTTTGCAGTTGGTGTAGAATGCATCGTACACTGGGCTTGCTTTCGCAATGGTCTCATGGTCGTCTTTTGAGGTGATGCCAAAGCCTGTCATTACTGCTTCCAACCCGGCTGCTTCAGGTGCCAGCTCCATTTTGTCCGTGTCGGCTGCCCGCACAATCTTTGCCACCTCCAATACAGCGGGATCTGTGATCTTGTACTTCTCGACTATCGCATCGAAACTGCATTTGTCTCCGTGATGTCCTAACTCGACGCCGGGTGCGTCATAGGGTATTGCTTTCTCTTTCTTGACGGTTTCTTCAATCTTCTCGACGGGAAAAAAGAGGAACTCGGCTCTTGAGTCTACGAATCGCTTTATCAACCATGGGCAAGCGGTTCTGTCCACGTGCACGTACTGTCTTGTTACCCACTTCATGTTTTCACGCTCACTTATGTAGATTAACTACTTACTTGAGTAGAATATCTACTTATATAAAAGTTTAACGCACACATTCAATTCGGTGGAACAAATGCATCGACTCGGAAGCATGAAAGTCGGAACAGTGCAGCTCTGGCTATTACTATTGCTTTCAGATAAGCCAATGTATGGTTACGAAATCATCCGTGAATTGGAACGAAGGTTTTCAGGATACTGGTCACCGAAGACTGGCACTGTGTATCCGGCGTTAGAAAAACTGGAAGAAAATCAGCTCATTACGGGTCAAATAGAGTTCAGAGACCGCGGACCAGACAGGAAACACTATGCGATCACAGGCAAGGGAAAAGAGGAGCTTAAAGCGGTTATGGCACAGTGGGCTAAGATGACAGAGATGATAGACACTTACAAGGAAACTCACCAAGCGTTGTTCAAATTCAAAAAAGAATGCACAAAGGACGAAGTCGCAAGCATGCTGAGCAAACTGGGAACGGCTCTTCAAAATAAAACCTTTGAGTTCTCAGACATTTTTCCCTCAGCAGAAAGAGGGGAGGCACAACCAAATCAACCGATGTTCATGAAAGTTCTTTATGCAAAGGAAAATCGCAAGTTCGAAATCCATGTGGAGATCGAATGGTTGCCGCATGATGATGTATCTGCGAAAAAGACCTAATATGAGTCTGCTGTTGTCTTGACTGGTTCAAAAGCGTTTCAGCCACGTTTCAATAATGTTTCGCCGAACTGTCTTATCCTCCTATGTCCATAAGTGTTAGTTGAGGTGATTTGAATGAAAGTATGGAGAATAATTGTGGTCGCGGCGTTCGCGGTGATTTCAGTCGCTTTGATAACCAGCTACCCGTTTGCTGCTATGGGCGGACAGAGCACCTACAATTCAGACAGAACTTACAATCCCTATGGTTCCTATGCTCCTGCACAAGCAACTGGAGGCAACATGTGGCAGGGACCGATGCGTGGAATGATGGGAAGCGGATTACAATCCTACGGAGAATACCAAACTATCGGCAGCAGAATCCTTACACGCAACAGAATGGTCTGTGGACTGGCGGATATGGCGGCTGCTCGATAAGAAATGGGCGCGGTTTGACTGCAATCTTCTCTCACTTGAAGTGGCAACTGAAAACGAAATGTTAAATGAAAAGATTTTTCCCTGCGGAAAAAAGAGGGGATTTGCGGGAGATATTAGTGGCGATGATAAACTACCTCACCCCGGCCACATTTCATGGAGTTTTTTCTAACTCCGACCACTTCTTAGGAGAAGCGGTGTTATTTACGTTTTCTGAAGGCGTACAAGAGTAAAGAGAAGACACGCGCACACGCCCCTAGACCATCCCATATATGATCCAATTAGGATCCAACTAGACTCCAAATATGCCGTGGCGACATACATGAGTAGACGAAAAGAAGGGAGTACGCGAGGGCATCTCCATTAATAAGTGAAGCCATCTCACCCCGCTACATGTTCTGTCTTTTTGGCTATCTGACTGTTTGATTTAAAAGTTTAGTTTGCTATTAGCCTTTAATAATCTATGACATACACTTATTTTCGGGCGAAGTTTCATGTCTAAAACAACCTCACCTGACTTAGCCATAGTTGAGTCTGAACTCAAAGGCAAAACCCTCCTCGTATACTGGTATCTGCTCAAGTCTCGAAGCACGGCTGTAGGCGTTCGCGAAATCCAGCGATCACTTGGGTTTTCCAGCCCAAGCATCGCAGCTCACCACTTGGAAAAGCTTCTTTCGTTAGGCTTGGTGGAGAAGAAGATGACTGGAGAATATTTTTTGAAGGAACAAGTTAAAGTCGGCCTACTCAAGTTTTTCACTAGGCTTGGACGTTATCTTGTTCCCCGCTACCTGTTCTATTCTTTATGGCTTACGAGCATGCTGACCTTCTACCTAGTCCTCTATATGCCCGTCTATCCGATTGGCTGCGTCCACAACGTTGCCGCCATCCTTTTTGGCGCCATAGCCTGCTTCATTTTATGGTTTGAAACCGTTAGGCTGTGGAGGGAGAAACCGTTCTAACCCGTAGACGGGCTGTTCTAAAACGTAGGTTTAAAAGCAATCATGGTCTCAACAAATAATAGAGACGAAGAACAATGAAAAAAACAATAGCCTACATGACAGCTGCAATCCTGTTAGGCGCGATTACAATACTCCTTCCACTAAAATTGATTCCCAGTCTTCCAAGTCCAAGTTTTGTACGCGGCGAAGACTCAAACTACTTACCTAGCCCTTGTCTCACAGAAAGCCAAGGTGCAAAAACCGTAGAGGAAGTAGAGAGACTTTGGGGACTCTACCATGGACCCGAAGCCCAGAGCACAGCAACCTTCCCATCCAGCCTATTCCACATCGGAGTAGTGCTTTCATTCGGGCTCATTTTCGCGGCAGGAGTTACCCTATTCTTGAAGAGACGACTGTTTTAGCCTAGAAGCCAAGAATGCCTCTTTGCTATTTTGCCTAACTATTTCTTATGCTTCCATATTTTTAAGCAACTTTGCGCATGCCATCTGAAATTGCGTCGATTCGGGTCAGATTGTTGAGTACGACGTTGAGCCTGTAGGGGCTCTTTAACGTTTTTGCTACTTGTGGTATGATGTATTCTGGTCTACGGAAGAAGCGTTGAAAATGGTCATGAACCATCTGTTTAATTTCTTCGCAGGGCACAGTATCGGGGGAGATTTCCGAAACCATAACGCCTGTCTCCCAATACTTGTCTTCGTTCAAAAGTTCCTTCATTCTAAGTTCGTCCCAGATGTCCATGCCTGGGAAAACGCCCAATATGTTGAATTGGGGGATGTCTAGCGCCAGTTGTTTGGCAAACTTCAGCGTGTTCTCAATCTCTTTTCTCGTCTCGTTTGGGGCTCCAACAATAAACGAGCCAACTATTATGTCCATCCCAGCCTTCCTTGCGGTTTTAACTGCATCCTTAGACTGTTTCGGGGTGATTCTTTTGTTAAAATAGTTCAGAACCCACTGGTTGGCGCTTTCGATTCCGAAGTACAGGATTTTGCAGCCTGCCTTAACGATTTCTCTCATCATCTCGTAGGAGCAGTTGTCAACTCGCCCCTCACAAATCCATTCTATATCCATCTTTTCCTTCCTTATCTGCTGGCAGAGTTTAATCACACGTTTTGGGTTAATCGTGAAACTGTCATCCACAAAAATGAACTGCCTATAACCTTCGCTTACGAGAAGACACAACTCTTCCAGAGTGTTTTCAACAGACCGCGGTCTCCAAACTCCACGGGCAAACCGTTGACACCCGCAGAATCTGCACCGAAACACGCATCCCCGGGAAGAAAGGATACTCGTGAATTTTTTGGGCGCCACATTTGCTCCCGCAATGACAGAATGATACTCTACATCAAGTAGGCTACGGTCCGGGAACGGTATGGCGTCAATGTCCTTGACGAGCGGACGGTCAGGAGTTGAAATAATCCGTCCATTCTCTTGGAAACTGATGCCTTCCACGCTTTTCAGTTTGCCTCCGTTTTTGAGGCACCTCACGAGTTCGAGGGCGGTCTGTTCGGCTTCTCCTCGGACGATGATGTCTACGAACGGATAATTCTTGAATATTCTTTCAATGTTGAAGGTGGCTTGGAAATTGCCGAAGACTATGGTGACGTTCGGGTTTTCCTTCTTCACTTCTCTGGCTATGATTGCGGCAGTTTGGCCTGAGCTAATGAGCGTAGAAAAGCCTAGTATGTCTGGGTTTTCTTTCTTCACCCACTTAACGGTTTCTTCGACTGAAAGCCCTTGCGCTGCTTGGTCCAATACTGAAACCTCTGTTCCTTGGTCGCGTAGAATTGTGGCTATGTACAGCAACCCTAAAGGGGGCCAAGAGCCGATAGCCTTCTTTTTCTCAGAAACCGAAAGTTCTGTGTTTGGTCCGGGGCTAATAAATGAAAACTTCATTTGTCCGACCTTTTCTCGACCTTCACTCATTTTCCGTTAGGCATTTAAATCTATTCTCACTCTTTGAAAGCCTTACGTGCAGTTGTGATGTACCCTGTATGACCTGTCATGAGAGTCTCTGGTCTGACCTTTCCTCGTTCAGTCTGCATCTTTCTCATGAGGCACTCAAAGGTTTCGATGTCGATGAACCCGTATTCTTTTAAAGCCTCGACGGTTTTTACGGCTTGATCAATAGTTGGACTAAAGGAGACGAGGGTTCCGCTTCCTCTTAGGGCTGAGTAGGCGTGTGGAACAACAAGCCAAGGAGTTGCCATGTCCAGAACAACCGCGTCTACATGAGTCTCGTCAATTCCCTCTGTTATGTCCTTGTTCTTGAGTTCTACGTATTCAGATAGGGCGGCTCTCTGAAGGTTTTTGGACGCTACCTCGATGAACTCTTTTCGAACCTCGTAACTATAGACGCGTCCTGTAGGCTTGACATAGAAGGCGAGCGCGCTCGTTAGGGCTCCAGCCCCGGTGCCTGCCTCAACAACACGACTGCCTGGGCCGACATCACTGAACATCAGCACTAAGGCGATGTCTTTTGGATACATGATCTGCGTTTTTCTCTGGATTTTAAAGATGTAGTCTCGCAGAGTAGGTTTCAACACGACAAACTCTACGCCCATACTACTTGCGATACGGGTTCCGTACGCTTTTCCAACTAAGTCGTCTAGCTGAACGAAACCCTTGTGCGTGTGAAAACTCTTTCCCCTCTCCATCTTAATTAGATAGGTTCTCTTTCGGTCCAAGTAAAGAAGGATATCTTCACCTTCGTGAATGGTTGCGTGAGACAATGCGAAGCCCAAACCATTAAACCGGCGGAACAGATAATAACTTTACTGAACTACGGCTCGTACCGGAACGGGTGCCTCGCCGATTCCTTTCTTTCCATTAACTCTTCTAGGGTTGGTCTCCCTTCAAGCGCCTTCCGAATGGCGTATCGCATAGCCTTATAGTTGTTGATGTTCACCCGCTTCGGATTAGACGCGGTTGGATGAACAAACACGTTGGCGATCATGACTAAATCGTCTAAGGCGTTTTTAGGCAACAAACCGTCGTCTACACTGTCTGCTATTGCCTTCGCCAAGCCGCTCATGGCATGAACATACACCAACTCTGCCTGTTCCTTCGTCCTAACAGTAACGGTTGGAACTAGCAAAGTGCGAGGCTTAGTCTGTCTGCCTCCAACCTTGACAATTGTGGGCTCGTGGCCAGACCTCGGATTCGCCAAAGCCTCGTCCACAGTTTTGCCAACTGGCCCCGTCTTCCAGCCAACTTGGATGTCGATGTGCGCTACGTCTGCCGTTCCTGGTGAAGCAAACGCCTCCGCCGTCTTCAACATGAAGTCACTTATCTTGCTCGGAGTCTGAGGCACTGCCCCGGCAAACTCGCTCTTTACCGTGACGCCTGGCTTAACCTCTATCTCTAAAGGCTTTCTACGAAGTTTGCCAAAGGCTTCTAAGTGTATGCGGAGCAGTTCCTCGTCCTCGTAGCGGAGTTCTCCCCCAGTCATCAGCGGTCTACGTGCTGTTCCGACTTCCAGCCCCATCATGTTGAGCCCAGCCTTGACGGCTAGCCCGCCACCCTGCCTCACAACGATTCTGACTAACGTCTGAGCCTTTCTCTGAAGTCTACGAGCTTCTTCGAGGTCGCCTTTCTTAACAGCCTCATAGATTTGCTTCCAAACGTCTGGAATTAGATTCGCAGATGCTAGTATTAGTCCGTCGGCTCCAGCTGCAAGCGCCGCCATGGCAACTTCGTCGTGGCCGCAGATAATGGAGATTTTCCCATACAATTTCTCGAAGAGGGCCATCATGTAGGGCAGGTTGCCGCTGCTGTCTTTTATTCCGACAATGTTGTCGATTTCGGCTAGGGCTTCTACGACCCACCAGGGGATTTCAACGCCAGTAACCTGAGGAATGTTGTAGAGAATGATAGGAAGGTTCACAGCATCTGCGATTTCTACGTAGTGTTCGTAGAGTTCTTTGTCTGTGGGTTTGAAGTAGAAGGGCGACACGACGAGGGCTGCGTCTGCTCCCGCATCCTCAGCGTGCTTTGTGAATTCTATAGCCTTCTTTGTTCCAGCGTCTCCAGTTCCAGCGTAGACGGGGACTCGACCATTAACGTGGTCAATAGTGGCTTCTACAACCTTCATTCTTTCTTCGTTTGTCATGTTGACGAATTCGCCAGTTGTCCCGCACGGAACTACGCCTGTCACGCCGTTTTCTATTACGTAGTCGATTAGGCGCTGTAACGCCTTCTGGTCAACTTCGAATTTTTTTGTGAACGGAGTCACGAGGGCGGGTATCACGCCCTTCGGCCAGATCTTCTTTTTTTCCATGCTATTCTTTCCTCCAGAAGCCAAACGCCCGTAAGAGAGCCATCTTTACCGCGTCGTATGTGTTTGCGTAGAGGAGTTGTCTGTTGAGGGCTTCGGGATGGACAAAAACCCTTACGATGACCGCGTAGTCGTGTACTGCTTTGGGCGGAAACCCTTTTTCCTCAACAGTGTCGGAGACCGCCTTTCCAACAGCCGACTGGACAGGCCCATAAACGATGCTCGCCTGCCTCATATTCTGAATCTCGACGGCTGGAACGATTAGCGTGATTGGTTTGACGGCAAGGTTGGGCTCCACTATGGCTGTCAAAGCCTCATATCCTGACTTTGGGTTTGCGAGAGCCCTTGACCAAGCATAGCCTACTGGGCTTTCTTTAGGACCAGCCAAGAGGTAGACATACGTTTTTTCGAGCCTTTCACCCGCTGACGCTTCTCCAACCGGAAGCTTGAGCTGTTTGATTTGTTTCGACGAAACGCCTAGGTCCTCAAATCTTTCCTCTAAGACCTTGGACGGTGCGAGTTTAACTTCTGCCTGCTTCAGTTTTATTTTTCCCAGTCTTTGAAGTTCCATCCGTATCTCTTCTTTTGTTTCTAGGGTTAGGATTCCTCCGCTTACGAGGGGTCTTCTAGTCTTGCCTACGTCCCTTCCCATCATTTTTAACGCTGCCTTTACGGCTACGGCGCCTCCGTATCTGCAGAAGATTCTTGCGAGTTTTTGGGCGTTCATCTGGAGTTTTCTGGCTGTTTTTAGGTTGCCTTTTTTGACAGCTTCGTGTAGTTTTATCCAGATGTCTGGGATGACGTTTGCTGAGGCTAGTATGGCTCCTTTTGCGCCTGCTGCTAGGGCTGGTAGGACGACTTCGTCGTGTCCGATGAGGATGTTTATTTTGTCGCCTACCATTTCTAGGAGTTCTAGCGTGTATGGGAGGTGTCCGCTGCTGTCTTTCAAGCCGATGATAGGGCTTAGTTGGGCTAGGTCTTCTACGACTTCTCGGCTTATGAAGCCGCCCGTACATTGTGGGATGTTGTATAGTATGATGGGTATGTCTGTGGTTTGAACGAGTTCGTAGAAGTGTTGGTAGGCGCCCTTGTCGGCTGGGCGTAGGTAGTAGGGCGAAACCACGAGGACTGCGTCGGCTCCCGCATCCTTCGCATGTTTAGACAACTCTATGGTTTCTCTGGTAGAACTTGCACCCGTGCCAGCTATAACTGGAACCCTAGCGTTTACTTCGTCGACGACGATTTCTAGGACTTTCTTGCGTTCTTCGTTTGACATGTAAACAAATTCTCCAGTGGTGCCAACTGGGACGACTCCAGCCACGCCTTCATCAATTACGTAGTTGATGAGGCTTCGCAACGCTTTTTCATCGATTTCAGCTTGATCTTTGAATGGCGTAACCAGAGCTGGAAAAATCCCTTCTAAATTAAACTTTTTTATCTTCTTCACCGCCTGCCCCAAATTAGGAACCTATAATTAAGTGACATGTTTATTTAAGAATCACGAGTCTCAATCGAGAAATGATAAGCTAGGCGTCTCGAAATCGGATGCATATAGTTTTCCGTTATGGTCCTAACTTGCTGATGGTAGAGACTTCTCTTGTAAAATTTTTTTATGAAAGAAGTAGAACTTTTCTCTATAATTTAATGCAGAAAATATTAAATCTTAATTTCAATAATTAACGATTTACTAAATTCAAGGAGAAGGGAAAATGAAGAAGACATTGTTAATAGTAGCAATCTCTTTTTCCATGTTGTTCTTTCCTTCCGATTGTCTATTTGGACATGCCACATCTTCTCTGGTTTCAATTGTCGGCTTAACATA
Source organism: uncultured Candidatus Bathyarchaeia archaeon (assembly GCA_964618655.1). Lineage (GTDB taxonomy): Archaea > Thermoproteota > Bathyarchaeia > Bathyarchaeales > Bathyarchaeaceae > CAZUFG01. The sequence goes on along the minus strand of CAZUFG010000006.1, from coordinate 8,228 downwards.
CAACCACGATGCTATGCATTGGAATAGACAGATATGCAGGGATGACTTAGGCAATGTACACATAATCTACGTCTATGACTCTAACACAGTAACCTATGTGAAGTCTATAGACGAAGGGAGGACATGGTGCCCACATAACATATCGACAACCACCAGACCTCATTCGCCAGCAATAGCATGGTCTGGAGTGGCACTCTTTGCTTTTTGGAGAAACTATACTGTTGATGCAGGTGCAGGCGAAGCTAAAATAGAAGTCTGGAAATCCACAGACAAAGGGGAAACTTGGGTTCAGCAAACCGTCCCACCCATAATTTCAAATTGGGAAGCAACATACACGGCGAAGGGAAATAGCATTTACATTGCGTATATGGCAGCTGGATGGAATACAGAAATACGTTTCATCAGGTCTTCCGATGGAGGCTTAACATGGGGTCCAGAAAAAACTATAGCGACTCCAGATAAGAACTCTCCTAAGATTGCTGTGGATGGAGTTGGAGACAGCAACGACAAAATCTACGTTGCCTTTAGCGCCGATCCAGCCTCATACGGTCTATTCTTTGTTTCCTCTTTAGATGGAGGTGTTACTTGGGGATGTGTGAAAACCTTAGATTCTAATTTTCAGCATTACTTTACAGATATTACATTCGATAGTTCAAACATATACATAGTCTCAGCACCAACCAATGGACAACGTATTTCCTTTTCAAACTCTTCTGATTATGGTAATACATGGAGCTTTGCTGAAAACATTGACCAAAGGGCTTCTTCTGAAGACTTAACGTATGGTCCTAAAATAACTGTAAACAGCGAATATCATCCGTTGGTTCTTTACTACCAAAATGAGATGGGATATTGGAACATAGTTTATAGAGAATGGAATGGGACAGGCTGGAAAGATGAAGTGAAAGTGACAAATGACACTTTGGATAATCGTAGCCCAAATACAAAATATTTTGCAAGCTATAACAGAATCGAATTAGTCTGGTTGAGGGGATTTTCAATAAGACCTTATGTCGGACCATACGAAATAGTTTACTCGTCTATCTCCCCACCATCTATAGTGGCAACTGTAGACATTGCCCCTGACACTTTGAACTTGAAAAGCAAAGGTAAATGGATTACTGCTTACATTGAGCTTCCAGAAGACTATGATGTGAATGACATTGACATTTCATCCATCCTACTGAACGATACAATTCCAGTTGACCCAAGTGCTCCTACTAGCATTGGAGACTACGATAGTGATGGTATCCCAGACTTGATGGTTAAACTTGATAGAGCTGCTGTGATTTCCTACATAAACATTCAACTATGGCATGTGACCCTAACAATCACAGGTGAACTCACTGATGGAACCCCCTTCGAGGGAAGCGACGTTATCAGAGTGATTTGTCCAGGGTCATATAGATGGGTTTAACCTAGCAGTAGCATCAATAAACTAGAGAGAAACCACACCCCAAAACTAAGGACGAAGTCTCCTCATCCTCTTTTTTTTATCTCAATTATTATTTAGTTCAGTCATCGCCTTTCCACATTCTTATGAAGAAAAGAGAAAAGAGAGATGGTATTTTTACTCAGGCTTCGGTATGGCTAGATCTTTTGCTCCTACTTTTGACGGTTTGGCTTCGGGATAATTTTTGTCTATTAGCCGTATTATAGTCTCGGCGTTCTTGACTTTTTCCCGTGCGCTGAAGGCTAGGCTTTCTGGGCTTGTCCAAGGCTTGTACATAGCGGCTACGCTGGGTCCAGGCTCGATCTTGAAGTAGCAGGGCGCAGTCACTCGAGCAATCTCAGGCGTCTCCCACAATCGGTTGAACCCACCGAACGAGTCGAATAAATAAACATGCACGTCGATTGGTATATCCACTGCCTTCCTGATCGCTGCCAGCATGGGCAAAGTCAAGTCAGCAACAGGATTAAACGTGTTCGCACCAAGCATCTCCAACACTTTAGCGCCAGCGGGATTGGCGTGTCCAGCAAAAATCGACACTTTAAACACAACATCTTTTGGTATGTCACCTGCCTTACGCATCTGAGCCAACAGCCAGAGCAAGCCCTCGTCAACTACGAGGAAGCCCCTGAACCCGAAGTCTATAGCCCGTCTAATATCCGCTACTACATAAGCTAAGTTGTCGCTACCACGAAACCGTATGCCCGAAACAGCACCCTCGGGCGTTCGGATTTGTCCCCCCAAGTCCCACAGCGTACGTGGTCCAGGAGTAACAATCACTTCCAGCTTTGCGTCACGCGCCATCTTGGCAAACTGCTCCATCTCCTCGTCACTGAGCAAGGTGGCACCCATTACCATCGAAATCAATCTGTGAACGGGTACATCGCGTTTCTCCATTTCGTCTATCACTGCCTCAAGCGTGGAAGGTCGTTCAACCCCAGAAATCTCGATTCGGTAGTGGCACTTGTCGGGAAACCGCTTCTTCGACGTAGGCAATTCGTACAGGTCTCGGCCAGGCACACCATGCTTCTCCATGCTCCTTCTAATTTCTTCCAAACCTTCTTCCTCCCGTGAATAGAGTAAGTGTTATGCCCCCTGCCCATATAAAAATAGAGACGGGTGAAAACTTGCGCCCACGTCTACGATTAGGCTTGCTGATTCCTTCCTCAAACACTGTAATGGAGTATGAGTTCAGCATCATGCGCCCCAAAGACGCAACCGTTCATGTAGCTAGAATACCTTTACGTGAAGTTACCATTTCAGAGCTTATAAAAATGGAGAAAGAAATTAAAGACCAAGCGCTGAGACTCGCAGACGCGAAGGTAGACGTAATCGGCTTCGGCTGCACCTCTGGAAGTCTCTTCCGCGGCTTAGGACACGACAAGAAAATTGTTTTGAAAATCGAGAAGGCAACAAAGACGCCCGCCGTGGCTACTGCCGGAGCCGTTGTAGAAGCATTAAGTTTTCTTAACATAGCAAGAGTCTCTGTTGCAACACCATACACAGAGGAGATTAATGCCCTTGAAAGGAAGTTCCTAGAAGAAAATGGCTTCGTCGTCCAAAAAATGAAAGGACTGAACATTAGAGACAATCTTGAGATCGGAGAGCAAAGCCCAGAAACCGTCGGCAATCTGGTTAAAGAGGTGGACACGCCTCAAGCCGACGGCATCTTTGTGAGTTGCACAAATATTCCAACAATAGGAGTTATTACCCATCTTGAGGAAGAGCTTAAAAAACCTGTTGTCTCCAGCAACACGGCGACCATGTGGGCGATGCTTAGGAAGATAGGCTACGTTAAGCCGATTACGGGCTTTGGGCGTCTCCTCTCCATGCCTCACACAGAGTGTGCGTGAAATCTTATAAGTTAACCATGTAGTGATTTTATAGCGAGTGACTGGCATGTCTAAAGAAACTACTAGATTTTTCCTCCCCTTTGCCGTTCCTGCGGCAGATCGTGACAGACCCTTCGAAAAAAGGATGGAGATGGCAACCATCCTCTGCCTAGCCGAGTCTGAACGGAAAAAGGGCAAGGGGGTCATTTTAAAGAAGCCAAAAGAGGAACTCGTTTTCATCGCTGAGGCATACTACCCAATGTGGCTAGTTCCATGGATGAACAGGGGTCTCTTATTTGACGGTCTCAGTGTTATAACGCACACCTTTGTCTACGATAAGTTGCCCGATGTCAAGAATTTTGCTGACTCTGTAAAGGGAAGCACAGAAACACGCGAAGCTTACGCTGCATTTCTCTCAGATTCTCTCAATTACTTTCACAACTTCACTGGGAAAGAGGAAAAAACAATTGAGGGGCTCGTCACAAATGATGACCTTATCCGAGACTTTGCCTCATATCTCCCAGAAGCGAAGACAGTCAAACAACCTATCATTGACAAGGCAATCTTGTCTCCCAGCCTTGACGAAACTGAGATTTCCTCCTTTACCCAAGAACTTTCGAATCTTAGAGTCGTCATAATGGATGATATTACAAATCTAGACCAAAGCATGAAACTATTGAGTGACACAACAAAAAGCCACGTTAAGAATATTCGTGAAGAAATTACGGAAACTCGAACCAAATTTAACGAAAAAATTGAAGCTCTCAAACCGTCCGTCATGGAGAAAGTACGCGAAATCCAAAAGAAATACAATGAGAAAATCGCAGAGCTTTCCAAAGAGATGGATAGTGAACTCTATCGTCTGCACAGTGAACGCGCCAAACTTGCACAAGCCAAGGAACGCGCCAGAGTGAATCTAGAACGTTGCGAGGCAGGAATAAAATCCAGCAAGCTTCGTAAAGACGAGACTGGCGCACATCGGTGGAAACTGGAGGCAGAAAACTGCAAAAAAGAGCGTTCCTCCTTAGAGAAAAGTCTGAAGGCTTTAGACAGAAGATTAAGGAACACTGAGGCGGAAAAGCAGCTTAAAATCTCTGCGTTAAGGTCGGAGTATAACATCAGAGCCGAAGAAGCCATGAAAGGCCTAATGGACCTCGAGGCTTCTCGTGATGCCAAAATCGGGATGAGACAGCAAGAAATAGAGTCGCTAGAAGATTCAACCTCAACTGTCATAAGTCAAATTGACGGATTAGTGAAGTTGAAGAAGGCCGTAATGAACCAACTTGATAAAATGGGTATTGCTAAAAAACCAAAAAAGAACACACTCATCTATGTGCCCTTTTATCTTGCTTGCTACCAAGTAGAAGCAAAGAAAAGATACACCGCATATTCCCCGTCAATCGCCAGTAGCCTAGGAATCCTGACAAAGTTGAAAGGAGTTTTTGGCATTGCAAGAACAAAGTCGCTCCTTCAACCTCGCTCAAAACCCATCAAAAACTTCCTTAACCAGCTTCTCACTTTACTAGAAAAAAATCCAGTGTTCGAAAAAGAAATCAGCGATGCTGGAATACAAGCCAATATTTTGAAAACCGCAGAAACACGTGAAAAGATAAAACACGGGTTAGAAGACTTGAGAGACGAAGGATGGATCTCTGAAAGCGAGCTTCAAAAGTTTAGCGAGATGCTTACTTAGGCTTAGCTTTTGCCATAAAAGAACATTCACGTTAGTTGCCTCGTTGAGATTGTCTCGGTGTTTCCACCCGTTCCTAAAGGAAGAGACAGCATCTTGCGAACGATATTCCCATACATGATTTGTAGAGGAACGAGGGATGGTGAAAATCCTTGTCTAGTCGGGAACTCAGACGCATGTTTTGCTGAAGGGAAACACCATCGAGATCCTCTAATTGGTGAATTTAAATCGGACGTTATAGCAGTTGTCATAAAAGTTCTATAGATAAACTTACAAAAAATTACAACGATAACTCTCTTCTGCTACGAGAATTGTGGAACCAGCCCTTTCTCCTCGTTCTTGTCAATTTTCTTGCAAACGTTAGAGATGGCTAAGAGAACATGCGGTGACGTAAAAATGCTGAACACCTTGGTGTATCTTGGAGAACCCGCCTTTCTAATGGTCTCCTTCTTTCCTCCAGCTTCTATGTACCCTTCGATGAACTCTTTGGTGATGAGTTCCGCCGCATCGGCAGGAGAAACTGGTGAGACATAATGACCCGAATAGTAAAGGAATTCAGCCACGTCCCAAGCTTGATTTCCGTTTCTTGCCGCCTGTTCGAGATCAACAAAGTATGGTTTTCCGTCTTTCGTTACGATAATGTTTTCTGGTTTGCAGTCTCCGAGAGAAACGCCAAGTCTGTGAGCCTCTGAGATTTTTTTCCCAACTTCCTTTACTAGGGCAATTTCGGCTATGGCTCCTTTTCTGGATGAGATGATTCTTTTAATAACTTCTACAAGCTTTTCTCCTTCAACAAACTCCTTAAAAATCAAGCGTTCTTTAGGGCTAACAGAGAGAATCTCTGGAACTGGAAGTCCTTGCGTATGAAGGAACTGGGTTATGGCGTATTCTTTTTCCAGCCTAGACTGTCCTAGCACCGCAAACCGTTGAGTACCCAGTGCCCAAAGTGCTAAAGGAAACCACTTGAAGCCCAGCCAGTCCTTAAACCTTTTGACTACAACCCTTTGTTCTTCATGATTTCTTCGGAGCGTTAGCAGGTAAACGCTGTTTAGGGCGCCTCCCATCTCCTCAATTTCTATATTTGAAACCTTTTCGTCTGGAATGGTTTTTCTCACGAAGTCTTCGATTGTTGTCGTGTCTGAGAGTGGCACAGGTCCATGAGGGGTGGGTATTAGCAAGTAGTTTTTGGGGTCTTCAAGCTGGAAAACCAGCTCTTCAGCTTCAACTCCACGATGGGACCTCACGAAGATTTCTTCATCCTGCATGAACGGGGTCATCATTTTTGGAAAAATGCTGAGGATGTTGAGGAATGCTGCTCTCTGAAAGGATTTGAGGAAGGTAGGAATTCTTAGCTTTCGGCTTCTAATCGCCTTGATGAGGTTTTCTGTAATCCTGACATGCTCGTTGGTAAAGGTTATTTGGTTCTCCCTTGCGAGCTCGTTTAGGGCTTTTTGGTATCCATCCATCATCAGTTGCGTGTTTCTTTTTCTTAAGCCCCTTCTTAACATGTTGAGGAAGGTATATGTCACGGGTGGGAACAGTCGAGCTCTACGCGTCATGGCTTCGTACATGAAGTATTCTGCCCTAATGAGAAGCTCGTGAGAAAGCTCAGGAGATTCTAGAACGATGTTTTCTAAAAGCTCGTAAACGATTCGCCTTTTTAGGCGTACTTCTTGACTTCGTAAATATTCCTCGTTTATGATGGGTTCGTAAGGAACCGTGAGTTTTTCAGCCACAAACTCGCCCAACCATCCGCGTTCTATATCTTTCTCGAAAGCTCCTCGCTCAACTGCTAAGATGAACGCTTTAATTGCGCCTAAAGGCTTAAGATATCCCACTATTCTAGGCTGGTATTTGCCTAGCACCAAAAGAACATGTACGTCGCTTTTTTCGTCAGCGTATCCGCAAACCCGTGGACCGTAAAAGCATGCGGCAATGATCTGACTTTCATGAGACGCAGCAATATTCATACAAACGTTTAGCGCGTTTGCTTTTAATTCTTCACTTAAGACCTGAGTCATTGTCACAGCAGTTTCCTAGAGTCTCAGTTGTGAGAATCTCCACTTTATCAGATGTAATTCCTCTTTAAAAGCATCCTTATGATGGCTTTTCAAAGATCCTCGGAGATTTTTTGGTAAGTTCGCAACGCTTTCAGAGCTTTTGCAGCTTTCTCAGGTAGGTTATAAACAGGTATGTCTGTGTCTCGCAACACTTCGTAAACGAGCTTGAAGTCTTCTCCTCCAGCAGGGACGTCAATCACCGGCTTGTTTGTGTGCCTTTTCGCAGTTTCCGCAACTGCCGCTGCGTCTTCAGGCTCAAAAAAGCACGATTTTAGCATGTTTATAACAATGACTCCGTCAACGTTTGGGTCGGACAGAATCATGTTCAAAATCACAGCGTATCTTTCAGCCCTAGCGTCAGCGATCAGGTCAACGGGGTTGATTACGTCAACGCCTGGATAATGCCGCTCTATCTCCTTTCCGATTTTTTGTGAGAGTGTTGCCAGTTTTAGTCCGTTTTTTGCCACAGCGTCAGCGGCAAGTATGGCTGGTCCACCTACGTTGCTGACGATGGCGATTTTGTCTCCTCTTAGTGGAGGCTGCTTCGCTAGGGCTATGGCTGAGTTGAGTAGCTCTTCCATGTCTTCAACTCGGATGATTCCCGCCTTCTTGAATGCTGCGTCAAACATGATGTCTGACCCTGCTATGGAGGCGGTGTGCGAAAGAGCCCTCCGAGCCGCTTCTTTGGTTGCGCCGCCTTTCAGAGCCAAAATTGGTTTATTTTTCGCAACTTCGTGAGCCGTTTCTACGAATTTTCGTCCTTCTTCAATTCCTTCTATGTATAAGCATATAACTTTAGTTTCTGGGTCTTCGTTAAAGTATTGGAGGAGGTCCACGTCGTTTACGTCGATTTTGTCTCCCATAAACGCAAACTTGCTGATGCCCACTCCGTAGAAGCACGCCAAGTCGAGGAGGCATGCGCCGACTCCTCCGCTTTGAGATATGATGGCGATGTTGCCCTTTTCTGGCATGACATCCTTCTCAAAAGTGGTGTTCAGTCCGTTCGACGTGTTTATCACGCCCATGATGGTGTTTGGGCCTAGTACTCGAATTCCATAATCCCTTCTGAGGTTTGTCAGTTGCTGACGTTGGCTGTTTTTGTACCCGCCAGTTATCGCCACAAGCGCCTTAACTCCTATTCTGGCGCAGTTTTCCGACTGCTCTATGGACTGTTCAGGCGGAAGCATGACTACGCC
>CAZUFG010000005.1:0-30575 GCA_964618655.1 uncultured Candidatus Bathyarchaeia archaeon | reverse complement strand
TCTGGATCAGGTTCTATGGGTCGACGACCCGTTTAGTCGTCCTCTCAGCCGGGTTGAGCCCAGCTCCCCATTAGTAGCGATAGAGAAGATTTTCCAGTATATAACTCTGATGCTTGCAAGAAGTTTGACCTATTTTGAAGATTTCTTCTCCTTGTATAGATTAATGGCGTAGGATATGATTTTCTTGGCTTCTACAGCGTTTTTCCAAGCCTTAAATCTAACCCACTTTTTGGGCTCTAATCGCTTGTAGGTTTCGAAGAATTCTTGGATTTCCCTCAACAAGTGTGGATGAACATCTGTTATATCTTTGAAACCGTCGAATCTCGGGTCTCGAATGGGCACTGACAGTATTTTTGGGTCTTCCCCCTCCTCATCTTCCATGATTAATGCGCCGATGGTTCTCGCCTTAATTATGCAACCGACCTCGAGGGGTTCATAACTTAAGACCATGATGTCTAATGGGTCGTTGTCGTCATACCATGTCTGGGGAATAAAACCGTATTCTACTGGAAAGATGACGGATGAGTGAAGCACCCGGTCTAATACGAAGGCTTCCCACTCCAAATGGTATTCGTATTTGTCTCTTGACCCGCTTATGACCTCTATGACTACGTTGACTAAGCTTGGAGGCCTATCTCCTGCTGGGATGTCTCGCCACAAATTCATAAAAACTTCTTTACTCAGAAGTCGATAATATGACTTTCTCATTTAACAACAGCCTAATCTACGTCTTAATCCTACTCGACGCAAAGAAGAAGCCACCAAAAACCAGAAGAATCAATCCAAGGGAAATGAAAGAACCAGAAAATCCTGCGACTGTTGCAAAGATTAGTCCTGTGATTATGGGTCCCGAAGTCTGACCTATATCCATCATTGTCCCCAAAAAGCCCATGCCCGTGCCTGACATCTCCTCACCGATCAAGTCGGAGACAAGTGCTGGAGTGGACGACGTGACAAGAGAAAAACCCAGCCCATACGCCACTGAGATGACGATCAACTCTATGAACTGGCTTGCGAAAGGAGTAGCAATCAGTGTCGCACTGGCTAGTAGTAAGCCCGCCAATATCGGTGTTCTTCTCCCAAACCTGTCCGAGAGTCTTCCCATAAAGGGCTTAGAAACCATAATTGTAACTGCCTGAGAGCCGATGACAATCCCAACAAGAAAGTCATTATTCCAAACAACTGGCTTAGCGTACAATGCCAAGAAGTATTCGAAGGCTCCAAAACTGTAGTATGTGGCCAACTCAACCATACTTGCAACGAGGACACCACGATTTTTAACGATCTCTTTCCATGGACCAAAAAATCTAGAATGCCATTTAATTCCGCTCTGTTTCTCTAATCTGAAGTCTTCAGTTCGCTTAGGCTTCTCTTCTTGCAGTGTCGATGCTAAAAGAAATGCTGTAACTCCAGCTGCTGCAACCCAAATATAAAGTTCATGAAAGTTTGAGTCCGTAACAAAGAGGATGTAGCCTCCTAAAAAAGGTGCCACGCTCCTTCCAACCATAGTCACCGAGGAAAAGGCCGAAATTCTCTCCCCCTTCTTTTTAGGAAACCTCTCAACTATGGCGGCATTTGCTACAGGAACAAAAATTGCTGTGGCGAAACCATGATAAAACCGCACTAATATTAGTTGCCAAGGCAGAGTTACCAACAAGTAGAGAAACGGAGCCGACGCAAACACTAAACCCGAAAAAACCATCATTTTCCTCCTTCCAATTGCGTCGGAAAGAGCACCGGCTGGAAGACTTACCAGTATGCCTGGAATTGTCGAGGCTGCTGCCACAAAGCCCATCCACGGGTCTGGAGTTCTGAGGCTTTTTGCAAACAAGGAAAGAACTGGATTTTTCGACATGGTCGAGCTTAGAATCGCAAACAGCCCTACTGTGCATAACAAGAGGAAGAAACTGTTTGTCGGCTTCCATGATGTTGAGTTGCCCATGATTCTCCAGCCAGAACTTCTATTCCCTCATCTTCTCTCGAAGAAACTCATACCGTTGCTTTCTGTCCATTCGTTCTAGTTCCTTCTTGTACTTCGCCTGCAACAACTTAAGCTTGCAATAGGCGTACAGAGAATCATACACGTATCGGCCTTTCTCAATTGCCTCATAATCATCTTTAACAATCATCATCGACCCTGTGGCGATGGCATCCAAACTGACACTTTCAGGCGCCAACTCCCTTTTTTCAGTGTCGGCTGCGCGAACAATCTTTGCCAATTCTAGAACGGCAGGGTCCTTAATTCCATATTTCTCTATGACGGCGTCAAAACTGCATCGTTCTCCTTTGTGGCCAAGTTCGACTTCTGGAGCGTCAAATGGGATTGCGGCTTCCCTCTTAACCACTTCATTGATTTTGTCTGCGGGGACGAAAATGAACTCAGCCTCAGAGTCTACAAATCTTCGGATAAGCCACGGACAAGCCACTCGGTCAACGTGAACGTGCTCACGAGTAACCCACTTCATCATAGTCACCAACAAGCCATCCACTAGGAATTTGGGACATAAAAGGCTATAGAGGAAGATCATAAGACAACTAGCAACACAGTACTGCAATGCTAAAAGGCTTCAAAAGATTGTACGAATTAGAAACCTCTAATTCGCATAAGCTGAAACTTTATTCGACATAAAATCTACTAGCCGAGGATGGGAATACCATGCCATGTTGAGAGTGCTTGCTGTAAGACTATTTAGTGACCGCTTCTACGTGGCTTCGATAACGATCAGGGTTAGGGTTGACCGAACCCCTCCTAAACGTCTCATTTCAAAGGAAATCGTGTCTTTGAGTTGGTCCATGTCGTTGGCTTCAACCTCTGCAATGACATCGTACAGTCCGTACGAAGCGTAGGCTGCCTTCACGTGTTTCATGGTCTTTAATTTTTTCACAACGTCTTTTTCCATGCCTAGTTCCGTGTTTATCAACACGATGGCTTTTGCCAAAACATCTTCCCCCTCTTTGAGATAAATAATTATGTTTTAACGCACCTTTATTTTTTGCTATCAACACGACACATAACTATTCATGAAGATTTTTTGACTCTTCCTTAAACCTTTTGGATCTGTCTTCGCATTCTTTCTGGAACCAAAGCCAGGCATGGTGGTACCATTCGTTTTCCCAAAAATGTTTCTGCTCTTTCAGCCACTTTTTGGTCCCTATCGCCTTTCTTCTCCTCAGATTCTCTAACACGGGGAAATGATGCATCCAAACAGGATTGTAACAAAACTGAATCAACTGTGTGCACGGGAAATCAGCGCATTCGGAACAGTTGCTGAGCCTCCTCTGCTTAACACAGCAGTGGTATATGTTGCATTCTTGATGATGTCCAACTGCGTCACATTTTCCGCAGTTGCATCCACAACCGTGGCAACTCTTGTGGACCAGTCGGTCTATGCAGGCACCACAATAGAGCCCGCATGGAGCGGCAAATACCTCATCCGTTGACTTACTCACAGTGTTTTTCTCTCCGCCTCTTCAATCTTTGTTCCGCAAATTACGGAGTAGAAGAGCGTCATTTCATCTTTGTTCATCTCATATAACGCTTTTTGTTCCCTTGTTGCCTTTTCGATAAATTCACTGACTTGCCAAGGCGTTATATGAAAGTATTTGCCTTTGTCTTCTATCAGTGAAGTGTAGCGTTTCCTATACGGAATAGTTTTGGTTTTAGTCAATTGAAATCCATGTTCCTCCAAAAGTTTCTCCATTTCCGAAGGCTTGTAGTATTTGCCATGCGGTGGAGACAGCATCTTTTCTAACCTATTCATGAACTCTTCCGTGTCCATTTCTTGCATGGTTACGTCCCCATAGATGAAGACACCGCTTGTTTTTAGCACTCTCGAAAACTCCATCAAGGATTCGTGGGGAGAATCAAAGTAGTGAAGCGTACTAATGCATAGTAGTAGGTTGAATGATTCGTTACGAAAAGGCAGATTCTCCGCATCCCCTAATATCAAGTCAACTCTTGCTTGAAAATGGCAAATCTTCCTTTTGATTAGGCGCAACATCTCCCTCGAAAGGTCGAGACCCACAACCCGTAGTTTAGTCTCTTTAACCAGCGGAAGAGAAACCCTACCACTTCCAACGCCAACTTCTAGCCCAAGCCCAGTTTCGGTCCAAAGCGCCGCGCCAATTATTTCATTTAACACCTCGGTTCCAAAGCCTGTTTCGTTCTTCCATGTTCTTGCCTTCTGCCAGTCGTAGTCACGAGCCCTTTTGGAATAATATTCTTGAACTGTTTTCTTTCGAGTGGCGGAGTTAGCCCGTTTCACCTTCGCTGACCCATCGAGATTTAGTTTTGCCCCTTTTATCGGTTACGTATTCTTTCTTGAAGATGGGCGCCTCCTGTTTGTATCTATTCACCGCCTCTTCTAAAACTGGAAAAACGTCTTGTCGATGAGCACCCGCCACCAACACATAAACTAAGTCCTCGCCGATATCGAATTCTCCGACAAGATGGTGAATCTGCAAATCTATTACGCCAGCCTTTTTGCGAAGTTCATCGCAGATGTTGTTCAAAACTTCGTTAGCCTTTTTCTCGTAGGCTTCCAAACTCAGTTTTCTTACGGTTTCGCCGTCTGGAGTTTCGCCTCGAACCACACCGATGAACATGGCTAAGGCGCCTACCTTACGAAAGTCGCTTCTGTCTTTTACAGACTTTAACAAGTCGAGAACAGAGAAAGTTCCTTTTTCATGAACGCCGACGTGAATACCGCTCATTTGAGGCACCTGATTAAGCGTTGGCAATCGCCCATATAAGATGCACTACGAGACTGTTTATGGACGTGGGTACACCGTCGACGAATGGTTGACTCTCCTTGGTTACGCTGTCAACTGCCCCAGCGTCTAAAATGCGCCCAAGCAGTTTCAGCTCGCTTTCTTTGTCATGTTTGTACTCGATTTTTTTCAAGAGGCTTAGGCAAGCGGCTATCCCATAGGCTGCCCAATTAGAAGTCCCACCTACCACCAAAACGTCAGCCGGAGTCGAGGCAGCGATTCCAGCGCCACAGGGACACTGGCACTTCGCTCCATATGGCACATTCCTTCGTACAGTGCGAATGATCGTTCCGCATCCGAGCTCGTTTCCGCCGTCTCCAACTGCGATAGTGGCTATTCCTCGCCTCTGCCCCATCTTGAATAAGTGGTCGGTTTTGCCGACGAGGCTTGAAATATTTAAGCCTCGCATGGTATGATACTCCTTCCGTTTGTTCCATCCTGGGCGTTCGATGGCGATTAGAGTAGATGGCTCGTGTTTTGACAAAAGATTATCAGCCATGCGCCGAGCTTGTTTGCCGTCGATTGGAAACGTTACTACTGACACATTAGAGCTTGCAGCTTTCACCACATCCACGCAGACATCGTCCGTAACCATTATGGGCTTAAGCCCAACAGCCCTCAGCGTCTCTGCCAACACTGCTACGCCTGGCGGACCGTCTGTCTCACCCACGTTTTTGGGAAGGACTGGAAAACCAGTTACGATGAAAACAGTATCTCCTCCTTTACATGTCATGGCGATTTTTTCGGCGGCAACCAAACAGAGAGGCTTTTCCAACGGGGCGGAAGCTGCCTCGTAGAGTTTGCGTACGACTTTTCTGTTTGGGAGGTCCAACGCTGCGGTTTGGTCTATCATGTAGGCTTTTTGAACGATATCTAGTTTCAATGTTTTCACTTTATGTACTTGGTCATGTTTTCTAGGGCGGCGGATGGTATGGGCAAGTCCTTCATAGTCACCAAGCCCGATGGAGCATTCAACACTTTAGGGATAGAGTTAACGATGATGGCGACCGTGCCAAGATCACCATGAGCGCATGGCGTAATTTTTTGGTTAATAGGAGGCACGCCATCGATTTGAATAGAGTCGTATTCTTCTTCTGCGCCTATATACGCCTGAAAATCAAGGGTTATGACTTCTTTCCCATGTTGAATCCCTCTTGCACATTGTTTTAAGCCAGATGCCTGCCCCGGCTCAACTTTTATGACTTCACTTTCCACGAATTTTTTGGCTATGACGGGTCCGACTGGGTCCACTTGGATTTTGTCGAGTTTCCATTCCAATGCGCTGGCTATCATGGTGATTGACTGTTCTAACCCCACGTGTCCCGTAATGATTTTCTTTTCCATTTTTTCTTTAAACTCTTGGACAGAGAGCCCCGCTCCTATCTTTTTTTGGAATGGAACCCTGCGTGTAGCGGCGTTCATGACTCTTGTCACTTTTATTCGGTTGATTTTTTGGCATAGTCCAGTGAGTGTTATGACCAGTGTGTCCATAAGGAAGCCTGGGTTTATGCCCGTGCCTAAAACGGCTACGTCGTGTTTTTTGGCTAGTTCGTCGAGTTCCTTAGTGAGTCTTGGTTCTGCCGTGTATGGGTAGGAGAGTTCTTCGCATGTGGAGACGACGGGTACGCCATGCTTTACGACTTCTGCGATTTGTGGATAGACTTGTTTCAGGAAGGAGGAAGTGGCGTGAACCACGATGTCAGCTTCAACCTTTTGAAGCAGGGTCGCAGGGTTGTCAGATATGACTATGCCCAACCGTCTGCCAATGTTTAGTACCTCGCCCAAGTCTTTGCCAACCTTGTCTTTGGCGATGTCGATGGCGCCGACAATTTCTACGCCCTCCTTTTCTAGTAGGAATTTGGCTATGCGGCTTCCAACTTCGCCGACGCCGTATAAGACTACTCGTATTTTTTGCATGTCTTTAGCCCATTTTCTTGTGGCTTGTCATTTAATATAATATTTTGTACACTGCTGAACGTGAGTGTTTCAGAAAGTAGGTGAGGCAGCATTATTCATAAATTGTTCTTCTTAAGCCTATGTCTAGGAAGACTATTGTTTTCTCTCCCTCGTTAATTGCGTAAATTATGCGGTATTTTCCTATTCTCCATCTCCAAAGTCCTTCGAGTGTTCCGCGTAGTTTTGTTCCTGCATATGGGTTTGTTGACACTCTTGCTATGGCTTCTATAACTCTATCTTTGATTTCTTCTGGCAACTTTCTAAACTCTTTCTTGAAGCCCTTGGTGAAAACTGATTTGTAGGGCAACGCTTCCTAGTCCTTCATGAGGATTTTTCTTATGTCTTCTGGACTTCTTGCCGTCGTGTACTCTTTTCTTTTGTATTCTTCTAGGCTTTTCTTTATTCGCTTCAGCCCTTCTTTGTCCATGAGTTCTTCTAATGTAGCCAAGATTTCCTCTATTTTTGAGAAGTGTTCGTAAAGTTGTTTGAGTAAAGGCTTGGGTATGGCGACTGCCTCGGTCAAGTTTTCACATCCACTTTTCATAGATACGATACGAGATTAATTAAACTATCCGACAATGAGGGACGTAGAGCTGTATTCTCTTAAGCGTAAATATTTACAGCTTGGGGTAGAGGTTTACATTTGTAAACTTTATATTCCAGACACTCCCCTACAGTTAGAGGATAAACTTGGAAACCCCAAACAAGGCTTCAACAAAGCCCATCCATGAATTATTAGACGCTGAAAAACTCAAGTACTGTTACGAGTGTGGAATCTGCACAGCCACCTGCCCCATGGTAGAATTACTCGCCAACCATTATCACCCGAGAACTCTTCTTCAGAAGGTTTCCCTCAACCCAGAAGAAGCCTTAACAGACGCTCAGATCTGGCTGTGCGCTTGGTGCTACCGCTGCTACAGGCGATGTCCTCAAGACTTAAAACTGCCAGAAATTTTTCTCTGGGCAAGAAGAAACGCAACGAAAAAAGGCTTTTTACAAGGTTTTAACGAAGCCATGACGCTTGTCGGAAGCCGCATTCCTCTCTCAGCCGTTTCTTGCTGGGTCTGCTTCCTCCCAGAACGCGCAAACTTAGAGAGGCAGGCAATCGACAAGGCCATAAAAGGCTTAGCCTCAAACTACAAACTCGAAGAAAAGAAAAAATCGCCAAAGTCACGTAGGCTACGTGGAAGAGTTGCCATAATCGGTTCTGGACCAGCTGGACTAACCACAGCCCACGAACTGGTAAAGAAGGGTTATTCAGTCACAGTTTTTGAGTCGTCATCCGAACCCGGCGGAATGCTAAGAAGATGCATCCCCGAGTATCGACTACCCAAAGAGGCGGTTAACCTCGAAATAGACCATTTAAAGAAGATGGGGGTAGAAATAAAAACTAGCAAGACATTTGGCAAGGACTTGACGCTAGCCAGTCTCAAACGAGACGGATACAAGGCGGTTTTTATCGCCATCGGAGCCCACAAAAGCGGGAAACTCCACATCGAAGGCGAACAACTGAAAGGCGTCATCGACGCCCTCGAATTTCTACAGAACGTAAACCAAGGAAAGAAAATCAAGCTTGGTAACAGGGTTGCCGTAATAGGCGGCGGAAACGTCGCAATGGACGCGGCTAGAACAGCCTTCCGACATGGAGCCAAAGAAGTCTGCATCCTCTACCGCCGAACAAAAGAAGAGATGCCAGCCAACCCATGGGAAATTCAGGAGACAGAAAAAGAAGGCGTCAAGATCCAGTTCTTAGTAGCCCCAAAAAAGATTCTGGGCAAAAACGGACACGTAACGGGGATGGAATGTTTACGTATGGAGTTGGGCGAGCCAGACGAAACTGGCAGAAGGCGCCCCATGCCAGTTGAAGGCTCAGAGTTCGTCACAGAATGGGATACAATCATACTGGCCATCGGCGAAACACCAGACCTTTCCAACCTGCCGAAAGAAATCGAAACCGCCGACGGAAAAACAATCATAGTTGACCCAGTTACGATGGAAACAAGTCTGCCAGGCGTTTTTGCCGGCGGAGACGTAGTTTCTGGACCCGCAACCGTAATTGAGGCAATAGCCGCGGGGAAACGAGCCGCCACCGCCATCAAGCGTTACCTGCACAAAACCATAAGAACAAGAGAAAAGAAGGTGAGGAAGAAATGAACAGCGACGACATTAGAATAGGTGTATACGTCTGCCACTGTGGCCTAAACATAGCAGGCTCAGTGGACTGTGAAGAAGTCGCCAAATTCGCGTCCACCCTCCCCCACGTTGTGGTCTCGAAAGATAATCGTTACACATGCTCTGACCAAGGGCAGGAACTAATCAAAAACGACATTAGAGAGCATAAACTCAACCGTGTAGTTGTAGCCTCTTGTTCGCCACGCCTCCACGAACCCACGTTTAGGCGAGCGTGCGAAGAGGCTGGACTAAACAAGTACCTCTTCGAGATGGCTAACATACGCGAACAGTGCAGCTGGGTTCATCTATACGCCAAGGAAGAAGCCACAGAAAAAGCGAAGGATTTAGTTCGGATGGCAGTTGCCAAAGCGGCGTTGCTCGAACCCGCAACCGAGATGGAAGTCCCTATAATTAAAAAAGCCCTAGTCGTCGGCGGAGGAGTCGCGGGCATTCAAGCAGCATTGGACTTGGCAGATACAGGCTATAAAGTGTATCTTGTAGAGAAAGAGCCGAGCATAGGCGGAAGAATGGCCCAAATCGATAAGACATTTCCGACCATGGACTGCTCCATATGCATTCTCGCCCCAAAAATGTCAGACGCTGGAAGACATCCAAACATTGAATTGTTAACAAACAGCGAGGTTAAAGAGGTTAAAGGCTACATCGGAAATTTCAAAGTCCAAGTGCTGAAGAAGCCAAGATACGTAACTAAGGATTGTACAGCGTGTGGCGACTGCTCAAAAGAGTGCCCAGCAACAGCGCCCAACGAGTTCGATGTGGGACTTGCAACTAGACGCGCAATCTATACGCCGTTCGCTCAGGCTGTGCCTTCCACATACATTATCGACCGAAACCTCTGCCTCAACAAGGACAACATCATCACCTGCGATAAATGCATAAAAGCATGCGAAAGAGAAGCCATCAACTTTGACATGAAACCCGAAACGGTGGAGTTGAACGTTGGCACGATTATCGTCGCTACCGGAGCGGACGTGTATGATCCCGCCTCCCTAGTTGATTACGGATATACACGGTTTCCAAACGTTATCACTTCGCTAGAGTTTGAACGTTTAATAAATGCCGGCGGGCCTTCTGGAGGTCGTTTGATTCGACCCAGTGATGTGCAGGTTCCTGACACGGTCGCGTTTGTTCAGTGTGTGGGTTCCCGCTCGGAGAAAAGCGGTCACTTCTACTGTAGCAACGTCTGCTGTATGAACACGATTAAGGACAGCCTACTCATCAAGGAGCATTGGCCAAACACGAAAATCTACGTGTTCTACGTGGACATTCGGGCGTATGGAAAAGGGTTTGAAGACCTGTACAAAAGAGCCAAGAAGGAAGGCGTAGTCTTCATCCGCGGACTTCCAGCCGAAATCGTTGAGGACAGAAAAACACAAAATCTGCGTCTCCGTGGAGAAAACACCCTTTCAAAAGAATTGTACAACGTCGAGGCTGGAATCGTAATCTTGTCAATAGGCATTGAACCCAGACGAGACAGCGAAATCATCCAGCACTTCTTCACACTGTCCAAAACTGCTGACGGATTTTTCATGGAAGCCCACCCGAAACTGCGACCCGTCGACACGCCGACTGGAGGAGTTTTCTTGGCTGGATGTGCTGAGGCTCCAAAAGATATTAAGGATAGCGTGACTCAGGCTAGTGCTGCCGCAGCACGTGCAGGCATTCTTATGGCTAAGGGAAAAGTGGCAGTTGAAGCCATCACGCCACGGATGATGATTGAAAACTGCACGGTTTGTGGGCTTTGCGCTCGAGTTTGCCCCTACAACGCCATCACAGTGGATAAGGAAGCGAAGAAAACCGAGATTGTTGAGGCGGCTTGTGCTGGATGTGGCACGTGTGGCGCCGAATGCCCCTTCGACGCCCTCATAATGCGCCATTTTACAGACGACCAAATTATTGCCCAGATTGAAGCTGCAACTGAGCAGGAGGCGGACAAGAAGATTGTGGCGTTTTGTTGTAACTGGTGTTCTTATGCTGGCGCAGATTTTGCGGGTGTTAGCCGAATGCAGTATCCTACCAACGTGCGCATAATTCGGACCATGTGTTCGGGTAGGGTGGCTCCAAAGTTTGTGCAACACGCGTTTGCGAGGGGAGCCGCTGCGGTGTTGGTTTCAGGCTGCCATCTAGGAGATTGCCACTACATCAACGCTAATTATCAAACCCTGAAAAGGGTTGAGAAGCTCTGGAAGAAGATGGAGCGACTCGGCTTAGACAAAAATCGGTTGCAGTTGGTTTGGGTAACGGCCGCTGAAGGCGAGAAGTTTGCGTCCAAAATCAAAGAAATGCAAGACATCGTGAAAAGCGTGTCGAAGGAAGAGATTGAGAAATCGAAGACGATGATAGCGAAAAAGGCTGGATGAGTGAGGGGCTATGCCAGTTAGATTGTGGCGCAAGCCGTTAGATGTGGAAAAGATCAAAGTTCCCCAAGGCGAAGTACACATAATTAAGAATCGATGTAAGGGATGCGGCTTCTGCATAGAGTTTTGCCCCAAAGAGGTGCTGGAAACCTCAGAAGAGTTCAACGAGAAGGGCGTTCACCCTCCGAAGGTTAAGGCTGAATCCAAATGCATTCTCTGCAGTTTTTGTGAAGCTGTCTGTCCAGACTTCGCAATCTTCAGCGTAGAGAAACCATGCGGAGAAGGAGACTGTTAGAAATGGCAGAAAAGAGCAGAACAGTTCTCAGCGGTATTCATTTTATGAATGGCGACAATGCCTGTGCCGAGGGTGCAATCGCGGCGGGATGCAGATTCTTTGCTGGGTATCCCATCACGCCAGCCACAGAAATCGCGGAGCGGATGGCTCAACGTATGCCTGAAATCGGCGGGACCTACGTTCAAATGGAAGACGAGCTTGCTTCTATGGCGGCGATTATTGGGGCGTCTTACGCTGGCGTAAAATCCATGACCGCTACGTCTGGTCCAGGCTTCAGCCTCATGCAAGAAAATATCGGATTGGCTGTCATGACTGAAACGCCTTGTGTTGTGGTGGATGTTATGAGGGGTGGACCCAGCACGGGTCAGCCTACAATGGCGGGGCAACAAGACGTGATGCAGGCCAAATGGGGTTCACACGGCGACTACGAAATCATTGCGTTGGCGCCTTCTTCGGTTCAGGAAATGTTTGACTTAACAGTTGAAGCCTTCAATCTCTCTGAGACGTATCGTGTTCCTGTGCTTGTGATGGCTGACGAAGTTGTTGGACACATGTCGGAGCGAATCAAAATTCCTACTCCCGATAAGATTATGGTTGTGAACCGAAGAAAGCCTCAAGCCTTTCGTGGAGAGTATTTGCCGTTTAAGCCTGACAAGAATCTGGTTCCACCCATGGCTAATTTTGGAGAGGGATACCACTTCTACGCGACTGGGCTTACGCACGATGAGAGTGGGCATCCGAGAACGGACAGCGCCGAGGCGCAGCAGAAACTTGTTCAGCGCCTCTGTGACAAGATACGTAAAAACGCAGAAAAAATTGTGAGAGTTGAAGAAACCATGCTAGAGGACGCTGATGTGGCTGTTATCGCCTACGGAATTACGGCACGGGCTGCGTTAAGTGCGGTTCGAAAGGCGAGGGATGAAGGCGTTAAGGCTGGTCTCCTCAAACTGGTTACTCTTTGGCCATTCCCAGACAAGCATGTTTCACGAGTAGCCAAGAAGGTTGATGCAATCGTGGTTCCAGAAATGAATTACGGCCAGCTGGTTCGTGAGGTGGAGAGAGCCGCTAAGCAAACCCCTGTGACTTTTCTGTCCAAGCTTGGTGGGGAACCGCACAAGCCAGCTGAAATTTTAGAAGCGATAAGGAGGAATCGTCGATGAGTGAGGGAATGTTGCATCCGCTTGAAACCTTCTTGAGGGGGATGATGATTCCTCATATCTGGTGTGAGGGTTGCGGAAACGGAATTATACTGAACTGTTTTGTAAGGGCTCTTGACGAATTGAAGATTGACGTTGACAAGGTTGTTGTGGTTTCTGGAATCGGCTGTATAGGCCGTATATCGGGGTACACGAACACGGATTCGTACCATACTACGCATGGCAGGCCCATCGCCTTCGCAACTGGCGTGAAGCTGGCAAACCCCGAACTCAAAGTAATTGTTATCAGCGGTGACGGAGACCTCTTCGCCATCGGAGGAAACCATTTCATTCATGCAGCCCGAAGAAACGTGGACATCCAGGTGATCTGTGCTAACAACTTTAATTATGGCATGACTGGCGGACAGTATGGACCAACGACGCCGCTGAACGCGTGGACAACGACCACTCCCTACGGAAACATTGAGCATCCCTTCAATTTGGTTCACATGGCTGCGGCGTCAGGAGCCGTGTACGTGGCTAGATGGACAACCCTTCACGTCAGAAGGCTGACGCAATCTATCAAAAGGGCGTTGCAGAAAGAAGGCTTCTCCTTTGTAGAAGTGATCACGCCTTGCCCCGAAATTTTTGGGAGACGAAACAAGATGGCAACAGGCCTCGACATGATGAACTGGTTTAAGAAGGCGTCCGAAATTCAACATCATTCTGACCCTGCCAAGGCAGAAATAACATCGGACAGAATTGTTTTGGGCGAGTTTGTTGACGTTGAAAAACCCACGTATGAGCAGCTTCTTCAAGAAATGATAACCAAGGTTCAACAGAAAACGTCTGGAGAGGAACAAAAATGAGACTAGAAATACGATTGGCTGGGTTTGGGGGTCAGGGAATCATAAGGGCTGGACTAATACTGGCTATGGCGGCTTGTATTCACGGCAAGCAAAACGCAGTTCAGACACAGTCTTACGGTCCTGAATCGAGGGGCGGTTCCTGCAAGTCTGAAGTGGTAATTTCTGATGAGGAGATTGATTTTCCGAAGGCTACGGAGCCTGACGTTTTAGTCACAATGTCGCAAGAAGCATACACTACATACGTTGATACCGCCAAGAAGGGGGGAATCCTCATTTTAGACCCAGATTTGGTGCCGAATCAAAAAACTGTTCCTGCGGGTGTTCGAGTGTTTAAGGTGCCTGCGACAAAAATGGCTGAAGAACTTGGGAAAACAATGGTTGCAAACGTGGTGATGCTGGGTGCGTTGACTTCCATAACCAGTTTGGTAAATACTGAAGCGATGAGGAAGTCCATTCTTGGCAACATTCCTAAGGGAACTGAAAAGCTGAACTTAACAGCTTTTGAGAAAGGATACGAGTATGGGAAAACGCTTCTTAAGGCTGGGAAAGAAAAATGATTGTTGGGATAATGGCGGACACACATGACAATCTGCCTCTAGTCGATAAGGCGGTGAAAAGACTTAACGAGGAAAAAGTTGAGCTGGTTTTGCATGCTGGAGACTACATTGCTCCTTTTGTCGTGTCACACTTCAGCCCCTTAAAAGCCAAGCTAATCGGCGTTTTTGGCAACAACGACGGCGATAAGCAACTGTTGAGAAAACGATTTACAGAATTTGGTGTTGACATTCGTGGAAAATTTGCAGAAGTGGCAGTTGATGGGTTGAGGATTGCCATGTTACATGGCGAGGAAGAAGAGCTTCTTAAGTCGTTGATTAGCGCTGAGAGCCATGACGTAATAGTTCACGGCCACACGCACGAGGCGAAAACTTACCGTAAGGGAGAGACGCTTATCATAAACCCTGGGGAGGTCTGCGCGTATCTGTCTGGAAAATCAACCATCGCTACGTTGAACACGAAAATGTTGGACGTGAAAATAATCACGTTATGATTCTGTTGGACTAGCGAGCATCGATTCTTTTTTGCACTATCTTTTCCACAGTTTTCTTGACCCCGTCCCATCCTTCGAGTTCTTTTGAGTAGACGATTTCGAAGGCTTCTCTCGAAGTTTTGATGTCTAGTTCTTCGCCAGTGGCTTCTCTCGAAAGGTACCTCGCTGCCCTCATGACTTCGCCGTTCAGTTGAGAATCAGCGACATCGGCTAGGTGGCAGACTAGGGCTTCGATTGTTCTGGGCCACATGGGTCCTGCTGTTCCGCCGTGATGTGCACAGGCTATGTGGATGAGGCTGAGCGGAAAGCCTCTACGTACGAGTTCGGAAACAATCAGGGTTAGATGGTCTAGGCGTTCGGCAAGAGGCGTTACGCCGTAGGTTCTGTTTTCCCTCATTTCGTATGTGAGTGGCTTAAAAATGTCGTGGAGTAGGACTCCTGAGATCACGAGGTCTATGTTTACCTTTCCATGGTAGACTTTCTTAACAATGTTGCATAGGGTTAGGGCAACTTCAGTTGTGCCGACTACATGTTCTATATAGCCTCCAGAATAGCTGTGGTGGTGGGATAGTCCAGCGGGCGAACTATCCAACGGCAAGCCCGTATAGGTTTTGTCTTCTATTTCGATTGTGGGGTTTTCTATGAATTGGGTTATCTTTTTTCGAAGTGATTCATTCTTGATTTTGTTAACAATTTTTTTGAGTTGAAGATTCAATTGCTGTTCCCTCATAACCTTTACAACCATGACTCATTTTCTTTTTAACGCTATCGTTAGAATTTGCTTATCCAATGCATCAGAAACGAAACCACAACCGGAAGGAAACTAATTGATAAGTAGGCTATCAAAAGCCTCCCCTGACCAATCATATACAAGATAGTGACGAAAGGAACAACAAACCAAAACAACACGACTCCTAACGCTGCCCGCCTTCGAGAAAACAAATCCATCAAAGTTGATTTCAAAATCTTGGACAAAACAAAGAATCCTACAACGAAAAGAAGCGTTCCCACGGCTATCGCAGTAGGAGACGTCAAAACTCCAAGATTAATCAACTCTCGAACGTCTCCAAAGGGCATGATGCCACCAGTAACAAGGTAACCAGCCGGATTAACGAAGCACCAGAAAGCGAACCAAAACAACGTTGAACTTAGCCACCACCGAAGCTTCTTAAAAAGAAGGAAGGCTTGAATCGAAAAAGACACGATTGAACAAACTAGAATGCCACCGCCTATAAACATCACTATCTGCCAAAAACTTAGAGACGGAAGGTCGTACTGGATGTAGGAAGATTCATACGGCCAGAGAAGACTAATATAAACTCCAGTAATTCTTCCGCCGAAAAGAAGCGCAAAAAAGCCATGACCAAAAACCTCGTGAACAACCTCGCTAACTATCTTCATCACAAAACCGACAGCCAAGAAAAATGCGAGAAACTTTGAAAAAGTAATGTTCTTCTCGTTTATTGGCATTTTCTTTTCTCCTCAGTCGCCAAAACATGCGCCATCCGAACAGGTTCTGGAATCCTATCCCCCTTCAGACAATGAACAACAACCGCAATTGCACGTCTTAACGAGACCCTATGCCCAACACTGACATAAATTGGCTTCTGCCTCGGGTTTGTCATAACCGCAGCGCCAATAATTTCTCCATCATCCCTAATTGGCGCCCATCCTTTATCATCAAAGGACCCAACATCTCCGCATAGAAGGCTTTTCGCCACCCCAATCGTTGGCCTATCCAAGACTAAACCCAAATGGCTAGCGAATCCACAACGGTATGGGTGCGCAACTCCTTGGCCATCTGTCAAGAAAACGTCTGGCTGCACCTCCAACTTTCGTGTAGCCGAAACAGCGGGTGGAATCTCTCTAAAAGACAAGAGCGTGGGAACGTAAGGAAATCGCGTCTTAACATGAACGACCCGTGACTCTATAAGCGACAGGGAATCAAAATCAAGAACAGCCACGGCGCCAATAGACAACTCTTTTGCATAGGCAACGTCTACTCCAGCCACAAACCTCATAGTCTTAGGCAACATGTCCCTACAGATTATACGCTTTGACAACTGCAACTGCATCGCATGCGCCTTTTCAACAGAAAACCTTGGGCTAAGCCTAGTCCGCAAATTCAGCTCGAACCCCAACGCTCACATCTTGTCAGTTCTTCTCTTCCTTCCCAGAATTTTCTCCAGCCCCTTAATTGAGCGTTCCAGTGAGCTTCTTCTAGCTTCGACGGTTACGTCTCCTCGAGTAGTTTCAATTATTCGTCTTGCCACATCACATTTTCTTCGAAGCCCGGGCACGAGCATGTAGGCTTCATTCATGGCCATCAACTCAACGTAAATGTGCTCCATCATTTGCAGATAATCTTCTGCTACCTCGACGGTTCCATCCCTAAGCGAGTCAAGAGCTGTTCGCCTAAGCTCACCGATTACGTCAGCCAGCCCAAGCACATAGGCAATAGTTGGAATGCGAAGCGCCTTTGGACCGACAAATCTGCTCTCTTTAATCAATTCAAGAAGTACATGCGCCTCTGCATATTCTTCGAACGCTGCGTTGACAAGCCCGCTATAAACTAGGTCTGGATGCGTTCTTGAAACCTTTCGAAGTTTTACGAAAAGTCCGTTCGCATCCTCCAACAGTCTTTGCGCCTCCTCAAACTTCTTCTGATGGGTAAAGAGAATAGCCTGCTTTGAGAGGCGAGTTGCCTTACGCATGTCGGCTTGAAATTCCTCTTTAACTTCCTCTTTTTTCCTCAGCTCTCCCTGAATTTTGTCCAGAAAAGATTTCAACGACACTGCGTTCACGACCAACAACCCAGATGAGGCTTAAACTGGGCTAATAGGCTTTTGGCTATGTTCAGCCCTTGCCAAAGTAGTGCAGAATCGCTGCCATGAACTTTGTTCCCTTAATGAAATCCTCCACTTTGATATTTTCGTTTGGCGCATGTTCTCGAGAGTCCGGGTGAGAGCAACCCACTGAAACGACAGGACAGTCCAGAAGGTTTCGAAACAGATGCATCGGCCCAGACGCCTCACTGGTTGGATAAACAACCGCTTTTTTTGCATACACTTTTTCAGCAGCTTTTATTACTGTTTGAACAAAACAGTCATTTATAGGCGTCTTTGCAGGGTCAGAGGAGCCTTGCTCAACCACCTCGATGTCCTCGAATCCGCGTTTTTTCATATACCTCACAAGTTTGCTAAAAATTTCTTTTGAAGTTTGATTGAAGACTAGGCGTAGGTCTAGTTTCGCCATTGCCTTGTTTGGCAAAACTGTTTTTGAGCCTAGGCCAGTATAGCCAGTTAAGAAGCCGTTAATGGTGCATGTGGGCTGATACAGTAGTGTTTTTAATGCATTCAGTCCAATTACGTCGTGGAGGAACTTCTTCAGTTCCAATTCTCTCTTTTGTTCTTTTTCTTCAAAAGGAATTTCTTTGAGGCATTCAATTTCTTCGGCTGAGGGCGGTTTCACCTTGTCGTAGAAGCCGTCGATTAGGATTTCGTCTCGCTCATCCTTTAGCGTGTTTAACGCCCAAACAAGACGCCAAGCTGGGTTAGGAATAAGAGGCGCCTCAGAAGAATGTACGTCTCTGGCCGCACCCCTAGCCCTTAACTCGACACTCATGACGCCTTTCAACCCAAGATAGAGGCACGGACGCCCATTACGGTCAATGTCTCCAAACTCCCAAATAGTCGCATCCGCTGAGAACAGCTTCTTGTATCTTTGAATAATCGCTTCCAGATGGGGACTGCCGATTTCCTCCTCTCCTTCGATCAAAAATTTTACGTTGACTGGAACACTTCCCACAGTCTTGAGAAAGGCTTCAACTGCCTTTAATCTAGAAACAATGTTTCCCTTGTTGTCAGCCACGCCTCTGCCATAGATTTTTCCATCACGTATTTTACCGCTGAGTGGGTCATCTATCCACTCTTCTAGTGGTTCTGGCGGTTGAACGTCGTAGTGGTTGTAGAACAAAAGTGTTTTTTTAGCCTTTTCTGATTTGATTTCTCCATACAGAACTGGGTTGCCACCATTATCTATAATCTTGGTATGGAGCCCAGTTTCTTTCATCATTTTTTCTACAAGTTCGGCACACTGTTGGATTCCCTCGTTTTTAGCCGAGACGCTAGGCTGTTTCACCAACCGAGCAAGGTCTTCAAGAAATTTTTTGGAGTTGACATCGACATAGTCGTAGATTTTTTCTAGGTCCATGGAGTTTTTTCTGTGTTAGAAGCTTATTAATCAATTGATTTTGTCCTAAGTTAAAGACGCTTCATGCTTAGAATAGTCGCGAGATGGTCAAGTTTATTTAGCCTTTATTACGGCTTTAAAACTCTAACCGAACTTGATGGCTTTTCCTAGACGGCTCAACAAAACCACTCGGCTTTCAGGGACCTCGTCAAGAATGTTGTAGCCCATCTCTTTC
This sequence comes from uncultured Candidatus Bathyarchaeia archaeon, assembly GCA_964618655.1. Classification (GTDB taxonomy): domain Archaea; phylum Thermoproteota; class Bathyarchaeia; order Bathyarchaeales; family Bathyarchaeaceae; genus CAZUFG01. The sequence goes on along the minus strand of CAZUFG010000005.1, from coordinate 11,525 downwards.
CCAATTTCATCCGCGAAAGTTCCAATCTCCTTATGTATAGGCATGTTTTCAAATTCCAAGCGCAGTCGTGAAAATCCGACATGCATGTAGGCTTTTGGCTCGACATATGTGGGGTTCGCCTTTTCAATTAGTCGAGCATAAAGGTCAGGATGCTTGAGGTTCAGGTTTCGCACTAGTGTTAAACGAATTACGGTGGGGCATTTAAAACTGGGCAGTAAGGTGAGAGTCTCATTAAGTTTTTCCCATGCATTGGGAATTTGGGGGCGACATGTTTCTAGGAATGTTTTCTTGTTGAATGCACAAACGGATATGTACAGTTGGGTTGGCTCATGGCTTAGTTGCGACAAGACTTCTGGAACGGTTCCGTTGGAGACTAGGAACGTGGTGAAGCCTCGCTTATGAAAGCCTTCAACTAAGTCGCCCAATAAAGGATAGAGTGTTGGCTCTCCGGTTAGGCTAATGGCTACATGCTTGGGCGTTAAGGCTTCTTTATACTTTGCTTTGCTGACATTTGGGTTTCCTTTGTACCCAGTCAAAATCTTGAACTGCGCCTTCATACAACCATCTACAATTTCTTCCGGGGTGTCCCAATTGGGAAGTTGCATTTCCTCCCATTTGTATGTGAGGTCTCCGCTTTGGATGCGCCAGCAGAAACGACAGCGCATGGTGCAGTAAAGAACCGTCGGAGTCATTTGAATGCATTGGTGGCTCTTAATTCCGTAGAATTTTTGTTTGTAACAGACTCGATCGTGAACAAGCGATTCGTACAGCCACCGACAACGCTTAACAGCCGAATGTCTACCAACCATCTGATACTTCTGATTCTTTAATAATCGTAAGAGTTCGTCGGAAATCAACGACAAAGCCGATTCACCAATGCTTTTGACACTTTTAGGGTAGATGAGCCCAGTAATAATGCCTTTATCATCATATAAAGTGTTTAAATAACTGGCACAGCTATTCTTTACTTTAGATACCTCATTCGAACATGCTACGGTATGAAAAGCGTCAAGAAACTCCATAAAGGCGTAAAGAAATGAAAAAGTGTATACGCCCAACTGTGGTTGCAGTTTCTGTTTTAGTGTTGCTGTTATTCACGCTATCTCATACATGGTCTATCCCCGTCTCTGCAAATCCAGAAGTAACAGAACCAACATATACAGGGATTGCGAAATACTACGACAACAGAAAATGTGTAGTCACTATCAGTATGGACGACTTAATTTATAATTACTCTCAGTGGCAAGACAGCCTCTCCATGTTCACTGCAAAGAAGCTTTATCATACGGTTGGCATCATCACAAATCATAGCTCAGTACTCGACGACTGGGACTTTATTCAATACTGGGTGAATCAAGGATATACAGAGGCGGGTTCACACAGCCGAAACCATGTTCACCCACCATACACAGGGTATGACCCATCACTCACACCCCCCAGACCACGAATCAGCTACGAGTGGCAAATTAATGGAAGCAAGCAAGACATCATAGGGAACTTGACGCTTCCTAATTGGTGGAGGTACGGCGAAAAAGAGTACGTTTACGCTTGGATAGAGCCGTATGGATCATCCGATGAGACTGTGAGACTGTGGCTAGGCGACTGCTATTATCTGTCAGATAGGAACATAAATTCGGGCGTGTATAGTTTTTCCACTTGGGATTATGCAAACGAGTTGTTCGACAGAGTAGGTCATACTCTTGAGATGGGGACCCCGCCGTGGGGAGGAATCTCAGATGTGCCGTCACTGAACAGTAAGTTTGATACTAGTTATGTAAATGGTGGAATCTACCATTTAATAGTTCATCCCAGTTGGGTGAACTGGAATACGGGAAGCTACGCTGACCAACACACTACCTACATTTCCAACAGAAAAGACGTTTGGTATGTTCCGTTTGGGTTGCTGTACCTTTATCATTGGATTTACGACCGAAACGTTCTGAGTGTAACGTCTACGGGTGCTGGGCAAGACAAAATTTTCAGAATTGACATAGGTTCAGTTAACCACCAGAATTATGGCATTTCCTACCCAATCACTTATGTTTTCGATATTCCCTCAAGCTGGACCACTGTAGACGCATATTACCGTTATCGTGAAACAGACGCGTGGACGGTAATGACTCGCAAAAAATCAGATGAATACTTCAACGGGGTGCAAACGTTAAGGTTTAACTTCACTGAACATAAAGCATACGTTTCGGTTGCTTTCAGTGAACTAAGCGATACCATCTATCTACAATTACGCTGGAGGTACCCTACAGCTGACTTCGTATGGTACCCATCCACACCTAAGGTGAACCAAACCGTTGCCTTTGACGCCTCACGCTCCATTCCGGGATGGAACGGTACGCATGAGACACCTATAATTGAGTATCGGTGGGACTTTGGCGACGGGAACATCACTACAGTAGCAACTCAAACCATAAACCACACTTACGTAGCCGAAGGCAATTACACAATTACTTTGGCCGTCACTGATACTCAGGGGCTACAACACAACAAAACCGAAACAATAATAGTTTCGATGGCGCCACCATTGATAGGCGACATAAACGGCGACGGTGTCATAAACATTTTAGACTCCATTCTTTTAGCAAACGCCTTCGGTTCAAAGCCGGGATCTCCGAACTGGGATCCCAGAGCAGACCTTAACAATGATAATGCCGTCAACATCCTCGACGCCATAAAACTTGCTGGAAACTTCGGAAAAAGCGAAACTTAGCCAAAAAAAAGAACCTAGCTTATAATCTAATCTCTACAATTACGCTGGGTCCGTAGGATGACACTCTACGATGAGGCAGGTCTATTCAAAGCAGTATTCAATTTTCTGAAATTCTTTCATTAATTTCCTTGTGCCTTTCTTAGCTTGACGTGGGTCTTCGTTGTCAATAATCACCCTCTTCATAAGTTCGGCTACCTCTTCCATTTTGTCCTCTTTCATACCCCTTCGGGTTGCTTCACAAACGCCAAGTCGAACCCCACAATCCACAATGACGTTCGCCTTTTCAAGTTTTTCAGCTATGGTTCGACCCTGTTTATAACCACCATAATCAAGGAAAACCTGGTGTGAACGTGTATATCCGAGTTGAGGACACTTGACTGGAAAACCGTGTTCTGCCAATGCCTTGCCAAGCGCCTGCGCGTTTTTGACGACCTGTTCCGCATATTTTTTTCCAAACATTTTCATTTCGACCAGAGCTAACGTGAGGGCTGCTAGCCGATTCCAGTGTGCGTTATCTACAAACTCATGGGAAACTCGCTTTTTGATGACTTCTGCGTGTTTCTTGTCAGCGACTATGATTCCGCCCTGCGGTCCGAAGAAGCTTTTGTGTGTAGATCCAAAAATGGCGGAAGCTCCTTCTCGAAGAGGGTCTTGAAACCTTTTTCCAGCTATCAAACCCATCACGTGAGAACCGTCATATCCAACGTGAGCGCCACTTTCACGCGCTACTTTAGAGAGTTCACGCAAAGGATGAGGAAAAAGGAAAAGACTCGCTCCGAAAATCACCACCTTCGGCTTTTCCCTCAATATCAAATCCTTGGCTTCTTTCACTTTGATGTTCATCTCTTGCTTAGAGAAGGGGAAGCCAACTGGCCTAAGCCTCAGAAATCTTGGTACCCCAGATTCCCATATGCCTGGGTATCCTCCGTCATCAGGCGATAAGCATAGAATCGTATCGTTTGGGTTTGTGAAGCAAGCGAGAAAAATCCAGTCAGCTACGTGTCCAGAAAGTGGACGTAAATCTGCAGTTTCAGAGCCGAAAACTTCTTTGGCAATCTCTTCTCCGTAATGTTCTATTTCGTCAATGAAACGGGTGCCCATGTAAAAACCGTCTCTTGAGGTGTATCGATGTCCAAAATCCGATGTGAGAAGACCGCGAACCGCGGGACTAGTCACGTTTTCTGAAGGGATTAAGTTTAGGCATTCTTGTCCACGCCACTGCTCGTGCTTCTTAACCAAACTTAAGATTTCATCAATCATAGGACTATCACCTAGCGCTTCTGCTTATGCACCTTTATTACGTTAATAACAAACTTAAAATGCTTCGTTTGTTAAGAAATGTTCAAATCCTTGCGAACATGAACTTAAGCGTTCAAGACTCAGAGTGAGGGAAGCCGCTTGCACAAAAACTTGCCCCAAACAAGAAAAACCATGACGACGTTGGTAACAATTTTATTGGTAATGGCAGTTATCGCGTCTCTGTCGCCAAAAGCCGTTGCGGCTCCAACAATCATAAACTCTATTGATCCAACTAGCGGGCATGTTAGTGACATTGTACGTGTTGTTGGAGAAATTGATACCCAAAACGGATCGTATGCTATCTTATTTGGCAGTGAGAAAGTGAGGAATGGAACTGCTGTAGACTTGCTGGTTAACGACACGTTTGTTGTGCCTCATCGCCCAAGAGGCGACTACAACGTAACGTTGCAAGACTCAACCACCGTGAGCAATTACACGTCCACTTTCACAATCGAGACAGCTTACTACATTAAGGCAGCGCCCAGCCATGTGCAAGAAGGAAACATAACGAAGATTTCTGCCAACATGACTGGGGGATTAGAAAATACTCGTTACTGGGCAAACATCGCTGTGACTAACCAAACGGGCGCGGTTCACAGTGTCATTATTCAGCTTACCAACACTACCAGCACAGGATATGGAAGCGGAACGAGAACCTATCCAACAGATTTTGGAAGTGGCGCTACCACGGACTATGTGGGCGTATACTACATAGCCTTCAACGAAACCCTAGCGACTGGAAACTTCACCGTGAGCCTAACTGACAAGCCTGAATATAAAAGAGGCGAAACAGTTTACATCAAGGGTTCGGGATACCTCGCCTACGAAAATGTCACAGTTTTAATGCACAAGGCTGGAGAAAACATTACAGAATATCCAAAAAATATAACAGCAACCGAGGACGGAATACTTACAGATTCATGGGAGATTCCAACAGACTTTACGCCCGGAATCTACACGGTAACTTTGTCAAGTTTCTCTACGCCGTGCACCAATAAGACAATACCCGACAGTCATAACTTTACAATTTTGGGAGGGGTTTACCAGGTTCAAGCGTGGAATCTTGCAGTTCCCCCAGAACCTGTGCCCAACGTGGGAATTGTTGCATATGACGTCGAGACTGAGGCGACTGTTGATGCTGAAATAACAAACCAAACAGGCTGGGCAAAACTTCTGCTGGACTACGGCAACTACACCTTCTCGGCTTTATGGAACCTACGCGGCAACTTCACACTGGTTGGCACTGTAAAAAACCAAATCGTCAACGAGACAAAAACCTACGAGCTAAACATGACATGCCAGCTTGCCCCCATATGGGTAACCGTGAAGGATATTGCTGGAACGCCTCTCCCCTTAATTAACATGACTCTTACGTTTAACTACACCAATTATTATGATGGGAAAGTTTGCAGTGATGAAATATCGTTTGAGACTAACTACGCTGAAATTCAGCTTGTACCAAACGTGCTTATGTACAGAGATTACAAAATTGACGCTAGCCGCCATGGATATGTATTCAACACCACGTACATCGCAAACCACACTTACTCTCGTTGGGTCAACATAACATGCCCAACCTACACAGTGTTCATTAACGCGATGGATTCCAAGGGGAAACCACTTCAAAACGTTCAAGTAAACATCACAGAATGGGGCAGCACGACGGTTTTAGGACCGACGACCACAGACGAGTGGGGCAGCACAACATTTAGCCACACATTCGGAAGATATACAGTCAAAGTGTACACTTTTGACACGGGACTGGGACGCACAGTGGTCTTGAATGAAACTGTCGTTGACTTAACCGAGGACCACATGTTTGCTTCGCTCCGTTGTAAGCTTTCTAACATAGACCTTTCCGTGGTGGCGGTTGACTATTTTGGGCAGCCCATCCCCTACGCCCTGGTGGATGTGGAGAGAAAAATGGGAAGCGAGTGGGTGAGAATTGAGCCTTCTGGAAAAACAAATTCGCAAGGAGTCGTTTCACTCGAGAATATTGTGGGCGGAGAATATCGAATCTCTGTGAAGATAGCGGGCACAGTTAGTGCAGTGGAATCTATCTATTTAGACGGGCCGCGGAAGGTTGTGTTTAAGGTAGAAAAATACGTGATGTTGGGTCCCTACCCGGTGGAAACCACGCAGTTTACCTTAGGCATTTTGCTGGGCGTAATACTTGCTATATTCGGTTTGGGTTCACTTTTCAGAAAGCGTCTGCAAAAACCTTCACAAAAGAAGACGCCACCTAAGCAGAAATAGCGCATCAGAAAAAGTTTATAATACTCATCCGTCTCTAACCTAATTAGTTGATGAAAGCCAACTCGTGTGAAAATTTTGTTCTCAGAAAAAAGATAGAGGGTTGTGTTTCCTTTGGCTGTAGAATATTGCTCTCCCAAATGCGAAATGTTTCGTTGCGGGAAGAACGCGGTCATGGTCCGTGGAAACGCCATTTGGTGCCAATGGACTGAAGAAAAATGTGAAGTGGCGAACTGCAGCTACGCAACATGCATAAAAAGAAGACTGCTACCTAACGGCGTGTGTGGAGAAACCGTAAAACGGAAAACCGAAGAGAGAGCGCCTGAAGAAGTGGTTGGACCACCAGTGAAGTTGAAAGGAAAGGCTCTACGAAAAATAGGTGAAAAAGAAATCTTTTAAGACCGCTCTTTGGTCTCTTCAAGCCTACTAACACGTTAAAAAGATAGTTAAGAGACATTTAAAACTGAAAAAAGAGGGGACGCGCGCATAACACGCGCTTCATTCGAGTAGCTGGCGCGTATAGATTCGAAATCTCTTATCAGTTTTAATCCTTTATTGGTCGATTTGTATGTATCTCCGTCCTTCATCATCAAACCATAACTAATCAAAATACCCAAATATCTACCAAGCTGATCGTAGCTTAAATTAACGTTTTGCATGATGCCAGTTTTTCTTATCCCGTATCTGGATGCCTTAAGAATATCGACAATTATGACCAGTCGATCTCTCCGCCTAAAACGAAATACCCCACTCTCATATGTATGCATAAGCATACACCATTAAATATTAACAATTTCTAGAAGATAATTCTTTCGCAAGTCTCTAATTTTTAGCAAAGAACCGCTTCATAACAGCGTTGTATTTGTAATTTTTCTAATAGCAAAAAGTGTTGTGTTTTAGTCTTCATCCAAAAGTATTTCTCCTGTTAGCACCGTGATAGCCATGCCGCCAACTTTTACCGATTTTACTGATTGAACATCAGACTCAACGTTGATGAAAACCTGTCCAGGTCGATCAACAAAATGCCCCTGTTCCCCGATTAAAGATGTTACTGGTCTGATGATGGGGACCGCTTTATGTTTGATTAGATAAGCGCCCAAGTAGGCGTTAGCCACGCCTGTAACGGGGTCTTCGTTAATTCCTAACGCTGGTGCAAAGAACCTCAGGTGAAAAGAAGATTTCGAGTCTATTGTTTGACGTGTAAAGACGCAGATTCCTGTAATTCCTGTTTTTCTGCCAAATTCGGTTATCGCTCGAAAGTCAGGGTTTAATTTGGCCATAGTTTTCAAGTTTTTGACAGGTATAAGAAGTTTCTGCTTTTGCATCACCTGAATTGGCAGTTTCGGTTCGATTTCTTTCTTATCAACGCTTAGAAGCGGTGCAAGTTCATCCACCTCAAATTCTTCTTCACCGAAAATAGGCTTCTCCATAGTCATCATGATCTTCTCCACCTTTCCTTCCTTAGAATAGATCTCTACAGGCAAAACTCCAACTCGCAACTCGTGTTTAACGGTAGTTTTTGGAGTTTTCAATTGAACTTTTCCTTCTTCAACTAAACAATGATATGTAGCGATGGTGGCATGTCCGCATATGGGCACTTCCACTTTGGGAGTAAAGAATCGTATCTTAAAGTCTGCAGTCGTTTCGTGAGGTTTCAAAACGAACGCTGTCTCAGATAAATTCATTTCTTTAGCAATTTTTTGCATCTGCTCCTCTGTCAAGTCGTCAGCTTCGGTCACGACTCCTGCAGGGTTTCCGCAGAATGCCACATCTGTAAAAGCATCTACTTGTTTTATTCTTATTTTTCTCATTCGTTTCACGCAACCAAAAATGCAAGGTTCACTGCTCAAGTTCTTCGATTAGGGCCTCCCTTAACTCTTCTCTTTTCGGCAATCCAACAAACTTGAGCATGCCGTTAACGGCGACTGCTGGAACTGATAGGACTCCATATTGAGATGCCCTCATCGGGTCTACGGTGATATCTACTTCCTCTATGGTGATGTCGCCTTTCAGCTCTTTTGACAACTCTTGGAGCATCTTTTTGACGGCAGGACAATTTGCACAACTTGGGGAAGAGAATAACTCTACATAGACTTCTCCCATACTCTAACAACCCCATAATCCAATAAAATCGCTGTTCTATTAACATTAACTACACCATAGAAAAAAGGCTTCGTTTCAACGACTCTGAAGCCCAAGTCATCTATCCCAGCTTAACCTGTATAATCGAAAAATAAGTCATGAGATATACATTCATAAGCATTCTGTTATTTCTTGCAATTTTATAGATTTATGTTGCGGAAAATAAAAATACTACTCCAAAGTATATTTTAAAGTGCGTAACGGAGGTGAATGCGACGGAACTTGAATCTTTGGTTTTGGTTTGTGACCCAATTGGCAGTCCGAGACCGAACGGGTCCGTGAAATGCTAATTTTAGCAAATGATGATAAGCTTTTCGGGAGGCAGAAGGTTACGAGTCGACTCGAAGACTACGAGTGGATGCTTCGCTATATGAAGATATTGGATCCTATCAACGCAAAAATTATTGAGGGTTTAGGAAAACATGATCCACGCAATCTATTTTCGCTGGCTAAAAAAATTGATCTGCCTCCTACAACCCTGGCTTTTCGCGTTAAAAGGTTATTAAACGAAGGCTTTCTTAGGATTGGAGCCAAGCTAAATTTGCCAAAACTTGGTTTGATGAAAGCCGTTCTTATCGCTGACGCCAATCACAGACATGAAGAGTCTTTATCGAAGATTATTGAAAACGTCGGTTACTGGAGTTATATAGCACGTTGCTATGGCAAATTCAACGGTTTCTACGCCCTTTTTTCTTTTCCAGCGGAATATAAGACAGCGCTTGAAGACTATTTTGAAAAGGTGAATCGATTAGGCGCTATATCAAATTATGTACTTTCCTGGACCACAAACGTCTTTGAGGTGGCTCCGAACTTCGAATGGTTTGATTTCAAACACAAAGCATGGAATTTTCCTTGGCAAAAATGGGTCAGCGAAGTTTTAAGGTCTTCCGAGCAGTTCCCTAAACATTTGGCAGACCCAAAATCTTACGAACTTGAAGTGGACCTCAAAGATTTGCTCATTTTGAAGGAATTAGAAAAAAATGGTTTAGAGAACTTCACCCAATTGGCAAAGGTCGTCAAAATCACTCCTCAAGGCATAAGACATCGATTTCATCAGCACGTAGCGAAACGAAACCTTATTGCAGGATATGAGATTGCGATTTTCCCATATCCATTGCAGGCGTCAGACTTGTGTGCTTTTGTTTTTGACTTCCCGAATGAGCATGCTTTGGCTAAGTTTGCTCATTCGTTGACTGACAAGCCTTTTGTGGTAAGCTATGCAAAAGTAATTGGAAAAAATTCTCTCTTGGTTAATTTTTATGTTCCAAAGACTGAGTTTTCCAACTTCTTGACGTCGTTGAATAGTTTAACTGTGGAGGAAATTATCCAAGACTTCATGTATGTCTTTGTAGACATACCTTCGTTTAAGCGTCAAACAGTGTCATACGAATATTTCCACGAAGGCAGATGGGTCTACGATCACGCCGACCAAATTAAAAAAATGACCAGAATGATTCCTTTGAAATCGAAAGCACACGCCTCCTCCCAATGAGACTAATGTGTCTTTTCTTTTTTCAATAATAAAACTTTTTTTGGAGAATTATAAAAAGTTTTTTAAGTAAATCCGCTGCTTTATATAACGTGGATGGGAGGTTAGGGAAAAGAGAGGTCATATTTCTAACTCCTTTCTCCTCTCCTTTCTCTCTTCAGCTGTCCTAGCCTTCCATTCACAAATCAGGAATTTGAAGGCTTCTTACATTGTTTCAATGAGTTTAAAACGTTTTTGGAAGCATGTTCTATAGGCATGTTTTAAACTGGTTAAGCATCTTTTTTTGGCTTTCTAAACGGACAGAGTTGAATTTGAACTCGCCACTATAAGCTCTCTCTTTGCTTAGGGGCTTGCGACCTGTCTGGCTAGGCTTCGCAGAAAGTTTAATTAACTTTCTGACCTCCAACTCCGTCCACCAACAATTTTCTTAATAGCCAGTTTTAGGAAGTAGAATTTTTCCCTTTCTCAACTCACCGTCTACACATGAGGCTGCTGCCTTCGCCTGAACAATGGCGTCGGGAATATCTTTTGGTCCTTGAGCGCATCCGCAGATGTAGATTCCTCGAACGTTTGTTTCGACGGGGCGAAGCTTAGGATGTGCCTCCTTAAAGAAGCTGTTCTGATCAATTTCTATACGCAGTTTTTGTGCAAGCTGTTTCGCCCCTTGAGAAGGTATCATCGCACATGAGAGCACAACGAGGTCTACCTCAAAAACTAAGGGCTCGCCCAGCAACGTGTCTTCCACCGAGACAAAGAGGTTTTTCGTTTTCGGGTCTTCCAAGATTAGGCTAGGTTTTCCACGAATGAAGCCAACGCCGAGGTCTCTCGTCTGCTTATAGTATTCTTCAAAGCCCTTTCCAGTGGTTCGTATATCTGTATAGCAGATGTTGATATCGGCCCCAGGGAGAACTGTTTCCTTAATGATCTGTGCATGTTTCAATGTATACATGCAACAAACAGAAGAACAGTAGATGTTGGTTTTCTCATCGCGTGAGCCTACGCATTGAATCATCATAATAACTTTCGGTTCTTTGCCATCTGAAGGCCTAAGGAGCTTCCCACTGGTAGGGCCATCAACGTCTAGTAGTCGAGCCAGCTGGAGTTGCGTGATGACGTTGCTGTAGAGTCCGTATCCATACTCCCCTTTATTTGAAGGTTTATATTCCTCGAAGCCAGTGGCAACGATTATTGCGCCAACTCTTAGTTGCATCGTTTCTGGTTTTTGTTCAAAGTTTATGGCTTTGACAGGGCAAATTTTTTCGCAAACTCGACAAGTGTTTTTCTGAAAGTATAGGCAGTGGTCAGCGTCAATCATAGCCTTTCTAGGAATGGCTTGTGGAAACGGAATGTAGACGGCTTTGCGCTCTCCCATCCCAGCGGCAAACTCGTTGGTTGTCTTACTTGGGCACTTTTCCACGCATAATCCACAACTCGTGCATCTCTTTTCGTCAACAAAGCGTGGACTTCTCAGAATTTTGACTCGGAACTCACCTACGTGTCCTTCAACGTTAGTTACTTCAGAATTTATCAGCAGACTTATGTTTGAGTGCATGTTTGCATAGGCAGTTTTGGGCGCCAGTATGCAAGGCGCACAGTCGTTGGTTGGAAAAACCTTGTAAA
>CAZUFG010000004.1:0-33345 GCA_964618655.1 uncultured Candidatus Bathyarchaeia archaeon | reverse complement strand
TATCGTCAATGAGTGTCACGGGGATGAAGAACGTTGCGAAAGAGTTAATAAAATGCTCAATTCGGAATCCGCTCAAGATACACCAAGTCGCAGGATACTTCATTTTGGAAATTTTTGGAAGAATATTAGGACTAGTGGACTACTATCTGAAGAGGGAAAAACACGCAATTTGGGATATTGCTAAAACAACAAAAAGTTTGAAGAAAAAGCGATGAACAACATTAAAACCATGTGACGAAGCCCTCGTGTTTTACTTCACAAAAATCTAGAAATAGTATGGTCTGCGTTAGAGTCTTAAGCTGGCAACCATAACTCTATGTAACAATGTAAGGGTCTGTCCAGAATGGGAAAAGAAACTGTGCTTCTTCGTAAGTTCTTCAGTCACGAGCTCGCGTGGCTCATAATTATAGGTGTTCTTTTGCGTCTTGCTATGATGCCTTATTTTTCCTGTACATACGACACAAACGCGTACTGTTCAAGTTTAATATGGATCCTGAATAGGTATGATCCATACTCAATTCACGTGTCAATATACCCTCCTTTTATCTACTTCTTCGACTTTCCTCTGTTCAGCCTAGCCTATCAGTTTGGACTCTCGCCTGGGTATCATTACGTTGAGGAAGCCGCAAGCATCGGCTCGGTTTCTGGACTAGTAACCCCAAACCAAGTTAACCCTCTTTTTTTGGTTTTATGGAAAATTCCGCTTCTGTGTTTTGACCTCTTGACTGGACTCTTGGTTTATTGTTTTGCTAAGGAATTAACTAACAATCCTAGGACGCCTAAACTCTTTTTTGTCATCTGGTTTTTTAATCCTTTCACCTTGGTTATTTCTTACTTTCACGGCGCATACGATGTTATCGTCGCATTCTTCGTTTTGCTAGGAAGCTTTTTCATCTATAGTCGAAACTATTTTTCTGCAGGGCTTAGTTTTGGACTTGGAACACTGGCAAAAGTCTCTCCTATATACACGGCACTCCCTATAGCTGTGATAACACTATGCAAGGGAGGTTTTAGACGTTCTTCTAGGAGTGATCTAAAAGCCAATGTTTTAGATTTCTCGAAATTCACCACGGGATTATTAATTCCTCTCTTACTTTTTGCCCCTTTACTCATTGAGTATGTTCGCTCTATGCTTTTCTGGGTAACTAACGAAGTTTCTATAGGTGGTGGGTTAAATCAATGGTTTTTCGCCACTTATCCAATAGGCTGGGAAGTCGTTAATACCAACATAGATATAATTCAGAAAGTTTTCTATCTATCTCCCGTGATCAGTTTGATTATTTGCTTTCTTCTTTGCCGATTTTTGAAATGGAATCACGAATGGCATGGCAACAACTCTTTATTGGCTATAACTCTTTTTACTGCTTTAACCTATTTTTTCGCGTCTTCAGTTGTTCAGCCACAGTATCTTCTTTGGATTTTACCCCTCTTGGTGGTTCTCTCCATTACTAGACGTGTTTTCATTGTTCCTCTTTTTGTGCTGTCAGTAGCAGGGCTTGTCTTCTTACTATCCGTTCAGGGTCCCCACGCCTTTCTCTATCCTTTGGCTATTTACACGCCCCTTACTACACCAAAACAAATAGGCGACACTATTTTGTGGTATATGGACTTGCCTGGGAAACCGCCGTATTTATGGCAAAACTTGTGTGCTGTCTTTGGAGGGATTGGCTTCGTGGGGCTCCTCCTCACAATTTACCTCATAGTTACCAGTCTACGGCATGGTGACCGATGTTGATGAGATTGAAAAATGTGTGGCAACTTGTGCCTGTGGCAATAATCGCAATCCTACTTATAAGCGAGGTAGTCTGGTATGTACCTCCTCATCCGAAACCGGGCACTTTACAAGTTTTAGAAGCGAGTCCTGGCTCCCAAAGTGAGGTAACAGTAAAATACCAGCTTAGCGCAACCCTTCCTTTAGATGCTACTGTATTTATTACTCCTGTTGTTGAACAGCTTCAAGACCTGCCGATTTATGTTTTTTACGATGAAAATTACCCTGGTATATACGCTTCGAAAAAAATTACGCTTATTCAGGTTTCTATGTTGTGGGCGCATGTGCAGGCAGAGCTTTATCTCAGAAACTACTCAGCCGAAGTAAAGCTTGCTGGTGCTGAGGAGCTGGAAAGCCTATTTTCTACGAACTCTACTGCCATTGTAATCATGGCTTCGGGAGCCTTACCGTCCAACGTTTTCTCTTGGGAAACAAACTTAGTTAAGCCATGGATAGACTCTGGAGGGATGCTAATTTGGTTTGGCTGGGTTCCAGGCTGGTATGTCGTGGAGAAAGGGCAAAGGGATGAGGAGATATCGTGTAACATGTCTCAGCATCTCTATCAAGAGGGTCCAAGGAGACTTGGCTTGGAAGGGTATTTTGAATATATGGCCTTGGAGGAGCAGCCAACGGTAGCAGAGATTAGTTCACCTCTCTCAGAAGCGCTTGATACAACTTACAACCTTATCCAGCAAGCACCATACTTCCACAAGGTGCTATCTGAAAACGGTCTAGTCTTAGGGAAAATTGGGGGGGAATCAGGCAAATTGAGAAGTTCTATATCCATGATTCGCGTGGGCGAAGGCAAAATCATAATTTTTGGTTTCTTTCTGACTAGTAGCCTTGTTTTGAATGGACCTGAACTTGCTGCCCGAGATATTGCCCAAATCTTATGTTCAGGCATTCTGCAAGCAGGTGCACACTCTAATCTATCATACCGGATTTATCATCTTTTAGAAGGCGAAACAAAAACTGACACAGTGGAATTAAGTGTAGACGGAGGGGCATATCCAGAAATAATTGGGCTTATCGTTTATGGATATGCCTCTCGGGAAAGTAGTGGTTTGCTGTTTCATCGAGAATTTGTACCACTGAAAAAGAGCGAGTAGTGTACGTTTAAGAAAATGTTTGAAATTGATGAGAAGTTTCTTAGGCTTAGCAATAGTTATAAATAGACTTTTATACAACTCAAAAGAAAATAAGCGAAGCTTAACAGAATGTCAGTGGGTTTAGAAGGGTCTGTCACTTTGGAGGGGAAATTGAGAGATTTGCGCTAGCGGGCTGATTCGTGAGGTAAGGTCGGTGTCAGCTAAATGAAGAGGGGAAAGCTTCAGAAAAAAGCAACCGTCGCTGTTGTGCTTCCAACATACTGTGAGAGTGAAAACGTTGAGCGTTTGATTCGAGAGATAGAAGAATTGAAGCTCAATCTCTTGACGATAGTTATCGACGATTCTAGTCCGGATGGGACGGCTGACATAGTTAAAAGACTTCAGAGGGAACACAATAACATCCTCCTGTTTACTAGACCCGCAAAACTTGGGCTAGGAACAGCCATTACCGCTGGATTTCAAACAGCTCTCTCCCTAAACCATCAACCGGATTACCTAATCACGATGGACGCTGATTACTCACATAACCCACAGGATATACCTAAATTGATAAGTGTCGCCGAAAGTAATTCTGATCTTGTCATCGGTAGCCGATATTGTGACGGTGGGAAAATAGTGGGATGGAGTTCTTTACGGTGGCTAGTTAGCCGTTTTGCTAACCTTATCGCTTCATTAGCTGTGGGAATGATGGTACATGACTGCACAAGTGGCTTACGATGCTATTCGAGGCAATATGTAGAAACAGTACTAAACGATCTTCACAGCCAAACCTACGAGATTCAAATCGAAACTATAAGGCAAGCTAGGCTACGCGGTTTCACTGTAAAAGAAACTCCAATAACTTTCGTGAATCGCAAGCGAGGAAAATCCAAACTGACGGGAACCGAGATCAAATGCTTTCTACTCTACATCGTGAAATCGAAGTTTGGGCGTTTCTTCTAGACCTGCGTGGGCGATGTGCCAAAAATAGATTTTCGAAGTTATCGGTTTGAAGCCTCTATTTTTCGCCATAGTGGCAACCAGTGTGAAATTGCAAGATTTGTTTTAAGCATGTGCTTCATGATCTCGGAATCTGGCACTCTTCGGATGCATCGCTGTATCCATAACCGTTTTTCCCACACATATCTAAAATTTAACACGCTCCATAAAACGCCTTTAAATCTGTCAAGCGCTAGTTTTGGTCTCCTTCTTAAAATTAACTCAGCCCCAACAACAGAGGCTGATATGGCTATGACAAACGGCAAAAACTTCACTAGATTATGGAGTTCATAATTCTTGGTGAGGGTCATAATCCAATTTCTGGTAGTGAAGAAAGTCTTAAAGGAAGTTGGACTTGCGACTCCTCCAATGTGATATACCACAGAGTTTGGCACGAAAAGCACTTTGTAGCCATGGAGACGTGTTCTCCAAGAGAAATCAATGTCTTCATAGGTAGCGAAGTATATCGGGTCAAACAGCCCTACTTCTTTTATGATTTTTCGTCTGGTCATCAGTGCTGCCCCTCGTGCACTGAATACTTCTTCCACTTTGTTATACTGTCCCACATCCCTTTCCATGGAGTCACCACCTCTTCGCATCATGACGCCATGGCGGTCAATGAAGTCGCCAGCAGAGTCAAAGAATTTTGGGCTCTTTAACGACAACAACTTGCTTTGACAGACACCAGCCTTTGGATCAACGTCCATTACGTTGACAAGTTCTCTGAGCCAACTTGACTCCACGATCGTGTCTATGTTTAGAAAAACAATGTAGTTTCCCCTAGCTGTTTTTGCTCCTATGTTATTGCCTTCGGCGAATCCCATGTTTTTTTGGTTTCGGATGATCCTTAGTCGATGATCATGACTGAATTGTTTCTGCACATACTCAAGACTGCCATCCGTTGAGGCATTGTCTATAAAGATTAACTCAAAATTATCATGGTCTGTTTTTAAAACGGACTCTAAACATTTCTCTACAAATTTCAGACCGTTATAGTTAAGGATGACAATGGAAACATATGGTGCCTGAAATTCTGGCTTCGTGGTGGCTTGCAAAGGGGCATTCTCCCTATTTTATGTCGGGGAAGCAACATACTTTGAGTTTTTGGCGTTTAAACCTGCATATAATACAAAATTGGCCTTTTGCAGAAAAAGAGTTTTGAATCTACCTTGAAGTGAATCTATTATTTTTGCGCATTTTTCCAAAAGGTGTTTGTTGCGTTGGAAAACAAAATACATTAGACAAGGCGCGTCGTCGAGGACGCGGAGGTGAAATGTTCTTCTAAGGGTGTAAAAGCTTTTAGTAATGTCGTTAATCGTATCAATCGAGGCATCCTCCGCAGGCGACTTCTTAATGGCGAGAGCCATAAAAGACGAAAGAAACCTTCTTGAGTGTTTGTAACGTGCTAATAGCCATGGGAAAAAAGCGAGATCCCCCAGCCTTTTTGCAGTTTGAAACAATGGTGAATCGTATCTGTGCTCATAAAAAGAGATTAATCCGCCCTTTTTTAACCATCTTTTAACATTTAAAGTGACTTGATGGAGGTTCTGAACATGATGCAGAGAATGGAAGGCAAAAACTCCTTCGAAAATGTCACTATGAAAAATAGGGAGTGCAGCGTCTGCCTGAATGTATTCGATATAAAGGCCTCTAGAAATGGCATATTCTTTGGCTATTTTTAAGCTTTGAAAACTCGGATCTAGGCCAATGACATTGAATCCTTTTCGCTTGAGTTCTAGACAAAGCCAGCCAGAACCGCAACCGATTTCCAACACGTTGCTGCCCTTGCTTAAGTTTTCATCGATAACTTTGTCGTTGATAAGCATGTCGAATTCATCATTCTGTAAAATCCTCATGTTTTTCATGTTGAGTTTTTTGAATTTCATTCGCTCTTGCCAGCTCAACTTGTCGAGTATCCCATATCTGTAAAAAGGAGCGAAAGGTTGTCGGATGTCAACGAAATTCAATATTCCATATTCGTAAAGAGTACGATAATACCTTCCCCAGTAGATACCATCTCTGACCACAGCGCTATCTACAATGCCTGGATGAATAAAGGAGGGAACATAGTTCTTTATTTTGAAAATGGCTCCGCAGGTCTTGCATTGAAGCGTTCCCTCCTCAATCTCCGTGTGCGCAAGTTTTTCAGAGTGGTAATTAATTTTGACCATTTTGATGGGACAAGCCTCTAGCTGTGAACTGCAATAAGGGCAGGAAAATATGCTAGCCATTTCTGGTCGCATGTCAGTTCCGTGCCTCGTGACCTACTGGGCTTTTCTTGAATTTATTTTTTTCAAACAAAGATGTGTCTGAGCGAAGTAACCACACCGTAATTAGTGTGAGAATTATGAATGGCCCGCCAACTGCTAACGCAACGTAAGGTATGCCAGAGTCGCCGGTGGGGAAGTCTTTGATAGTCACTCTAACCCAGTCAATGGAGCATGCTCCACCCCATCCCTCGGCGAAATTACGGTTTCCAAGGTATAGGAGTGAAAAGGTTTGTTGAGTATCGTAGCTACCTTTAAGCTCGTTATCAAAATAGATGAAGCGTCCGTTGTTATACACAATCGTAAAGTTATGCCACTCGTAAGTGTCCGCTTGGGTCAGATTTATGCCAATGTGACTCATATTGTCGAAATATACAAAATGTGTCAACGATTTTTCGTTAATTGACACCCCGAACCATCCACCATCACTTTCGACGATAATTGACTTGTTAGCCCCCGCAATTAGACAGTTAAACTTGAATATAATTTCAATGGTGGCAAAACTGGAGTTATAAAAGCCATTTTCTAAATATAACCAGCCGCGATGAATGGATGATCTGTTGAAGTGGTTGTGAATGGCGTTTAAGAGAATATACGAGGAGTCTGAGTTAAAGTGCAAAACATATGTTCCCTCTCCCTCATATAACCATTGATAGTTTAGGAGAGAGTCTGTAAAATTGTCGTAGAACACAAAGGTTGAAGGGGCAACCTCTGGCGCGACCGTCATCGGCTCAAATGGAACAGTCTTAGAGAAAGCAAATGAAGATAACACGAAGATCATCAGGGATAGAACGACTAGTTTCTTGGTTTTTTCAGATATTGGAAAGTTGATTAAGCTGCGATACTCACCACTCGGATAAAAACTGACTTTAAGTGCCTTTCTCTGGATGTTATAAAAAAAGTATAGGATCATTGTCAAATTTAATATTATAATTAACAATATAGCATGTTGGAGGAGAGGCACCACTCTAAAAACAATTATTTTCTCTTTAAACCAGTGATAGATCCAGTAAAAAATCCCGCTGACCCCTTCCACAGAATTGTAAGATCCACTGAAAATTAACGGCCACGCTATCGACGGAACCGCAAAGAAAGGTAGCAGCCTAGAGCCTCGAAATCTTTTAACCTTTTCATCGGCAAGGACCATTATTGTAAATGGTAGCATCCACAAAAGATAATTCGTAACACACGCGCCCATAAGAGCGAAATAAAGCGCCAAAAATGAAAGGACTACGTTTGCAGTAAGAGGGATTTTTTTAAAATACGCGATAATGAATAGCACTATGGAAAAAAGAGAGTAAGCAATTTGCGCTTCAAAAGGCAACCCAAAAGACCCTATAGGAAATAGCGGAAACACTCCTCCTAAGTTGTGTATTAACAACCGATTGACATATGCCTCAAAATCCCACAACAGGAATGGAATGCTTGAAATAATTAAGGGCAAACAGGAAAAAGCAACAAACATTATTACTTTTTTAATACGTTTCAGCTTCACTATAAATGCTGGGAGGATGAAAATCGGGTAAAGTTTAAACGCGATTCCCCAGCCCAAGAAGACAGCTGAGGCCGCAAGACGTTTTGTCGATGTTGCGCTCAAAAAGAAATAAATTGACATTGTTGTAAACATCACTGGAATAGGGTCAGGGGTACCCCAAACCGCTGAAACAAGTATTGTTACTGGATTAAAGGCGTATAATAACGTCAGTTTTTCAGCTTTTTTCACATCGTTACTTAAGATCATTAGCGTTTTGTATAGGAAGAAAACCGTGACCAGGTCGGCTAGAATCAATGGGGTTTTGATTAAATAGAGGAAGACGATTTCGTTGTTTAAATATCCACTAACAGCTTGTGCTGGAGTTACAAGAAGAAGAAGAGGGGGCGGGACTCTCCAAGGATTTATCCAATATAAGGTTGGGTCGTGGTACACTATGGTCCACGGGTTAAAACCCTTCATTAGGAAATTGCTGAAAGTTCTTGATGCCCAAAAGTTAAAATTATCGTTAAAGAATGGAATGAGCAAAATGCGCACTAGAAAAGCTAGAAATACAATGTTTCTGAGTTTGGGCATGTTTCTTCTCTCCCCTAGTAATATTCTGAGATTGGATGCTTTATTTTTCCAAGCCAAAGAAAAAGTTCGAAACTTTTTCTTAACATGTTTTTCTGTATCTCGCTATCTGACACTTTTCTTGACGTTTGGATTTCAACTCTTTTCCTCCACGTGCCTTTAAGATTGACTAAGTTCCATAAAACGCCCTTTATAGATGCCAGCTTTTCGTTTTTCTTGCCGTGTATAATTAGCCAAACTGTTTTGAGAGTTTTTAATGCCAGGTATTTTGGCGTTAGTCGGATCAGAGTTTTCAAGTTGTAGTTTTTGAGAATTGTTGAAAGCCAGTGTCTTTCGAGAAGATATACCATTGGTGCCCCGGATCCACGCCAAAGATGGTAGACTTCTGCGTTTGGGACGTAGATTATTTTGTATCCTCTTAATCTGGCTCGCCAACACCAATCTAAATCTTCTCCATACAGGAAATAACGTTCATCGAAGGGGCCTACTTTACGCCAAACTCGTTTCTTAACAAGTAGTGCTCCTCCGTTTCCATAAAAAACTTCTTGGACTTTGTTGTATTGTCCAGTGTCAATTTCGCCGTTTCCTCTGTTCCAGCCTACGCCATATATGTCGCAGTTTCCACCTGCTGCATTTATCCGATTTTTATCGTGAAAAAACTTCATTGTTGGAGCTACAGCAGCTACGTCTTCCTTGTCAATATATAACATGAGTTCTTTTAACCAGTTTGGCTTCACAAAAACATCGTTATTTAGTAACACTATGTGTTCATTTTGTATTGCGTCTATTACGAGATTGTACCCAAAAGCGTATCCATAATTGTGGTTATGCCTTATCACCTTCACCGTTGGATAATTCGATTCTATAAATTCTGCAGACCCGTCAGTTGATGCATTATCTATCACAACTACCTTAAAGCATTTGTAATCGGTTGCAAGCAATGAGTCTATGCATTGTTCGAGGTGTGGTTTGCCGTTGAAGTTCAAAACTATTAACGTGACCGGGCTAAGGTTTTTTTTCACCGTTTCTCCCTTATTTGTGTTGACTTTTCTTTCTATAGCCTTCTGGTACGCCTTATTATTTTTTAAATATTAGGCTGTCTCTATCTAAATCGTTAGTTTCACACCGTTCTTCGGGACCAAAAATGATTTCCTCGGTGTCGCGCTTTATCCACGACAAATTTGCGGAGTATTATGAGAAATATTCCCATTCTATTCAGCCCCCCCTCTTAATTGGAAAGCGAGAGTTTGGGTTTATTTTGCTTAGGGAGAGAATTATGCTTAGGCATAAAAGCTTTGAAGATGGTGATGGACTGAGATCTTTTTTGAAGACAACAGTTCCTTCAGACGTTTACTACTCAAGCGCCTATTATGAAAGGCCAGAAGAAGAGATGGGGAAGAAGGTCTGGCTTGGAGCTGACTTAATTTTTGACATTGATGCAGATCACATTCCGACTCCCTGTGCTAAGGTTCATGACACTTGGGTTTGCACCAATTGTAAGGCTGCGGGCAAGGGCGTCGCACCGGAAAAGTGTCCCAGTTGTGGAGAGCAGAAATTTGAGGAGAAAACATGGACGTGTGAGGTTTGCCTCGAGTCAGCAAAGGCGGAAACAATGAAGCTTATAGACATATTGATGAAAGATTTTGGCTTCTCCTCAAAAGAGGTCAGTGTAGGTTTTTCGGGGCATAGGGGTTACCATATTCATGTAGAAACTAGTGAAGTTCGGGAGCTGGACCCGATGGCTCGAAAAGAGATTGTTGACTACCTCGTGGGGATAGGGCTGGAAACAAGGTTTCACGGGTTAGAGGAGCAGAGTGAGAAACGGTCACGCATATTGGCTGGTCCGGACTTGTATGATTTGGGATGGAGAGGGCGAATCGCTAGAGGGACCTACGAGTTTCTTCTGACAGCCACTCGGGAAGAATTAGAAAAAGCGGGTTTAAAAAAGACAGCCATCGATGTAATAGTCAAAAACAGGAAAATGCTGATAGAAAGCTGGAAAGAAAAGGGGCCTTGGGGAAAAATAAAGGGAATAGGTGCAGAGAGTTGGAGAAAAATGGCCCAATACGGCGTGGAAAAACAATCGGTGAAAATCGACACAGTGGTCACCACAGACATTCACCGTCTCATAAGGCTTACAAACACACTACATGGGAAGACTGGCTTAAAGAAAATTGTTGTGCCTCTCACTGGTATTGAGCACTTCGACCCCTTTAGGAGCGCTATAGCCTTTAAAGAAGGCATGGTAACGGTTCTTGTATCTGATGCTCCCAAATTTAGACTTGGAGAAGAAACTTATGGTCCTTATAAGGAACAAAAGGTTGAACTTCCAACGGCAGCAGCGTTGTTACTCCTTTGTAAAAGTGCGGCGAAAGTGGTGGAATAAACATGTACGACGAACTTTATGAAGCATGGAGAAAAGAAAAAGAAAACCCAGAAGTTCAAACGATTCCAAGAGACTTCTACTCAAGATTAGCCGACTACATGAAAAGAATAAGAGAAGATAGCCGAATGCTGGACCAAAAAACAACGAAGGCCAAACTCATGCAACGCGAGTTTGAAAACGTGAAAAGAATGGTTGGGGAACTTATTAGACTTCGTCGAGTGAAGACATTAAGCAAAGCTATGGTTGGAAAATCAGTGTCCGCAGACGCCCTAACTGAAGAAGAGAGAAAGTTTCACAGCGAAATTTTGCCCTTAGCCGAATCTTATGAGATGTTCTTAAAAGATGTTCAAAGAGGACGTAAGTCGCTGGTGGAAAGAAAAGAAAAGCCTCAAAAAATGTTGGTTCGCTTCCTCCAAGAGATTCCAGCAATCATAGGGGCCGATATGAAGGCTTATGGGCCGTTCAAACCCGAAGACATAGCAACTTTGCCTGTTGAGAATGCCAGAATACTTATTAAGCAAGGCACCGCGGTGGAAGTTGAAGCAAAATAGAAGTTGTGGTTAACCGAGAAGCAGTGGATTCGTGTTCAGGAAGTATTTAGAAGCATTTAAATAGACTTAAGCGGGCTGTTCTATACCGAAATAGTTAGTGATTGCATGAAAGCACCTAAGGAGATCACAACGTACTGCCCAAAATGTAAGTCTCATCAACCTCACACAGTTACGCTGTATAAGGCTGGGAAAAGGCGAGCCTTAGCCAAAGGAGAGCGTCATCATGAGCGACGCGAGAAGAAGGGTTATGGGGGGCAGAAGTATCCTCGTCAACGAAAGTTTGCGAAAACTACCAAAAAGCAAACTTTGAAGCTTAAGTGTAAAACCTGTGGCTACACACGACACAGAGAAGGGATACGTCTCAAAAAACTAAGCATCGAGTAGGAGATGAAAACAATGAGTGAGTGGGAAAGGCTCATACCGAAGCCTAAAAGCAGGTTTCTTCGAGTGAAATGTCCCGATTGCGGGAACGAACAAGTAGTCTTTAGTAACGCCACAGTTTCAGTTCACTGCAACATTTGTGGAGCGACATTGGCCGAATCTTCTGGAGGAAAAACGAAAATCAAGGGAGAAGTCGTCTTCGTAATGGAGTAACCCCTGATGGAAGAGAGGACGGCATTTAGGCGGGCAGAGTGGCCAGAGGTAGGAGACCTCGTAATCGCCACCGTTAAAACAATAATGGATTACGGGGCGTACGTCAGGCTAGATGAGTATGAGAAGGAAGGGCTTCTGCACATATCCGAGGTTTCCTCATCATGGGTTAGAAACATCCGCAGTTTTGTGCGTGAGGGGCAAAAAGTCGTGTTAAAAGTCCTCCGAGTTGATGTAGAAAAGGGGCATGTAGACCTGTCACTTCGAAGAGTTACAAGAAGCGAGAAAAGAGAAAAAATCCTTACTTGGAAACGAGAAAGAAGAGCGGAAAGCCTCATGCGGGGTGCTTCGGAAAAGTTGCGTATACCTTTTGAAGAACTTTATGAAAAGGCAGGGATGCTTATGGAGAAACAGTTCGGAGGGGTTTATGATGGACTGGAAAAAGCCGCAAGGGAAGGAGGAGACGCCCTCTCAAAAATCGGCGTGCCCAAAGATGTAGCGGCCGTCCTTGAGGAGATTGCGAAAGAGAAAATTAGAATGCCCCTAGTGAAGGTAAGGGGAATTTTGGAACTCAGTTGTTCAAAGCCAAAAGGTGTAATCCATATACGGGAGGCCCTACTGAGCGTTCAAAAAATAGAAGAACCAGGAGCGAAGGTTCATGTTTATGTGGTTGCACCCCCAAAATATCGTGTCGAGGTTTTAGCTGAAGACTACAAAGAAGCAGAGAGAATCCTTGAGAAGGCCACTGAGGTGGCTGTGAAAAACGTAACAAAAACTGGAGGACATGGCGCGTTTAGAAGGGAAAGATAATGGTTTGGCTGATGAGAAAGTGTGAAAAATGCAAAAAGTATACGTTAAACCAGGAGAAGTGTCCCTATTGTGGTGGGAAAGTACATGTTCCTCATCCAGCAAAGTTCTCTCCGGAAGACAAGTATGCGAAATATCGGCGAGCAATGAGAGGTTTAGGCTGAATGAAAACAACAGTCAATGAAAGAGTGAAAGTAGAGTTAAAAAACCCCGTTCTTATAGAGGGGCTTCCTGGCCTGGGAATGGTTGGAAGAATAGTTACGCGATATCTAACTAAACAGTTAAACGCTAAGAAATTTGCAGAACTATATTCCCCCCACTTTCCCTACTACGTTATCGTGAACAAGAAGGGAAGCGTTAGGCTTCTTCACGGAGACTTTTACTTCTGGAAAAACGAGGCTGGAGAAAACGACCTCATACTCTTCACTGGAGATAGTCAAGCGCAAACAATTGAGGGACAGTACGAAGTCGCTAGCTCTATACTTGATTTCGCTGAAAGCCACAACGTAAAAACGATAGTTACAATTGGAGGGTATCGAAAAGAAACTGAAGAAAAACCAAAAGTGGTGACGACCTCAACCAGTCCTAAACTCCTGAAAAATGCGTTGCAGGCGGAGGCTGTAACCAGCGGGGCTGGAGCGCCAATCGTGGGGATAGCGGGTTTGCTTTTGGGCATGGCTAAATTTAGGGGCATCGAGGCACTTTGTCTCTTAGGAGAGACTCGCGGGTATTTGCCAGACCCAAGCGCGGCGAAAAGTGTCTTGGATGTTTTACAGAAAACGTTGGGAATTAAAATTGACCTAGCTGAGCTGGATAAGGAGATAGAGAAGTCTGAGAAACTTGTTGAAAGGATGCGGGAAATCGAGCAGCGACGAGAAAGCTATTCACGTGCAATGCGTAGGGTAGAAGAAGAAAGGGTCACTTACATTTCGTAAGGGTCAGGTTGTCGGGTAGTTAATTTTGTATACGGCTACAAGGGGGTAGGCTCCACCATAGTTTCTTGGTTGAACACCTGGTGTCTGAGAGAAATACGCTTCCGTAAAGTATGGGTCTATTTGAACGGTTGGAGTGCCAGTGGCTATTCTCTCTTTTCCGTACTGCATTAACTTGTAGATGACCGTCTCTTTGCCTTTGTCGCTCCAGTCCGCCCAGTTTCCATTTTCGTCGTATGTTCCCATCTCTGTTTCGTTTACAAACGGATAGCGCTCATGTGCAATTCGCGCCATCCACCTCCACTTTCCTTCGTCACCCCATCCTACGTCTTGTATGTTGCCTGATGAGTCAACTTGGAATGTTACAAAGACTAGGATGTGGGTTGCTTTGTATTTTTTAAGAATATTCACTGCCGCAGTCATATTAGTCATGTATACAAGTGCAATGTTTTCTATCTGAGTTTTGTTGAATGTGGCGTTGTCAGCGAGACTTGGTTTGTTTCCGAAAGTTGTAATCCAGTAGCCGTAATCCCACCAACTGCAGATCACAGCAGTTTGACCAGTCTGTTGTTCCCAAACTGTTAGATTAATTCGCATCCACTCCAAAGTGTCTATCCAGTCAGGAACCGTGCTGTCAGGCTTTATAGGCATGCTCGCAGAAGCAAGAGTTGTGGGTACATAAGCGTGGTCAAAAACCCTCGGATATTGTGGGTTAGGCAACACGAAAGCAAACGTGAAGAGAAAGATAACCAGTATTAGAAAGGCCCCACTGAACTCCTTTCCAACGTGGCCTTCCACACGCATTTTCCGCACAGAGATTGCAGGGGCTTCTCTTAGGAGAGTGACGAAAGGCCTTACCAGTCGAACTATGCCTAACGCCCAAAGTAGAGCAAAAGCCGGAGCCATAAGCAGGGTTAACCGCGACATGGACCCAGCAAAGTATATAGATGTTAGACCAAAGATGGCTAAGAATATGTTTCGGTTAGTGGGATTTTGCACCGCAAAGAATAAGCCGATGGGCACGAAGAAGGCTCCTATTCCAAGGTCGTAATAGAAGGATCCCCAAGCAGCAGGCCTGTGCTCTTGCACAGACTCTACGAGGGCACGTCCGATGCGTTCGTAGGGATTTATGACAGACATAAATTTAGCCTCCATTCCCTTAACGAATCCAAGCCACGAAAGGGCAAAGAATGAAACTATAAGAAGGGCGAAAAAGCCGAAGAAAAAGACTGTTTTCATTTTCAGGGTTCTAAAATATCGAACGAGTTCGAAGGCGCATAATAGAAGGAACATTCCGAAAACAAGCAAAATAGAAGTTTCTTTCAAGAATGTAAAGCCTATGTATGGTATGTTTACGGCGATGAAGAGGGCTATGCCGAACGTTACGCTGTAAGACCAAAGCAGACGAGACGAATACCTCCGAAGCAGGAGGAGAACAAAAACGAAAAGAACTACAATTCCAACTGCGTATCGTGATGCTCCCCAAGAAGCAAAGAGATAGCCAAGAGATAGTCCTCCAGCAGCAGCATAGGTTAAGCAAGCCTTTATGGTCCTCTCTGGCTCAATGGACCTTAGGAAGAAGAAGATGAACAGTAGGATGCCGAAGATTCCAACAGTCTCGTCGTCAAAGAAGCCTAACGACGTACGACCGATGTAGGAGGCACTTAAAGCTAAGAAGAACGCTGCGAAGAGACCGACTTCTTTGCCGCCTATTTCCTTGCCAACGAAATATATGACTAAACACGTCATTGTTCCCATTATGACTGGGAAGAGTACGCAAAGCTGGTACACAGTTATGGGTATGGCTAATGCTCTTGCTATATAATAGAAGGACGCAGCAGTGAAGGCTAGCCCAGGGAAAGAGGTGTGTGCAACATCACGTCCATAGGGATACCAGCTCATGTAGTCGTGCCATGTGTTGTAGGAAAAGAATCCGTTTTGAACCATGTGGTCTGTTAGGCGATACTGGAAGCATGGGTCAAACTCTGAGAGGTAAAAACCCCAACGGAGAGGAAGCAGTCTAACCATAAACGCAAGGAAAAGGATTAGGAGAAGCAAAGAAATAGCCATGAGAGAAGAATGAGACACTCGGATGCGAAGGGCTCCAGGGCTCTTTAACGCCTTAACAACGTTTTCTTTGCTGAACAGCTTCCTTATCTCCATTCGAGCCCCTCTTTCTTCCATCACAATCTGTGAACTCTTTTATTTCTGTTGTGGTTAGCGCTTGAAAAGTAATGTATCAAATCAAGCATGTTATTTTTGTCCAAGTTTCCTAATATACTCAGTGTATTGTTTGGCGTTCATCAAGTTTTCGATGTCGTTTTTGATGTTGCTTGGGCGAACTTTTGCAATCCATCCGTCGCCATAAGGGTCTTTGTTAAGAAGTTCTGGGCTTTCTGCGAGGTTTTCGTTGATTTCGATTATTTCTCCAGAGATAGGGGCGAAAACTTCAGAGACTGCCTTCACCGACTCGACTGTGCCCATGGTTTGCATCTGTTTAATCTTCGACCCCACGGCTGGAGTGTCCACGTAAACGATTTCGTGGAGAGCCTTTTGGGCGTAGTCAGTTATTCCCACCACTACGTGTTTGCTTTCTATTCGCACCCATTCGTGTTCCTTTGAGTAGTAGAGTTTTTCAGGTGTCTTGTAGCTTTCTCTGGACGTTACGATTTCCTCCCATAGCCATACAGCGTGGGGTCATAGAAGGGAAACTTAACAATTTCCCCTTTTACGAATTTATCCCTTATTTTGATTGAGACTGTCTCGCCTTCTGACGCGTGTTCTTTGGCAACGTATGCCATCGCTATGCCACATTTGGCTATTGGCGAAAACGTTCCACTCGTCACCTCTCCTATTCTTTTCTC
Source organism: uncultured Candidatus Bathyarchaeia archaeon (assembly GCA_964618655.1). Lineage (GTDB taxonomy): Archaea > Thermoproteota > Bathyarchaeia > Bathyarchaeales > Bathyarchaeaceae > CAZUFG01. The sequence goes on along the minus strand of CAZUFG010000004.1, from coordinate 17,024 downwards.
GTTCTTCCAAACTTCATGATGAGGACGAGGAATCCCCTTTTCCAACAGTCTTACGCCAACTCGATTCTTTTTCACGCCTTCAGTTTTCTGTTTTAACAAGGCGTCTTTACCAATGAAGTTCTCTTTGTTAAATTTTACAACGAAGCCTAGCCTTGCTTCTAGCGGCGTAGTGTCCTCGTCGATGTCATTTCCGTAGAGGCACATGCCAGCTTCCAGCCTCAACGTGTCTCTGGAGCCTAAGCCGCACGGTTCGATTCCGTCGTCTTGACCAGATTTTAAAACGGCGTTCCACACGTTCACAGCGTTGTCAGGTTTAGATAGAGGTGTGTCCCAAACGTAGAGTTCAAACCCGTCCTCACCAGTGTACCCAGTTCTTGAGACGAAAACGTCCACTCCAGCTATTTTTGTCGATCCGCATTTGAAGCGCTCGATTTTGCTCAGGTCTTTGTCTGATATTTTTTGGAGGGTTTTTACTGCTTTAGGGCCTTGCACTGCAAACATAGCGACGCTGTCAGAGACATTCTCGACTTTGACGTTGAAGACTTTAGACTGGTTAGTCAACCATTCGTAATCTTTTGTTCTGTTTGAGGCGTTAAAGACTACCATAAACTTGTTTTTTTCAAGTCTTGAGAGGACAAAGTCGTCTTTTATGCCGCCCTGCTCGTTGCACATGGTTGAGTAGTGCGCAGAAAGAGGCTCCAATGTAGAAACATCGTTCGTGGTGACGTAGTTCAGAAAAGATTCAGCTTGGGAGCCTGTGACGAGTCCTCTGCCCATGTGGGTAACGTCAAAGATTCCAACGGCGTTTCGTACTGCCATATGTTCAGGTATGATTCCCTTGTACCAGAGGGGCATTTCGAATCTAGCGAACAAAGTCATTTTGCCCTTTTGGTTATGAAACTCGTACAGATGAGTTCGTTTTGTGGGTTGGGTCAACAATAAACCTCCAGACATGATTAATATTATGCTTGAAGGGAATCATCCAATGACCTTGACTTCAACGTTTGTCGGGGAAAAAGATAATTTTTTGCCACATTTTGGGCATTTGCCGTTGTGTTGCTGAATAATCTCGTCTGGAGGTTTTAGCTCCACACTCTCGTAGAGAACAAAGCCACAGTTTTGGCAAATCACTTTTTGGGGCATAATCTCGCAATCTCCCTCAGACGCCAAGAATACAACCGTCGAAAGCTATTTATAACTTGCGCGTTTTTGTTGAAAGGAAAGGAATGGACATTAATGGAAAAATATACGCTAATAATTACAGAAAAGCCAGACGCTGCTGAGCGAATAGCTAAGGCACTTGACCTTAAAGAGAAGCCTGAAAAGGCTGAGGAAAACGGCGTACCCTACTTTATTGCTAACCGAGACAAAAAACTTGTTGTGGTTCCTGCCCTTGGGCACCTCTACACTGTAGTTCACGAAAGCGGAAAAAGAAGTTATTATCCTGTTTTCAGCTTTAAGTGGGCACCACGCTACTCGGCGGAGAGAGGAGCAAAACAAACCCGCACATGGGTTGAAACAATTTCTAAACTGGCGGACGGTGCAGACGAGTTTATTGCTGCTTGCGACTACGACATTGAAGGGAGCCTAATCGGCTTCTGTATCCTAAAATATGCTTGCCAAAGCAAAGAGGGTATGGCTAAACGAATGAAGTTTTCTACGTTGATGAAGGACGAGTTAGAAAAAGCCTACGAAGAGCCTTTGCCCAAACTTGACTTTCCGCTTGTTGAGGCTGGAAAGACGCGGCATGAGGTAGACTGGCTTTATGGCGTGAATCTCTCACGTGCGTTAACCTTGGCTGCGAAACGTTGGAGCGGAAGATATGCCACACTCAGCACTGGAAGGGTGCAGGGACCAACTCTAACTTTTCTGGTTGGGAGAGAGAAAGAAATCCAATGTTTTGTGCCTACGCCTTACTGGGGCATAAAGGCAGAGGCTGGAATCATAGGCTCTGCGTATGAGGTGGAGTATGAGAGGGAAGAAATCGGGAAAAAGGCAGAGGCAGACGCCATAGTAGAGGCTTGTAAGGGAAAAACTGGCAAAATAGAACAGGTCGAAGTGAAAAAAGTTCAGCAAAAGCCTCCGATTCCCTTCGATTTGGGCACACTCCAAACCGAGGCTTACGGTCTTTTTGGATATACCCCAAGACGAACGGCGGACATTGCCCAGCGTCTTTACTTAGAAGCCTTAATTTCTTACCCGAGAACCAGCAGCCAAAAACTGCCGCCAGTGATCAATTACAAGGCGATACTCACGGCGTTAGGCAGGAAGCCCGAATACAAAAAACTAGCCTCAACTCTCTTAGAAAAAGGGGAGCTAGTGCCTGTAGAAGGAGCGAAGGAAGACCCGGCGCATCCCGCAATTTATCCGACTGGCAACATGCCCGAAAGGGAGTTAAGCGACCCTGAAAAAAGGGTTTGGGACCTTATCGTCAGGCGTTTTATGGCTGTTTTCGGAGAGCCAGCCATTAGACAAAGCATGAGAATTACTATCGAGATTGGGGGTCACCGCTTCTACTTACGTGGAAGACAGATTTTGAAGGAAGGCTGGATGCAATTTTATGGGCCGTATATAAGGGCTGAAGAGGTGCTTTTGCCGCCTGTGAAAGAAGGTGAGATAGTTCAGTTGAAGCGAATCGTGCGAGATGACAAGTTTACGAATCCTCCGCCGCGCTATAATCCGAGTAGTCTGCTGAAGAAGATGGAAGAGGCTGGAATTGGCACGAAGGCTACAAGAGCCGACATCATCGAGACTCTTTATGGGAGGAAGTACATCAATGAGGAAAGAATTGTGGTGACTGACCTAGGATTCGATGTGACTGAGATTCTTAGCAAGCACTGTCCAGGCGTGACCTCTGAAGAGCTTACCCGAGAGCTTGAGGAGAAGATGGAACGGATTCAAACAAACAGCGAAAAAAGAGAGAATGTTCTCTTTGAAGTTGTCGAACGGCTAAAGCCCATGCTAGATGCGCTTAAGGAAAGAGAAGAACCCATAGGTGAGGCGTTGACTAATGCTATAAAAAAGGCTCGAGTACAAGAACGGGTCGTGGGCGACTGTCCCATCTGTAAATCGGGAAAACTGATGATTCTCTATTCTCGGAGGACAAGGAAGCGCTTTGTTGGGTGTACCAACTTCTTTAAGGGGCTCTGTAAGACTTCTTTTCCTCTTCCCCAGCGGGGAACAGTTAAGCCCCTTGGGAAGAAGTGTCGCGCCTGTGAGTGGCCGATCGTTTGGGTGCGCCTTAAGGGTAAGCGACCCTGGATGCTTTGCTTTAATCCTGCTTGTCCGTTAAAGGAGGAGAGGAGGAAGAGACTTGAAATGCAAAATCTGCAGCCGAGAAGCCCAGAATAAATACTGTGAACTACACGAGAAGGCGTATAGAAGCATTGTCGAGAAGTATGAGGCTTGGAAGAAGGCGTTAGACATTGGGTGGAAAGAATACTTAGACGAGCTTGTGAAGAATCCATATACGGGTGCTTGGGCAAAAGAGGTTGCTTCTGCCTTAGTTTCTGAAACTAAGGAATAATAGAGACCATCTTCACTAGTGTTTTTGGAATAATTTTCGTGTCATTCAAAGACTTTTTTCTTAACCATCGTGTAATTAGATGAGGGAGGGGGATTATGACTTTAGTTTTCTGAGATGTCTCTCTTCAAGAAGGCGACAGCAAGCATGGTGAAAGCCATGAACAGTGACAGAATAATGGCTGACGGAAACTCTGGTATTGCGTTGGTTCCTATTATCGTGGCTGTTTTTGTGCTGTGACTGTAGGTGAAGTAGAGATACGTGTGGTTATCGTCTTCAGTGACTGTTGGAATGATGGGTTCGTGATCTACTAGAACGACCCATGCGTTTTCTGTCCATAGAAGTTGCTTGGGGATCGCAACTCTGGAAAAGCCCGTTGTGCCACTTGAACCAGTCACATTAAACCTTAAGAATGCACCCTCGTCCGGATTAAAGTAGAAGTCTGAAACGGTAGAGTTGCTGACAACATCGACTTTGTATGTTACTCCACTCCATGTGCCAGCATCAAACGTCTTGAATGGAGCCATAAGCGGATATCTGTCGGTATTGTCTGCATTAAGAATGTAGGGTGTGTCGCCTATGCCGTCGCTGTCTGCATCAACGCCTGGGTAATTGCTCCAGTAGTTTCCTCCCGAGGGATAACCATAATCCCATGCACTCACTGATTTAGAGGTATAGACGTAGGCTTGATTTGTATTGTTTACGAGGCTATTATGGCAGATGGAGTTGTTTGAAGAATCATAAAGGAAGATGCCATAGTTGTTGTTTGTTATGTTGTTTCCAAATACGGTATTGTTTAAGCAATAAATGAGCGTGATGCTATACTCTTCGCTGGCTCTTATGTTGTTTCCAGAGACGCTATTATAGCTTGAAGACCCGTAGAGCCAGATGCCGGCTAGGTTGTTTTCTATGTTGTTTCTGGAAATGCTGTTATCGTTTGAATGGTCATGGAGCCGAATGGCATCACCGTTGTCGGTTATGTTGTTTCCAGATATGCTATTGTTTGAGGACCTACAGAGCCAGATGCCATTGTCAAATGCTTTAATCCCTATATTCTTGATTGTTACGTTGCTTCTAGCCAACAAACTTATTCCATTTCCCTCTCCCGCCCCTTGAAGAACAAAGCCCCCGCCATCAACTACAATGTTATCCCTCTGCACAACAATGGAGTCATAAATGTTATCAGTAAAAGTGTAGGTAACATTATCCACGGTTGAAATTGGCGCTGTTGGAGGGTCAACCGAGCCATCTGCCCTAATATATATAGTTCTTTCTGCCTTAACTGGTTGAATCTTAAACGTCAATGTTAGCGTGACTATTAACGCCATTGTAAGCATTATTCCAGAAACTGTTTTCTTTACCAATTTTCTCCATTCTTTTTTCTGAACTGGTTAAATTGTTGATGAAATAACCATTTATGCCTTATGAAGAATCTTCAATGTATAATAGTAGAACTTAAGTAAGAATGAGTCCAACATGCATAAGATGTAATAGCCACGTTGAGCAATAATCAGATGGGGGAAGCGTTGAATAAAAAAGCCAAGTTCTGGATTTTCTTTTTCCTCGGAATCTTCATATATATACCGTTTTCTCTTCTCTTCATAGTAGTTCAAATGTTTTTGCCTGCCATTCTATTCTTTGGGTGTTTCCTCGTATACTGCTATTTCCTCTACCGTTTCGTTTACAAAGGAAAGAAACCAAAGTATCCGATGGTGCCCCCAGAAGGGCGAATGGATGTCTATTTCCCTCGAACTGACATTCCAAGACCAATTTACGAAGACATGCAACGGTATCCCGAATTCTTCAAGCGAAAAAAGAGAAAATATGAAAGGACAAGAAAAATGAAAAAGAAAGACTAGAATCTCTCCCTAAACATCAACCAAGATTTTTAATTTTCGCCCTTCTAAACAGTACCCAAAACACGTCCTAAATAAAAAACAAAAGCACGAAACAAACCCTAACCACAAATTCCACCTCCTTCTCTAGGCTATACCGAAAATTTTTCTTCAAAACCCTTAATCGCCACATGATCAGAAAATAGTCATCCTTACAACCGCAGACCAGACAAGAATCCTTTGATTAATCATAAGGAACACTTAAATGACCTTATTAAGAATCATATATACAGACGTTTGGGCAATGGAGACGAAAAACATGGCAAGACCAGTCAAAAAAACGTTTTCATCCATCACGCGTCTCATGCAAAAAGCCTACTGGAAACTCGTCACCACAAAGCCTTCACTATTCTTTATGGCCGCCCTAGGAATTGCAGGCGTTGTCTTTCTGCTCGGAGGCGGAATCTACGACCTCTTAGAAAAGCCCCTATTCGCCATCGTCACAAGCGGCGGAAGGTTCATCGCCTACTATCCGTACTCCTTAAACGAGCAGTTTCTCGTCGAAAGCATAGTCATAATGACCCTATACGCCATCGGAATCGTAGGCTTCCTACTAGCCTATCAGAGCACAAAATACGCCTATAGGCCACGTCAAGCCTTCATGCTGTTAATGGTAGGCTGCATCTTCATCGTTGTTGCCTATGTGTTCAGCGAGTACGCTTTCCTAGCTAGATGGAGAGTATCATTAAGCTAATCTATCTTCTTCCCCTTAACCAACAAGGAGCTTCCCATTCTCCATTATAAGTCGTCCATCAACCCTAACCGTAGGGCTTAAAAGAATTCCGTCATAATGCACCTTACTCTTAGTATGCCCACCCACGTATGAAGTGTTGTCTCCTAAAGCAATATGAACCGTGCCCAAAACTTTCTCGTCTTCAAGAACCGCACCAGTGAGACGAGCTTTCGGGTTTGTCCCAACACCCAACTCCCCAATATTATAGGCGTTTTCATCTGCAGACTTAAGCAAGTCTTCGAAACGAGCCGCATCAGGTCCTTCAAACTTTCTAGCCCACCCGTCTTTAACGGTTATGCGTAACGGTTTCCCCACAGTCTTGCCCATACAGTCAATTGCTAACATGCCCTGAGTTGTTCCCTCCACAGGCGCTAAACAAGCTTCGCCTGCTGGCAAGTTTCCCCAGTCGCCCGCCTTATGATACAACCCCGTGTCTCGTAGGGAAGGGCGCTTCTCTATACTCATCGTCAGACGAGTTCCTGAAGGAGTAGAGATTTCAACAGTTTTCCCCTTGTCAAGAACTGCAGAAACCTTGTTCGTTAGTTTCGCTACTTCTTGGTAATCAGCGGTTAAGCCGCCAACGCTCATCATGGCTTCGGTTATGCCGGGCATGCTGGCAATTCTGGCACCCAGCTTCGAGGCCTCTTTTCGAGCGTCGCTGTGAGAAAGAGAACGTGTTGTGGGCATTAGCACTACCTCAGCCGCTTTCATGGCTTCTGCAACCGTTTTCGGAGGCTCTTTCTCACCTATTTTTAACGGCTCCATAATGGACACAGTGGTTTTCGCTCCAGCAGCAGTTGAGGCATAAGCGAAAGCCTCGGCAACTTTCAGCTTCTTAATGTCTGTTATGACAACAACCGTCTCGCCTGGCTTTATATTCATGCAGGTTCCAACGGCTATCCACGCGCCCCTCATGATGGGCAAGTTACGAAACACGGCGTTCACCACTTCTCTTCCTATTCTTAACAACATTTGCTAAGAGGTTTGTTAAAAAGTGTATGGGAGGCGTTACGAGAATAATTATGAGGGCAGTGAGCGGGCTGGGCGGCGAAACTGGAAGAGAAAAAAGAAGCGCCCCAAAAACGAAGTCAAGCTGGTCTGCCAGAGGAAGAGACTCTCCAGGCGCAAGGTTTAATCGTCGTTTAATGAATGATTTGACAAGGTCGCCAACTAAGGCTCCTAACGAGGTCATGAATCCCAACAACACATTGTATTTTAACACGAAGTTTAGACCAATGCTGACCAGCGTTCCAACAGCCAAACCGAGGAAAAAGCCTCGAAAAGTTTTATGCGACCCAAAAATTGGCTTTCCATCCCGAAATTTTCTGCCACAGTCGATAGGGCGACCTCCGCCGAGAACAACGGGCGTTGCGTTAGCCGCATAGGCCGGAAGTATAAAGTAGAGAGCATAGCCAACCTCAACAATCGCCGCCCACATGTTCTCCACCATTCTGAAAGTGTAACGAATATGCTAGCCCTTATAATCGCTGATGCCAGTTCTTTCTATCCTAAAATAACAACTTCCAAGCTTCTTGCGTTCAGGATGTTTCTCTAGAACCGTCCTCACAACACGCGTTTGACCACTGTGCTTTAAGTTTAGAACCGTGTCTGACCAAAACTTGAGAACCCGAGTGGCTACTGGTTCCATGCTAACAGACTCCTGAGCTAAAACGCTTCGAACCTGACTGGTGACGAGGGTTGCTATCTTGCGAGTCTTGGCTATCTCCGCCAGACATGCTAGTTGCCTATTCAATTCTCGGTTTAGTGCAAATGTTTCTTTCTGTTCTCCTCCCAATTCCGCGCGGTACAACGACGTAATTGTGTCCACAACGATTAACCCAACTTTTTCAGTTATGTACTCGTCCAGATGGTCAGCAACAAGGGCCTGCTCTTTAAAACTGGTTGGCCTCATTAAAATTATCCGGGGAGAAATCTCCTCAGAATCGTAATAGGCGATTTGTGATAGCCGTTTCGGGGTAAACGTTCCATCTGAATCTACGAAAATGGCCTTGTAGTCCATTCGGGCGCAGTTAACCGTGCACTGAATAGCCAATGAGGTTTTGCCTGTTTCTGCCTCTCCATAAACAAGAGAGACGCCGTCAGCTGGGAGTCCTCCTTCAAGCAGTTCGTCCAGAGCGCCACAGCCAGTAGGGATTATGCGCCGTCTCAAAGGCTTCACATCAAAGCGAATATAAACCCCAAAATTATTAACTTTGTCTACATTAAGCCTAAAAGGACAGCCTCATGAAAGCAAAAATCGCCATCGCAACCGTCTCGGGAAAAGCCTACTACCTACTGGTGAACGAACTAAAAAAGAGGGATCTCCCGTTCCTAAGCCTAAAACCCAGCGACAACATCCCCCTAGACATTAAAGTGGTTATAACCACCGAAAAAGAGCGAGGCTCGATAGAACACTCGAACGTTCTTGTCTTCAAGGATGAGCAAGATGCATCAGGGGTTATAGACGAGGCAGTTCAGATTGTTAAAGGGAAACGGAGTTATGAAAAACTAGTTATCGGGGTTGATCCTGGAAAAACTTTTGGAGTGGCAATTGTGGGTGACGGGAACGTTTTAGATACCTCAAGTTGCTCAAGCTTGAGAGAGACAGTCAACGTTATTTTAGAGGCTCTAGACAAATCTTCTGCCTCCATTAACATCATTAGGGTAGGAGACGGCGCTCCTGACTACACCACGGAACTAATACACTCACTAGATGAAGCTTTATCAAAAGATGTTGCCATGGAGATCGTGAGTGAGGCAGGGACAAGCCATTTCAGGGGAGAGACTGCCCAAAGACGAGAGTTAAAAGATGCCATGTCTGCCATAAAAATTGCGGAGAGAAAAGGACGAGTTCTTCATAGGGGTGAAGCCAAATGAAACGCGACGTTGAGAAAGGCAAAACGTTGCTCGTTGACGGTCCGGCGTCCGTTAGTCTCGTTTCAGGAGAAGCCGAGATTTTAGGGGCAACGGTGAGGTCTGGAGAAAGAATTGTGATACGTGAGGGGAAACGCATCCCTTTTGAGGTTAGGAAGAAAGCCTCCTTTGACCTTATGTTAGGTGAGGACGCCTCTGTTGAGGAAACGGATGGAAACACCATACCTCAGTCTTGGGAAAGCGCCTCAAAAGGGATACTGTCTCTCAAGAAGCCTGTAAAAGTTATGGTGATGGGCGATGTTGATTCGGGAAAAACAAGCTTCTGCACCTATCTTCTAAATCAAGGGTTGAAAAAGGGATGGAAAGAAGCCATCATTGACGGCGATTTAGGACAGTCCGACATAGGGCCACCATCCACTATCGGATTTAGCCACATTACAGCGCCGGTGAAAGATCCATTTGAGATAGAGGCGGAAAACGCCTATTTTGTCGGAGTAACCAGCCCAAGTGGGGCAGTAAACAGAGTAATAGATGGACTAACTGCCATGAAAAACGAGGCATTGGAGAGTGGCGTGGAATTTTTAGTCATAAACACAGACGGATGGATTAATGGTGAAGACGCGACTGAATACAAGCTTCAGTTGACGAGGAACTTAGACCCCGACGTAGTTGTGGGAATACAGCAGGGAGAAGAATTGGCGTCCATACTAACCACACTAAAGAAGACGAAGGTTCTCAAGGTTGATTCTTCACAAGCTGTTCGAAGGCGAGACCGAGAAAAACGCAAGATTCTGCGTGAACTAGGCTATAAGAAATATCTTAGAGGGGCGAAGGTGCAGTCATTTCTTCTAAACTGGATCAAAGTTGAGAGGGTTCAGTTTGGAACTGGCAGTCCGTTCACTGAGGGGCAAATAGAAAAAATTAGGGAATGGCTGGGAACAAGTCCTGTTTACGGTGAGGAATCGCCAAACGCAGTCTTAGTGGTTTTGAAGCGTAATCAATGGGTTGGAGAGACCCAAATTGAAGGAATTGAAAAGGTTTTTGGAAAGAGAGTCCAATTTTTAAGGGAAGGGGAGGAAGAAGGCTTGCTTGTGGGGTTGCTAGACGAAAGGGAAAACTTTCTTGGAATTGGCGTGTTGCTTGGAGTAGACTATAAAAGAAGGGCGATGAAGGTTTACACGCCCGTAAGCAAAGGCGTTTCTACCATTGTTATTGGGCAGGTAAAACTTGAACGAAACGGTAAAGAAATTGGCTTAAGCCCGGTTTTTCCTGTTCCTTAGCGTGAATTCTGTTTAGATGGGCATAACGTGTTAACGGGGCACGGCTTACACAGAGGTTTTCGGGCTTTACAATATTTTCTTCCAAGGGAAATCAGTAATAAGTGCGCTGAGAGGTAATCTTTGGGCTGGTATACCGACTGAAGCGATTGTCGAACGCCATTGTAATCCCCTATTGAAGGCGCCAGTCCCAACCTTTTTGAAACTCGATTCACATGCGTATCCACTGGAAGTGTGGGCTTTCCTGCACAAAACAGGAGAACAACATCCGCTGTTTTAGGTCCAACACCAGGGATAGTTAGAAGCGTTTTTCGCGCCTCTTCAAAGGGCAGTGAATGAATAAAATCCAGAGAGCCATCGAACTGTTCAAGAACTATGTGGGAAATCTGCTTTATGATTTTAGACTTGTTTCGGTAAAGTCCCGCAACTCTTATGGTTTCTTCAATTTCTTCCACGTTTGCTTCTGCTAGGGCTTTTGGAGTTATGGAGAATCTTTTTGAAAGGTTTTCGTAGGCTCTGGCTGTGTTTCTGTCTGCTGTAGCCTGAGAAAGCACGGTTCTGATGAGTACTTGAAAAGGTTCTTTAGGGCGTCGGTTTGCCCACTGTGAAAGAGAGAAACTATTCTGAAGAATGCGCAGGATTTGGGCTGCTCTGTTGTTTGTCATGCGCATGCATCGCCGTCTGCTTGAAAACTCTAAATACTGAGTGGGTAACGCTATAAATAGCGTGGTAGGGTCGACGCATGGCACGTGCAAGAGTTGTTAAAGAGAAAATGAAGATGAAAGACACGCTTTTCTTGGCTGTTTACTTGGAGACAAAAAACGCAAGTCTGGCTCTATTAAGCGAGGGCGAAGACCGACTGGGCACGTTAGCTGTGGCTCTTCCGCAACAACCCGGAATGGTTGGTCCACCGCTTTCGTCTGTTATGCTTGGAGACCGAGATGTCTTAATTGCCCGCATCCTTGCCGAGCGTCTCTCTCAAAGGGTGAAAAAAATCGCGTTGGTGTCAGTTTTTACTAAAACGTTAGATGAAAGGGAGGCTGGCTCGGTTTTTCTTAAGTTGCTGGAAAAAACCGTTAGGAAAAGGGGAGGTTAAAGAGGCATGAGCCTGCGAAGTTTTCTGGAAGAAATGGAAAAGAAAAAAGAAGTAACCCACGTGCGAGACCGAGTTTCAATCCGTTTTGAAGCGTCAGCCATCATGAAGTCGTTAGATTGTGGCCCCCTACTGTTTTTCGACAATGTGGAAGGTCACAAGACCAAGATTGTGGCAAACGTCTGTGCGTCACGTAGCAGAATTTGTTCGGCGCTAGACGTTCAGGCGGACGGTCTCTACCAGAAACTGATCAGTGGGTGGCGTTTGCCAGTCCAGCCGAAAATCGTGAAAGAAGGTTCAGTTCAAGAAGTAACTGAGCGAGCGAGTTTGTCTAAAATCCCAGTTTTGACTCATTTTGAAAGGGATGCTGGCCCATACATCACATCCGCTATAGTTTCTGCGCGAAGTCCGGACGGAAAAATTGAGAATGTTTCGATACATCGTCTCTTGGTGCTTGATGACAATCATTTGGCTATTCGCTTGGTGCCGAGACATCTCTATCAGCTTTGGAAAACGGCGAAAGAAGAAAAGGAAGATTTAGAGGTTGCGATAGCTTTTGGCTTGCATCCTGTTGTTTTGTTGGCGGCGGCTTCGCCTCTTCCGTTTGGCGTGAGCGAGTTCGGCGTAGCAAACGCATGGCTTGGAGACAAGATGCGACTAATAAAATGTGAGCGTGTGGATGCCTACGCCCCTGCTGATGCTGAGCTTGTGCTGGAGGGAAAAATATCCGCCGATAAAGAGGTTGTGGAAGGTCCACTGGTCGACATTACGGGCACGTATGATGTTCAGAGAAGCCAACCCATAGTTGAGTTGGTAGGCATGATGCACCGTAAAGACTTCATTTATCAGGCGCTTTTGCCGTCTGGAAACGAGCATAGGCTTTTGATGGGCTTACCGCATGAGACAATGATTTGGGAAGCCGTCTCAAAGGTTGTGCCAGTTGTTGGAGCCGTAAATCTTTCAAGCGGCGGATGCGGATGGCTTCACGCTGTTATCTCCATCGAAAAACAAACAGATGGAGACGGGAAAAACGCCTTGATGGCGGCTTTCGGTGCTCATCCAAGCCTTAAACATGCGGTCGTTGTCAACACGGATATTGACGTCTTTAATATGGAACAGGTGGAGTGGGCAATCGCAACCCGCTTCCAAGCCAGTGAAGACATGATTATTATCCCAAATGCGAGGGGCTCAACACTGGATCCGTCTGCCGATCAAGAAACTGGACTAACGACAAAGATCGGTATAGATGCCACGCGTCCTTTAACAAAGCCCGCAGAAAAATTTGAGCGTGCCAAGATACCCATGAACAGGAGAATCGCTGGAGTCTTGAGCAAGCTGAAATTTTAGTTGTCTATTTCTGTAGTTGCTGAGTTTGAAAAGCAGTGCGACAGCTATGACGTGGGCTTCTGCGTTTCTTTGAGGATGTTTTTGCTAGGGTAACCATGACTATGGTTAGGCTTGTCAAGAGTGGCGTTAGTATGGTTGTGGGGAATTCTGGCATCCATTCGGTTCCGTTCCACCGAATTATGTTTGCATCGGTGGGCGCGTGGGCACTGCCTACTGCCCATCCGTCAGTAGAGTTAACCATGAAAACAGAGTAAAGATAGGCTGGTGTTGGACTTATTACATTGCTCCATTCAGTTCCGTCCCAATGGAATATTCTTCCCCCCATCCTTCCCACCATCCTACTGCCCATCCGTCGTTAGAGTTAACCATAAAAACGGATGAGAGATAGTAACCAAAAAGGTGTGGTGTCACGTTACTCCATTCTGTTCCGTCCCAATGAATGATCCTTCCCCATTCGCCTACTGCCCATCCATCACTAGAGCTGACCATAAACACAGATTTGAGATTTCTTTTTGTTGGGCTTGTCACATTACTCCATTCTGTTCCGTTCCAATGAATTGTTGTTCCTCTCTTGCCTACTGCCCATCCGTCATCAGAATTAACCATGAAAACCGAATTGAGGCGTGCTCTCGTTGGGCTTGTCCAGTTTAACGGCACGCCTTCTGCATTTACAATTGGCAGACCTACGCACGGCGCTATCATCATTACGAACAGGCTTACCTTTGAGACAAAATTCGTCCACATATCACATCATCTCATATTTCTTCTGCTTCACCTTTCTTCACTCTTACATCACTAGGATTATTACTCCTCTATAATCATACCTCCAATGCAAAGATGATCGGCGCACATATAAAAATGCTCTATTGGTTGCAGAAAATGAAACCGAAACACCGGCAACTTCAACTCGCATTTAATTTCTAACCCACGATTGTATGTGTACCCACGAACAAGAGAATCGCTAAAAAACTGTGAGCAAACTAAAGGAAACCAAGAGAAAGGTTAGCTTTTTCTACTTTCCTTAATCTAAATTCCCACTCGCACCAGACCCCGCTGGGATGCTTGCCTGGCGGACAAATCTTACATGATGCTTCTATGTTTGGGTTGAACTCTTCAGCGAAGGCTTTCAAGTAGCCGAATCTAACACGCTTACACGGAAACTCTCCCAATCCTTTCTGTGTTCTTGTTTCTTGTGTTCTGCATTTGGTTACTCGGAAAACAGCCTTCGATTCTGAGACCTCAGTCTCTTTGTCCCTCTGGTCGAGTGCCCAACTCGTATTCCTCAAAACATGCATGAAAGAGATAAGGTCGTTGCCCTTAACTCCCAACACTTTTCGGAGTTCTCGGGCTTCCAGCTTACCCATAAGTCTCCAACAGTTCATGTCGATTTCTGTGGCGGCATCCGTTCCAAACTTTTCCTCTATTCCCAAGAAGTATAAGCCATCAACTCTCCAGAGGTTTCGGACATGCAAAAAGAAAAGGTCAAGCAGTTTGTTTTTAGGCATGGTCTCTAACATTTCGTGGTCTTGGTCAACTTGGCTTCTCATTTGTAGACACCTTGTTGTAAAGACTGAAACTTCAGAGTCATTTATGTGGAAGAATATAAAAACATTAGAATGTCGTGGTTGGAGGCGGTGGTGGCGGCGGAGGCGTCGGTGTCGGAGTTGGAGCGCCTTCGCCTTCTTCCATTAGTTTTTCAAATGCCAGTTTTTCTGCTCTTCTCTTCCGCCATACATGGATTATGGCGTATATGATGGCAATCACCGTGATTATCAGGGCTGAGTAGATTCCTGTTGTTAAAGCGTATGTAGAATATCCGAAGCGGACATTTGACCCACTGTATCTAAGGGCTACAGTGTAAGAAAGCGTACTAGGCGTGCCCAAATAAACATAATGAACCAACCAATCCTGCGTATCCTCCACCATGAGCCCAGTTTCTTGGTCGTATACTATGCAAATCTTCCCCTGATAGTCAGCCGGTATTGTTTCTCCTTGATAGTTGACTGTTGAGGACCAATTGAATTCCAGGTTACTTGCCATTAACGTGTTGAAGAAGGTCCACCCATAAAACCTCAAACCCGAACCAGATAAAGTGACGGTTTGATTCAGAATTCTAAGCGTGTCTCCAGCCACGTGCCCTTCCCCAATCCATAAATCGTAGTATTCGCCGTGTGGAGGGAGCTCGGGAAGAAGTTCTTTAACAATGAGCACAGAACGATTAAACAAGTGAACATAGAACGTCATTGAAACGGAAATGGTTCCCGCAACTGTTACAATGGCTTCTGTCACTTCAATATAGCTTGAATTAACGATGTTTCCAGTGCTTAAAACCAAGCCCGCTGATAGAGAAGTGTACCCCGGAATGTTTACTGCGTAAGAATACTCAGCGCGCAAGAAGGGGAACGGCACCGAAAGCCTTCCAAGGCTAAGACAGTAAGGAAAAAGCCCTACTAATAGAATCTCAAAAACAACAACAAGTATTAATAAGACCTTTTTTCCACGAGACATTTGGAACTAGCCCTCCCTTCAGTCAAGAATTAGCGTCTATCACCACAAAAAGTTTGCCAAAAACGGGTTAAAGGTCAACGACTGCATAGAGAAAACGACATCGTGTACAAAATAGTTTGATGTTTCTTCGCTTCCTAAGTCAGCAAATAGTATAGAATTAGCTATGTCCTGAGTCTAATAATAGTAGTCGAAGCCCAAAAACTGAGTTTTCTTTCCTCTCTTATACCACTGCTCTTTGCCCATCGGTGTAAGCGGCATAAAAAGTTGAATCATCCCGAGGCAGTTTAATCCCATATCATGGTAAAACCTCAGCGCCTGCAAGTTTCGGGCTGCAAAACTCGTCTGAATCTCGCTACATTTTCTCTCTTGTGCGGTCTTTTTTGTGAAATCTGCGAATGCCCGTCCAACCCCCTTTCTTCTCATGCTTTTTTCCACAAGGATTTCGTCGATTTCGCATGTTCTGCCTTTGATCTCGAGGGCTAACAAACCGATTATTTGCTTTTCTTTTTCGGCTATTATTTTGATGGAGTTGTCGTCGGTGCGCTTCAGTTTTTCTCTCAGTTTCTTCTTTTCTTCGTCTCCATATGGTATATTGTCTTCTTGGTATATGGCTCGGTGATGTTCAACCATCTGCTCGTAAAAAGCAACGCATTTTTCAATGTCATCAACCGATAGTTTTCTTAACCTGAACATTTCTTTTGCAGACACCATCACACCTTCATTTCCTTATTTGTGGATTCCGTTATGTTTAAATGAATTCGTTATTCCTTCATAATGCTCTTGTGGAAGGAAAACACGCAAACATATTTACCAAGCTCAAGAAAGAAACGCTTCTGAGAATAGAAGAATGAATCAAGAAACAATGGAGTAATGACATAGACTCTTATTTGAGTCATATATGGAACCCTCTAGCTCAAAAGCCCACACACAATTATTCACAAAGAAAATAACTTAACGGTTGTCGGATAAATTGAGCCGTTGTAGACAAACGTGACAGAGCTAGGCCTGTTTGAAGAAGAACAAAATTTTGACACCCCCCCTATCAATTAGTATACTGTTACAGAAATACTTAACACCATGCAGCTTAGCCTCGCTTAGCCTGTGTCAAGCCCCATATCGTCCAGACACCAAAACTTTTTCAGCCCGACACCTTGGGTGGTTGGAAGCCGCGGGCTGAGCATCTCGGCCGAAGCCTTAACGCGTACACCCCGGCTCCATTAAACCCATCTTCTATGGGAACCCTTGTCCATGAGTGAGGCCCCGTTACCAGAGTCTCAAATCTCATGGATTGGCCGCCTATTTTCGGGAGCGGCTTCGGGCTTAGATGCTTTCAGCCCTTATCCGCGACAGCGTGGCTGCCCGGCATTGCCCTGTCGGACAACCGGTAAACTAGAGGCTACAACGTCCCGTTCCTCTCGTACTGGGGACCCTTTCCCCTCAGGCGACCAGCACTCCCAGCAGATAAAGTCCGACCTGTCTCACGACGGTCTAAACCCAGCTCACGTTCCCTTTTAATAGGCGAGCAGCCTCACCCTTGGCCCCTTATGCAGGGCCAGGATAGGAAGAGCCGACGTCGAGGTACCAAGCCGCGGGGTCGATAGGGACTCTCGCCCGCGACGAGCCTGTTATCCCCGGGGTAATTTTTCTGTCACATCCAACCCCCACCAATGGGGATCTGGATGATCGTTAAGCCCGGCTTTCGCCTCTGAATCCCTTGCCTTGGAGGATTCAGTCAGACCGGCTTTTGCCTTTACACTCTACGGCGGGTTTCTGT
>CAZUFG010000003.1:0-36419 GCA_964618655.1 uncultured Candidatus Bathyarchaeia archaeon | reverse complement strand
ATCCCAAGGAGCGTGTTTACTTTGACACGCTTTCTATAGGCATGAGATACGCTGGACCCAAAGCAGCAATCTTTCTAGCCATTGTAAGGAAAAACTATGGATGCACCCACTTCGTAATCGGTCGAGACATGGCTGGAATCAGAGGCCTGTACGAGCCTTATAGGGCGCATGAAATGTTTGACGAACTAGACTTAGGAATCGAACCCATCAAGTTTGAAGAGGCCTTTTACTGCAAACGCTGCGACCTCATCGTTACTCCACGAACCTGCGGACATGGCGAAAAATACCACGAAAGCATGAGTATGACCAAACTCAGAGAAATGATTAGGCAGGGAATTATGCCCTCAGAAAAAATCATGCGCCCCGAAATTGCAAAATTCTTAATGAAATACAATCGGTAGCAAAACTGTGGTCGACATGAAGGGAAAAATTGTAATCATAGCCGCAATAATACTAAATGCCTCCGCCTTCGCATATAGCTATTTCCAAACATACGCAATAGAGGTTTCAGGGGCGTGGGCCCTATATCCGATGATGGTCAAATGGGCCGAAGAATTCCAGAGAGTTTATCCGAACGTGAGGATCGACGTATCGGCTGGTGGCGCGGGCAAAGGAATGGCTGATGCCCTCGCTGGATTAGTCGACATAGGTATGGTGTCCAGAGAAATATATCCGGAGGAGATTAAGAAAGGCGCATTTTGGGTATCAGTATGCAAGGACGCTGTAATTCCAACCGTGAACAAAAATAACCCTGTGTTGGATGACCTCTTAAGCCAAGGGGTAACGAAGAGGGTCTTTATAGACATATGGATTTATGGAAACATAACCACATGGGGCGAAGTGGTTGGCAAACCCGAAATAACTGACCCGATCAAATTGTTCACAAGATCAGATTCTTGTGGAGCGGCTGAGACATGGGCTAAGTATCTGGGACGCAAGCAGGAGGACTTAGGAAAGTTTGCTGTGGGTGTTTACGGCGATCCAGGTCTTGCGGATGCCGTTAAAAACAACGGCCTAGGAATGGGTTACAATAACATAAATTATGCTTATGATGAAAAAACGAAAAAACCAGTTGAAGGAATAATGGTAATTCCGATCGATATTAACGCAAACGGGCGAGTTGACGAGAATGAGAGTTTTTACGGCACCAAAAGCGAACTCCTTAGCGCGATAGCCACGGGAGTTTACCCATCTCCACCTGCGAGATATCTGAATCTCGTGACTAAAAATGCGTTCACAGATGAGGCGAAGAAATTTGTAAAGTGGATATTGACTGAGGGACAACAATACGCTGAAGAAACAGGGTACATCCAGCTGTCCGAGGAAAAACGTAACGAAGAATTGGAGAAGTTGAAGTGACATGACTGCGAAAAAAAGGCAGAATCCCCTTTCTCGTCTTTACCATAATAGAAAATTAAGCGATCTCATCGCCAGCAAGCTTATGCTAGTGGCTACAATTTTTTCGGGCTTAATTGTCTTTGGCATGGCGTTCGCCTTGTTCTACAAAGCATGGCCAATTCTATCAACTCATCCCCTAGAAGAGTTGCTTCTGTCGTCCACTTGGCTTCCCACTCAAGGAAAATTCGGCTTATATCCCTTCATAATGGGTACCCTGTGGGTGACAATTCTAGCCATGGTTTTAGCCACGCCTCTCTGCCTCTTGACTTCTGTCTACCTTGCAGAATATGCTCCAAGCAGGGTTCGTGGAATCATAAAGCCCATGATAGATCTGCTTGCAGGAATACCGTCGGTGATCTATGGGATGTGGGGAGTACTGTTCGTAGTGCCATTGATAAGGGATTATGTAGCTCCGTTTGTAGGTGCCACTACTACAGGCTATTGTGTGTTGGCGGGAAGCATAGTGCTGGCGATAATGGTCTTTCCCATAATAATCTCGGTGTCAGAAGAAGTGATTAGGGCCGTGCCACAAGAGACCCGAGAAGCCTCATTTGCCTTAGGGGCCACAAAATGGCAGACCGTGAAGCATGTGGTTTTACGGAGTTCTTTTCCTGGAATCATTGCTGCTACAATTTTGGGCTTCAGTCGCGCCTTTGGGGAGACTATGGCAGTACTCATGGTTGTTGGAAATGTTAGCAAAGCTCCGTCTTCGCTTTTTGCCCCTGCTTACCCCTTACCAGCGTTGATAGCCAATAATTATGGTGAAATGCTGTCGGTACCCTTGTACGACTCTGCCCTTATGCTCTCAGCTCTGATCTTGTTACTTGTAGTTTTATTTTTCAACGTTATAGCAAGAATTGTTTTGTCGAAAATCAAGAAGGGGTTTGCGATTGGATAAGAGAAAACTTGAGGAAAATTTCTTTAAGTTATTGATGATGGCATCCACATTTATAGTTGTGGGAAGCCTCTTCGCAGTGTTTGCAGTTGTGGTTTGGAAGGGTGCGCCTGCCCTCAACCTTTCTATGATCACACAAACCCCAAAGGGGGGATATTACTTGGGAAAGGAAGGTGGAATATTGAATGCCATAGTTGGTTCACTCTACTTAGCTGGTGAAGCCACTGCTCTTGCCTTCGTACTAAGTCTTCCGATCGCGTTATATTTGCATGAGTATGCTGGAAGGTCTAGATTGGCGAGTTTCACTCGGCTGTCTCTTGATGTTGCGGCAGGTGTGCCTTCTATAGTATATGGGGCGGTTTGCTTCATTCTTATGCTTTTTTTGGGGATGAGAGCATCGTTGTTATGGGGCATTATCGCTGTGGCGTTACTTATACTCCCTATAATGACTAGAGCCATGGATGAAGTGTTAAGTATGGTTCCGTCCAAGTTAAGGGAAGCATCCTACGCTTTAGGGGCAACGAGACTAGAAACCATGCTAAAGGTCGTAAGTAGGCAAGCATTACCAGGCATATTAACAGCTATTTTACTCGCCTTTGGCAGAGGGATTGGAGATGCTGCGTCAGTATTATTTACGGCTGGCTTCTCCGATCGTATTCCCGTTTCTTTGTTTGATCCCGCTGCCACTCTTCCTCTAGCTGTCTTCTTCCAACTTGGGACCCCTACCCCTGAGGTCCAGCAGAGAGCATATGCATCGGGACTCATACTTTTAATATTAATATTATCGTTCAGCGTAGCGTCTAGACTCTTGACAAGAAAATTTTCAAAGTATGTGGTGAGGTAGCAATGAGCGACGTGTTTAAACCGCGGGTAATTGTTCAGGAACTAAACGTCTTTTACGAAGGACGTCACGTGTTGAAAGACGTAACCGCGAACATTCCTGAGAACCAGACCACCGTAATCATAGGTCCTTCCGGTTGTGGAAAAACAACGCTCTTGAAAAGTTTGAACAGACTAATAGACTTAGCCGATGGAGTTAGGTTTTCGGGTAAGGTGTTAGTTGACGGCGCAAACATATTCGACAAGGGGATTGATATTACTGAAATAAGAAAACGGATGGGATTAATCTCTCAAACACCCAACCCATTGCCTATGTCAATTTACGACAACGTAGCCTATGGACCAAGAATCCATGGAACAAAAGACAAAGAAGAATTGAATCAGACAGTCGAACAGTGCTTGCAAGCCGCAGGTTTGTGGGATGAAGTGAAGAATAGACTAGGCGAGCCTGCCTCGAAACTCTCTATTGGACAACAGCAAAGGCTGTGCCTAGCCAGAGCTCTAGCCGTAAAGCCAGAAGTTCTGTTATGTGACGAACCTACTTCAGCCCTTGACCCCATATCTGCAGAACACATTGAAAGACAACTTGCCATCCTAAAGAAGGAATACACAATAGTGTTTGTTACGCATATCTTGAGGCAGGCAAGGAGGATCGCGGACTACGTAATTTTCCTGTACCTAGGCGAAGTAATTGAACAAGGAAAAGCAGAAACCTTCTTCACCAAGCCGAAGGACCCGAGGACACAGGCGTACATTGAGGGCAAGAGCATTACAGGAACAGAACTTAAGAAAATAGAAATTGATGAAGGCCCATGACGAACCCCAATGAGTCTGACATTATAAGCTGTAGACCGAGTGTTGCCCGTAATGTTCATTAGCGTAGGATGAGATCTTTCTTGTAAGCCTAATGGTGAATTACAAAGTGAAGGGTCTCTATAAAGACAGAGAGGTGTCTGTGGTCGTTCCAGTCCACAACGAAGAAAAAACGTTGGACCAGTGCCTAACCTCGATACGTAAACAAAGAAGCGTAGGCGAAATCGTTGTTGTCTTAGACAGATGCGAAGACAATTCGGAAAAGATAGCTAGAAAACATGCGGAACAAGACCCGAGGGTTAAAATTCTTCATTTTAACAAACACGTGTTCAAGACAAACTACTGCGCAGAAACGGCGAACTTCGGAATTCTCAAGGCAAAAAACGATATTGTATGTACAGTTGACGCTGACACGGTTCTTGGAAAGGACTACATTTCTTCACTGCTTCCATATCTGAAAAGACCAACTGCATCCGTGTCTGGAAGACTGTTTCCCCGTCATAAGAGACTTCTACAGTTTTTTGAAACAATTGGCGGCACGGGCAGAATTTTTCTACGCCCAATATGGAATGAGGCCGGAGGACTCCAAGATATTATGTCATGTGACACACTCTTCGACTTGAACTTGTTAAAAAAGCATTACGATTTTAAAGTTGTAGAAACCGCCGTGATGTATGACGTAAGAGATTATTCCATGACACAATTGATCCGGCAAGCCATTCGTAGGGGCAGAGGACGCAGACACATTGGCCAGTCGTTTTCGTTTATGCTCGGCCACAGCTTATACTGCCTAACCAAAACCCCGTTTGGGTTCATAGAACTGCTCGCCAATATCACTGGGTATCTAACGACTCGCAGAAGGACGTCAAGAAGGGACATGAAGCTTTATGAAACGAGAAGGATGCGTGAAATAGTTAAGAAACTGATGAGATGATAGCCCTAACAGATAAGCGTAAAAATGGAACACGTGTAATCGTTCCTATAAACCTAACCAAAATGGAGCGACTATAAATGAACATTTTAATAACTGGCGCGGCTGGCTACATAGGGTCTGCGCTGACCAAAGAACTCGCAAAAACAGGAGACACCATATACACACTCGACGTAAAACAGCCCTTAAAGGGATACGCAGCTGGAACCCGCCATATAATGCAAGACATGACAAACCTAGAAGCCTTACAAGAAAAACTGAAACCAATCGATGTGGATGTGGCTATTCACCTTGCGGCGTTGGTAAGCGGCAACCCATCCGACGTGTTACGAATAAATGTAGACGGGACAGCGAACTTGCTTGAGACGCTACGCTTTAAGAAGCCAAGACTCGTCGTAATTGCTTCTACGGCGGCTCAGCTCTACCGAAACGCCCAGTACGTACCCATCGACGAGAAACACCCCATAACGCCAGTGACGTCCTACGGGCTCTCAAAGCATTTAACCGAAGAGGTTGCACGCTTCTACTATCGCGTCTATGCATTGCCAACCCTCATCTTTAGGCAGACAAACGTGTTTGGACCAGCCCCAGTTCCGAAAGACACGGTCATAAACAAGTTTGTCGAGGACGCGTTGAGTAAGGGTCGCGTAACAATTTATGGAGACGGAAAACAGGTGAGAAACTTCATCTACATAGACGACTTGGTAGAATGCTACTTAAAGGCGATATACCACAAAAAGCCAGAGACACTGGCTGGAGAGGCCCTAAATATTGCGGGTCCTGAGGAACACCAAATACAGGAGTTGGCCCAAATAGTCGCAGAGATAGTCGGTGACAAAATCAAGAAAAAAGTTACAGTCGAGTATGCTCCGCCTTCAATACCGCCAGCCCACGAGGTTTACATTTTTCAAATATCTGTTGAAAAAGCTCGCAAACTGCTCCAGTACAGACCAGAAACCACGATTGCGAAAGGAGTGGAAAAACTTCTGAAACACATGCCAGAAACTAACCCGTTGAGAGGCTGAGCGCCCTATGTCCAAACTAATCAAAGTATCCTTCCCCAGCGTAGGGGAAGAAGAGATAGAAGCAGTCGCAGAAGTCTTGAGGTCGGGAAACTACGTTCAAGGACCAAAAGTAAAAGAGTTTGAAGAAAAATTTGCGACATACATTGGAACAAAATATGCGATAGCAACAAACAGCGGCACAGCAGCGCTTCACATAACCATCGCCGCCGCTGGAATCGGTCCAGGAGATGAGGTAATTGTTCCTGCGTTAACCTTCTTTTCAACTGCCACCTCGGTTATTCACAATAACGCCATACCCATCTTTGCAGACATAGACCCTGAAATCTATTGCATAGACCCCGGCGACATGGAAAAGAAAATTACAGACAAAACGAAGGCGATCATTCCTGTTCATTATTATGGTCATCCAGCGGAAATGGATGCTATAATGAAAATCGCCCGAGAACACAACCTCTTAGTCATCGAAGATGCAGCGCAAGCGCATGGCGCAGAGTACAAAGGAAAGAAAGTCGGCTCCATCGGAGACGCTGGATGCTGGAGTTTTTACGCCACAAAAAACATGACCACGGGTGAGGGAGGGATGATCACCACTAACAACTCAGACATTGCAGAAAAGGCAAGAATCATTCGAAGCCATGGGATGACTTCCCGAGACGACCACGTGGTTCTTGGCTATAACTATCGCATGAACGAGATAGCAGCTGCTATTGGGATAATTCAACTCGCTAAACTTGACGAACTGAACAAGGTAAGAATTGAAAACTCCATGTATTTGCTAAAAAATCTTAGGGATGTAGACTGGCTTTACGTTCCCGAAATTAAGCCATACGTTAAACACGCCTTCTTCTGGTGTCCAGTCCGAGTAAATGAGGAAAAGCTGGGCTACAAGACTACAGAGTTGGTGGCAAAGCTTAGAGAAAAAGGGGTTGAGGTTCGGCACAGGTATGGGGCTCCTCTATACAGACAGCCCATGCTCATAAATCAGGTTGCATACCCGAAAAAATGCCCCTTCAGCTGCCCATACTACGGTAAGAAAATCGATTATTCAAAATTCTACTGCAAAAACGCCGAGCAAATAGCTGGAAAAATTATTGGTCTTCCGAATCATCCAAATCTGAAAAGAAAAGAGTTAGACACGGTAATATCGACCATCAAGAGCATGAAGTAACTCAATTATGAGGAATAGCCCTCAAAACCGCTGAGTACTAGAGAAGGTTATAGTCGTCAGAGGAGATATGTGCAAATACGCGCATACAGCGCAATTCGTTCTTTCGCCAGAATAAAAAGACACCAAAATTAAAATAGAGTTTGGAGTTGTAGAGTAAATATCTATCAAGAGGTGATTCAACATGGAAAAAATTGTTATTCTAGGTGCAGGTGGATTAGCAAGAGAAGCTTTAGAGGTGATAAAACAAGCGAATCGGGAAACAAAGACTTCAAAACGAGAAATACTAGGTTTTATTGATGAAGACCCCAAGAAACGTGGTGTGCTTTTAAATGGCTATCCTGTCTTGGGAGATTTCGATTGGTTTTCAACAACAGATACAACCGATATAAGAGCTGTATGTGCGATTGGAAACAATGAAGCACGAGAAAAAGTTACAAAAAAAGCAGAAAATCTCGGCATAAAATTCACAAACGTGGTACATCCAAACGTACAAATGTCAGAGTTTGTAAAATTAGGGAAAGGAGTAATCATCTGCGCTGGTAACATTATAACTTGTAACATAGAAATTGGGAACCATGTTTTCATAAATTTAGACTGCACGATAGGACATGACACTATACTGGAAGATTACGTTAATTTAGCTCCAGGAGCTCACATAAGTGGTGACTGTAGGCTTCTTGAGGGGTCTCATATTTTTACAGGTGCAGTGATAATACCAGGAGTGACTGTTGGAAAATGGTCAGTAATAGGAGCTGGAGCTGTTGTATTAGAAAGCATTCCTGACTATACGGTTGCTGTTGGAGTGCCTGCAAAAGTGATAAAACAGAGGAAATGACCAAATGTTAAAAGTTAAAGATGTCGCAGATTACATTGAATCAATGGCGCCACCAATTAAGGGAGACGATAGTGGATTAATTTACGGGGATATGGATAATGAAGTAAGAGGCATTGTAGTATGCTGGTCACCAACCTTAGAAGTGATTAAAGCTTGTCAAAGATTGAGTTGCAATTTAATAATTTCGCATGAGTGGTTGTTCTATTACAAATCCGACAACAAATGGATGGAAAACGAGAAACCAACCTTCGAAAAAACACCAAATTTAGAAAGATTGAAGCTATTAAGCGAGAACAAAATCAGCGTTTTAAGGTACCATAGGAATTGGGATACAACCGACGGCGGCGTAGCGGACACATTGGGCGAATACTTAGGATTTAAGAAATGCATCAAAAAAGGTTTCTTCATAAGAGTTTACACGATAAAGCCTACGAAGTTAGCAGACTTGCTAAAAATGGTCGGTGAAAAACTACAAACCAATTGTATTTGTCACGGAAATTCAGAAAAAATTATTACGTGTGTAGGCATTGCTCCTGGAGGAGTAGGACAGACTTATACTTTTGCAGAAGAATTTTTGGGTACGCCCACTGAAGTAATAATTTTTGGAGAAATGTTAGAATACGCCAAAATCTATACAAAAGAATTAGGTTATGATTTCATAGTTACCTCACACGAAGCAAGCGAAACTCCAGGGATGATAAAACTTGCAGATTTATTAAAGAAAAAACTATTTCATGAGGCAATCCCAGTACATTTTGTATCTTCGGGAAAAACCGCCCATTGATGCTTGAGCAGTGTTACAGAAGAGGCCCCCAGAGAAGACTGTGAGAAACGTCAATATCCAAAAGCATAAAATATTCGAAGGCATAGTTTTCTGTGGTGAACCCCTTGAAATTCAAGATGAATCCAAAATTCGTAAGAGCCCTGTTAACGCTTATCTCAGCCGCTTTACTGTTTTTGGGTCCAACATACGCCTTATATGTACTGAACAGGTTTAGACCCCCCAGCGTACTTCTAATTCTGATAGGAGTAGGCACAGTAGTCGCCGGTGTTATGATTCTTTCTTATTTGGAGACGAGTAAGAAGGGTAAAGAACGCTCATAAAATATTCGGAGTTGCTCCCAAAGTTTTGCGACGAAGTTGGTTAGAATAGACGAAAACTTGAATACGAAGCCCTGAAACCATATTAAAAGCTATATTTACACTGGGCTTGAGGTAGTAAACAATCATGAACAATATTGGAATCGTTGGCGGAGCAGGATACATTGGGTCGTCGCTAGCCCTACAACTAAGCAAGTCCTTCACGGTAAAGGCTTTAGACATAAAACCGTTGCCTAAGGACCTAGAAGGCAAAGTCGAATACGAACAATGCGACATAAAAAACTACAACGACGTGGAACAGAAGCTTAGGGATGTTGAACTTGTCATACACGCAGCCATCGTCCAGATTCCCCAAATAAACCAAGCCAAAAGACTCGGATACGAAGTCAACATACTTGGCACGCAAAACGTTTGTGAGGCTGTCCACCGAACCCCGTCGATAAAGGGAATGATTCTCGCTGGTTCTTGGCATGTCGTGGGCGAACGGGAACTCCGAGGCGTAATAAACGAGGAGTTTGGCTTCAGACCTGACAAAGTTGAGGACCGAGCTCGCCTATACGCCTTGTGTAAAATAGGGCAAGAAACCATTGTGAGAATCTACGATGAAATGTCTGAGAAAATTTACGGAGTGATACGAATGGGAACCGCACTTGGACGGGGGATGCCAGAAAAAACTGCGGCCTCACTATTTATAGCCAGCGCACTGGAAGGAAAACCTCTAACTCCTTTTAAGCATAGTATGCATCGCCCAATGTTATACGTGGATGTGAACGACGTTTGCAAAGCCTTCGAAGTTTACGCAAATAAAATATTAAGGGGCGAAATTCGCAAAGGCGAAAACAGCCTATTACATGTAGTTAACTTTTGCTGGCCAAAACCTATAACCATACTTGAACTGGCTGAGATGATTAGAGACGCTACAATCAGACATTCTAAAGGCAAAATCAAGCCTAAGATTGAGATAATTGACCAGGGACTGCCAACCCTGTTTACAGAGAAAGACAAGGACGTGATAAAGGTCGATATGACTAAGGCAAAACAATTTTTTGGAATAAAAAGAATGACGAATCCAAAAGAAACAATAAGGAAACTCGTGCAAGATTTCAATGACTCCTAGACTGACCACTTCACCGTCTGGAATGTCTGACTCTAATATGTCAACAGCTCCCCGCGCTGCATCATCAACGTAGATGAAGTCTCTTTCCGCCTTTATGTTACCGAGCTTGAGAGTTGAGTAGTCGTAAGATTATGCGGCGCGATTATTTTAGTATCTATTTGGTTAAGCTTATTATGCTGATTTCTTTATTGTTAATCGTAAAAAACTGGAAAAATAAAGAAGGGTTTTCTAGCCAAATGGCTGAATCAGAAAAAATAGAGAGTTTCAGACTGTCAGATTGTATCAGACCAAGCAGTTCTAAAAAAGGGAGGCTACGCACGCGCGTGCGTGCACTTCTACGCCGATTCATACTTGAACTTCGCATATTAATGCTTGATACGAGAGATGTTAAATCGTTAACAAATCTTTACAGAGGCTGTTCTGCCGAAGATGTTTTGGAAAAAGTCTATTTTGAAGCAAAGGATAAGCGAACAATAGTAGAATTAGGACTTGGAGATGCTTATACAACTAGCGTTTTATTACTGGCTTGTAGAGATGGAATGGGGCACCTTTGGACTGTAGATTGGTGTGAAGATTTAGATTCCAACCTGAATCCAGTACCAGGTCGTTGTAGAAGAGCAATCAAAAGAATTAAGAAACTAGGCCTAGAAAATTACTGGTCATTTTACAAGGGAGATTTTTTCGAGTTTCCTGAGAAATGGAGTTCCACTCGAAAAATAGACTTTCTCTTTGTAGACGAGGATGGGTTGTGTGATATGGAAAAGCTTTTAGAAAAATATGACCCATTAATTTCTTCGAATGGAGTTATTTATGTTCATAATGTAGGAGTAAGAGAGAAAACTAGAAAAGAAGTTCTTTCTTTTTGTACGAAACATTTATGGACTTACAGGTTCGAAAACACAAGATGTGGTTTAGCTATTATAAAGAGAACTTAGGGAGATTTATCTAAGGAGGACTTGTCGATTGACTGACATTCAAAAACAAGAAAATATAAGAAAAAAGATTTTGAGTACATTTAAGTTTGAAGGTGAAGATTCTAGAGGAGCAGTATGGTCATTCAGAGTTGAAGGTGAAGAATTTATCTTGTCCTACACTAAAATAGGAAAAGCACGAGCTGGAGAAGAACATGAAACATCGCAAGACAATCTTATTCTATTAGGAACCACCTGTTTCTTATTAAGCAAACCAGAAGACACCATTGTTGGAAAGAAAGGAGAAATTATTAGCATCCCTCCAAACACTAAACACTTGATGATAGCTCTCTCTGATTGCTTGATAATAGAATATCTAGAACCACCTAGATCAAAAAAGTTCTTTGAACCATATAGAAAGGTAGTGGAGGCTTCTAAAATTGCCTAAAGAATGGTTTATAGTAACAGGTGGAAGTGGTTTCATAGGGTCTGCATTATGTGATTATTTACTTAAAAAGTATACAGATAAAGGAGTGATAAACGTAAGCAAACATACATATGCTTTTTCACCAAAATCCATCGAATTCTTAGAAAAAGAACCGAGATACAAAGTCGTTTTCATGGACATTACTCAAACAGCAGAATTCTATAGAATACTCTCTGTGAAAAAAGTAAAGAAGATTTTTCATTTAGCTGCTGAAACACATGTGGACAGAAGTTTTCTGTATCCCCAAGATTTCTTAACATCTAATTTACTTGGAACAATTAGTATTCTGGAAGCAATAAGGCATCTTAAGGAAAAGCCTCTACTCTACTACATGAGTACCGATGAAGTATTTGGAGAAAAATTAGAGGGGTTCAGTAAGGAAACAGAACCTCTTACTCCAAGAAACCCCTATGTGGCCTCTAAAGTAGCAGCAGAAGCCTACTGTCACACTTGGCATCACTGTTATAACGTGCCTGTAATAATAGGAAGATCAATGAATAATTTTGGACCTAGGCAACATCCTGAGAAACTTATAGCAAAAATTATAACTAGATGTTTATCAAACAAACGCTTTTATCTATATCATGGGGCATCAGTGAGAGGATGGATATACTCTTATGATACAGCGGATGCTATAGATACAATTCTTGAGAAAGGGGAAATAGGACAAATTTATCATATTCCCTGCACTACTTACAAAAATGTACCAGAAGTTTGTACGGATATTACGAAGCTGATGGATAAAGAAGAATTATTTGCTGGATATAAAGGACATAGACTTAAAGATGATATAAGATATGCTCTTGACACCACAAAGATGGAAACTAATCTTAAATGGAAACCCAAAACAGACTGGAAAGAAGGTTTAATGAAGACTATTAATTGGTATAAAACACACGAAGACCTTTGGAAAGGAGTTTATTCGCCATGATTCCTTTATTCAGTCCTTTCATTCCTCCTGAAACGGGGGAAGAGGTAAAGAAGACAATTGATAGTGGATGGATCAATAGAGGAAAGAAAGCTCAGATGTTTGAAAATAAGATTAGTGAAATGTTTTCCTTTCCCTATTGCCATGCTGTGAACTCATGTACTTCCGCTTTGAAACTAGCATTCGATGTAGCGGGAGTAAGTAGGGGAGATGAGGTAATAAGCACCCCTTGGACTATGGTAGCTACTAATACTTCTATTTTAGAAAATGGGGCCATCCCAGTATTTTCAGACATAAAGTATGACACTTTAAACATTGATCCAAATGACATCGAAGACCGTATCACAAACAAGACTAAGGCCTTAATGTGTGTACATTATGCAGGATATCCCTGCGACATGGATGAAATAATTGAAATAGGAAAGGAGCATGGTCTTCCCGTCGTTCAAGACGCTGCCCAAGCACTAGGAGCCAAGTATAAAGGAAAATACATTGGTTCTTTTGGGGACTTCATTTGTTTTTCGTTCCAGACAATAAAAGTTATCACCATGGGCGATGGAGGCTTAATAGTCACTAACACGGAAGAAAGATGCAAGGAGATTAAACGTAAGTCTTGGTTTGGGATAGACAAGGAAGAAAGAATCTCTTCTCCTCTAGGGGAGTATCCTAAAGATATTACTGAACTAGGATTCAAATACGACATAACTGACATAGATGCTACTCTGGGATTAGCAGGACTGAGACATGTCGAAGAGGCTCTAGAAAAGAGAGAGAATATAGCTGATCGGTACTTTGAAGAGCTTTCTTCTTGTAGGAAAATTAGACTACTAGACTACAAAGAGAACAAGTCCTCATCTTACTGGATGTTCCCTGTTCATGTGAATAAAAGACTTTTTTTTGCTAAACACATGAAAGACAATGGTATTGAAGTTAGCGTTCATAATTGGAGAAATGACCAATACTCCATATTTGGAGGAATACGAGATGATCTCCCCAATACTAGTAAAGTCAATGAAGACATAATTCATATTCCTCTCCATCCTAACCTAACAGACGAGAACGTAGACTATATAATAAAGAAAATAAAGGAATGGGATAGTAAGGCATAGCGGTCTATACAACAGAAAATCTTTCTAAACAGTTTTTTAAGGAAGAATTTAATGAAAAAAATTAGCATAATAATCCCAACTCGTAATCGTCCAGAATATCTAAGACGAGTCCTAAGTTATTTCAATGAATACGGGGGAGATTGTAATGTAATTGTTGCGGATGCTAGTTCAGATAAAAATAAAAAGCGAAATGAAGAAATTATTTTTTCATTTTCAAATCTGAACATTACGCAGCTCAGCAGTCATCCTTCTGAACTTAGGGACCTTGACGTATATTATGCGATAAAAGATGTTAAGGAAAAATATTGTGTATTATGTGCAGATGATGATTTCATCACAGCAAACGGCATAAATCAATCTGTGGATTTCCTGGAAAGGAACCCAGATTTTACAGTGGCTCATGGCTACTATATCACTTTTTGGTTAAAAACCGACAACAAAGGAAAACGAAAGTTTTACTGGGCCCCACGCTACATACATAAATCAATCACTTTTCCAGACGCAAAATCCAGATTGGCTTTTCATCTTTCTCACATCTTACCTTACCTTCCAACCCTCTATGGAGTCCATAGAACAGATTTTCTGAAAATGATTTTCAAGGAAGTTACGAAGTTTACAAATGATACATTATTCGGTGAACTATTATCATCCATGCTTACCATAATATATGGTAAAATGAAACACTTAGATGTGCTTTACGCAGCGCGGGAAGCAGCCCCGAAAAACGTATCACATCCAGGTATAAAGAATCTTATCAACGCTGGCACTTATGATGAGAAATATGCCAGATTTAAAGACTGTCTGGCAACGCACTTAAGCAAAAACTCTGAGTTAGACGTAGAAGAGGCAAAGAGGGTAATTGACAGTGCTATGTCTGTTTATTTGTCTACGCACCTTAAAAAAGGCGCACGCGTCAGGGTGAAGGACATTTTAGGTTATTTAAGATTGTCTGATTGGTTGCCTCTTTC
This sequence comes from uncultured Candidatus Bathyarchaeia archaeon, assembly GCA_964618655.1. Classification (GTDB taxonomy): domain Archaea; phylum Thermoproteota; class Bathyarchaeia; order Bathyarchaeales; family Bathyarchaeaceae; genus CAZUFG01. The sequence continues at coordinate 21,893 of CAZUFG010000003.1, read as the reverse complement.
GATAGATGAAGAGATAAGGATATTGTCTCGAAAAGTATTTCTTCCAAAGGGAATGAACGATTTCCCCCCTGTGGATGTCTCTTCTTCTAAGTATTACGATGATTTTAATAAAATACGTCATCATGTATTATTCTATTCATGGAGATAATAAAAGGCGAAAATCTTCTGACGCTGCAACAACAAAGTGAAATTTGCATACTTTAGAAAGTGTTGTGGGGATAAAGATAACAGGAGAGTTTTTAGCCAGATGAGATTTCAAGCCAGTTCGTCATTTCACAGTCTTGAGATAGTTGACAATGGATTGACTGAAGTTGTCCCACGTGAAATGTTTTTCGACATATAACCTTGCTCTTTGACCAAAAGCCTTGAGGTCAGATTTCTTTAACGCCTCTATTTCCGACTCAAACTTGTCAACCTCAGTCACTGAACCGAACACTTCTAACTCTTCTGGAAATGCTTCCCTCGTAACCAAAACTGGTTTTCCGCAAGCGTAAGCCTCCAATATGGCGTTTGGAAAGCCCTCAGTGAAGCTGGGAAGAACGATGAGGTCTGCTTTGTTATAGAATTTCGGCATTTCGGAGAAAGGTAGCGGTCCTAAGTATTCAACGTTACGTGGGAAAGAGAGGCTCATCTGTTTTTTCCCAGCGATTAAGACATGCACGTCAGTTAGTCTTTCCGCAATTCTTAACAGACGTGTAATTCCTTTTTCTGGGCTTATTCTTCCAGCGTAAGCAACAGTAAACTCGCTAGACCTTTCAACCTTCAGAGGCTTAAACATGTCAGTGTCGACACCATTTACCACAGGTGGCGTAATCTTCTCCTTCTTTACCCCCCATTCCTCGGCTCTCTTCCTCAAGTCGCTGGAGTTTGGCACGACCAAGCTCGCGTCTTTCAAACTTCTCGTTTCCAGATGGTTTAGCAATTTTTTCTTTAGGACGTTAATCCTCATGGCTTCCCTAACCCGCCTATGATTTCCCCGCAGTCTCACAACGTATGGAACGCCCATTCTGCTTGAGCAGTAACGAGAAAACTCCTGCATCCAAACCTCACTGAGCGTGAGAATAACATCCACATCGATATCTTTGACCTGGCTGAAAAGTTTTCCCCTAGCCATGAAGAATCTGGCCGTTTTGCTCTTCAAAGAACTGTATGGCAGATTGATTTTGTGGAAAGATAGACATCGTTTTGGGTCTTGCCATGGCTTTCCTTGTAAGTATGTTATGTAGAGTTTGCCCACTCTTTCGGCTATGCTGTTCATTAGCGGCAGAACAAAGGATTCAAAGACATCTAGCGACCAGAAGGGCATTAGGATATCCATTATCCATCCCTTAACTCCATAACTATGTTTCAGATATAAAAAGGATGTATTACTCGGGGAAGACTGTCCTTAAATTTATTAAATGCCCCGCATATCCAATTCTTCACTATAGGCTGGCGTGTTCATGTCAGACACCCTTCGTCCAGGCGCACGAGTTGCTCGGGGCGCAACCTACGTATTCGTTCAAGGATTCGTCTCTAGCCTCATTAGCTTAATCTATTTTGCAGTTCTTGCCCGTGTTCTTTCTCATGTAGAAATGGGTGTCTACGCCATCCTAAACTTCATCCTGATGGTAGTTCAAATGATTGGGCCCTTCGTTTTGTCCACAGCCGCAACTAAATACATCGCTCAATACCTTGCCGAAAGAGACTACGACAAAGCCAGATCCGTGGTTACACGAGTGTTACAAATTTCAGTTCTGGCATCTCTATCTCTGTTGGCGGTTCTCTCCTTTATGTCTGGATGGCTTTCTACGACACTGTTAGGCACGACTCACCAAGCTGGATTGTTTTGGGCGCTTGGAATTGCCTCCATCCTACAGCTCTTCTACAGTCTAAGTCTGAGTTTTCTTCAAGGGTTGCAGAGGATGCGAGATGTGGCTATAGTAGGTTTTGTATATACAATTATGCAAAATTCGGTGGGTTTATACCTCATCTATTGTGGCTGGGGACTCCTCGGTATCGTATATGGATGGTTAGCTGGTCTCCTCGCCTCGTCTCTAACTGGCTTGGCCTTAACCGCAAAATTCCTTGACATAAGAGGAAAGCCACACCCTATACGACCACTTCTTAACTTCTCTTACCCACTCTACTTTTCTGGGATCATCGCCTTTTTCGTAAACTATGCAGACCAGCTTTTCCTCCTGGCTGTCCTAGGCTTCGAACCCCTCGGCGTCTACAATGTAGCCATCCGAGCTTACATTGTTCCAGGCCTGATCGCAACCTCTATCGTTGCAGCCTTATTCCCTAAACTCTCAGAAATGTACACCCAAGGCGGAAAAGGTGCTCTGCAAGATTCCTTCCGTACTTCATCACGATATTCAGTACTCATTGGTTTCCCGATGATAATTGGGCTTGCCGCTTTAGCATATCCTCTCATAATTCTGTTTGTTGGAAGGGGATACGTGGAAGCTGCGTTACCCTTAACCATTGTTTGTTTGTCTGCTTTACCCGCCTCGTTAGGTGTAGCGATCCAACCAATACTTATGACGTTAGAACGCACTATGATAGTTTCACTGATATCATTAGCATCCATATTCACCGACACAGCCATATGCTATATCACCCTAACTCAGCTTAACCTAGGCGTAATTGGAGCGGCATGGGCTAGAGTAATCGCAGCCCTAGTATGGTTTGGGCTAGGGGTATATGCCCTCAGAAAACACATCAGAATCAGCTTCGACATGGAAGCATTATGGAAAGGTTCAGTGGCTTCCATCATCATGGCGGTGTCAGTTGTGCTTTACCGAGGCTTAGAAAAATTCACTCCAAAACTGTACTATTTAATTCCCATATACGTGGTTGTGGGCACGGCGGTTTACGTCTTCTCTCTAGTCCTTTTAAGAGCCGTAAAAAGACAGGACATAGAACTGATTCGTGACTATCTGCCAAGAGGGCTGAAGTGGATAGCGGTCTTGATAGGTCGCATAGCCTCGGTTAAGTAGTATTCTGTTTGAGGGCTTTTAATGAAGAAAAGCCTAAAGACTGTTCTCGCAGGTAAACTGGAAACTGCTGAACTCAATCTTCTTTACAAATCCTACGACATCGTCGGCGACATCGCAGTCATACGATTACCTGAAAACCTCAAACGACACAGTAGACTCATCGCTGAAGCAGTCATGCAAACTCACAAGCGCGTCAAAACCGTGTTACGTCAAGCAAGTCCAGTTTCAGGCGACCTCCGACTACGCAAACTCGAGTGGGTGGCAGGCGAAAGAAGAACTGAGACCGTCTACAGAGAGTTTGGCTGTGTGTTTAGGGTTGATCTGGCAAAATGCTATTTTTCGCCTAGGCTGTCTCATGAGAGAATGCGAATAGCCAAGCTGGTTCAGCCCGGCGAGGTAGTTGTCAACATGTTTGCTGGCGTGGGTTGCTACTCCATACTCATCGCTAAACATTCTGGGGTTCAAAAAATTTATTCCATAGACATCAGCCCCGTTGCGGTTCAGCATATGCGAGAAAACGCTGACTTGAACAAGGTTGGCGAGCGAGTCATTCCTGTTCAGGGAGACGCAAAAGAGGTTATTGGTGAAAAACTGCGCAATGTTGCGGACAGGGTTCTCATGCCGTTGCCAGAGCGGGCGTACGAGTATCTGGAATGTGCTGTTTTGGCGACTAAACCTATTGGAGGATGGATTCACTACTACGACTTTGAACACGCTGGAAAAAAAGAGAATCCAGTTGAGAAGGTTAAGGCAAAAATGTCCGAACGACTACAAGACCTTGGAATAAGCTTCGAAGTTTCATTCGGTCGGATTGTGCGAACAACAGGCCCAAACTGGTATCAGGTGGTTTTGGACGTAAAGATTCTGCCAAAAATATCTCCTCATTGAATGCTACCTTAAGGTGTTCTTGATAAATCTTTTATAACCTTCAAACCTAACAATTTGGTTAGCGGGGATAAACATGAAACGGAAGCTTATGGACATTTTGGCCTGTCCAATAGACAAATACTATCCGCTTGAGTTGCATGTCTTCGAGGAAAAAGAGGAAATCGTGGAAGGCGTAATCATTTGTCCAAAATGCCTACGCTGGTACCCCATCCGAGAAGAGATTCCCGAGATGTTGCCCGATGAACTACGCGAAGAAAAAGATGAATTGCCATTTCTGCGGAAGTGGAGAGAAAAATTTCCTAAGAAGATAATCTCTGAAGGAAAACCCTTCAACCTCAAAGGAGAAGCTACAAGAAAGAAAGATTAACGACCCTTTTAGCTCTTATTATCATGTTTTTATGTCATGTAGCAATTTTCGGGTGTTAAAATTTCTGGGTAATATGGTCTTAAGAACTTTCTCACATCATAGCATAGATGACACTTGTTAATATAACCCTCTCGAGGAAAGTAACCTTTACCTTTCGCTTTTTCAACCAGTTCCGTAGGACCACCTTCAGCAATCGCCCGAATGATGGAATTTTCATGATAGTCATAATATCGAGTGATGTCAGAAAGCGTTTTCTTATTGGTGTTTCCAACACTTATTCCAGGACAAACCATCACATTGCCATACTGGTCTATGTCCACTCCCTCTGGTTTCATCAAATCGCCTATAGACCATATTTTACAACATTTTTCAAGAGGGAGCCCAAATTTCTGTTCAACATGATGACTTAAAAGTTCCGCTGCTCTCCCCACATACCATGGCTGACCCTCGGAAATCTCAACCTTTAAGGGGCGCAACTGTCGAAGCATCCTCCTCGTAGTTAAGTTCTGCGAGTTCCTTGCACTTGGTGGTCCCAGAAACCGTGCGTCTACTTCAGCGTCAATGCCCAATTCCATAGTGATTTGAATCGCCCTCTTTACAAAATCTAGTGGGACGAATTCTTGATGGTAGGCATCCACGCTGAAAATCATCTTCGTGACCCCCTTCTTCTTAAGAGGAACTAGCTTTTCGCGAACGACATCATCAGTTTGAGCCCAAAAGCCGTTTGTGAAGACCCAAATTGATGAAATGCCAATTCGTGTAGCGGATTCCACTACTTTAACGAGAGTATCATAGTAGATAAAGGGTTCTCCGCCAGATATACAAACAACGTCAAGGTCGTCCTTAACCTGTTCAATGTAGTTTTCTGCATCTTTTACTTCCATTTTTCCCTCAAACTCGGACCCGCAGGCATATGCGCAATGCTGACATTTTGCGTTACATTTATAGGTCAGTAGCAAGCCTAAACTTCTTACCCGCATCATCGTTCAAAGTCCCTATCGTGACATCATAAAGCCGATGCGCCAGCAATTTTTCATTTAAGCTTAACTGTTTTACATTTTGCGGCAGACTTTAACGCTGCCTCTGCTATTTGAAGGGCCTTCAAGCCGTCGAGGCCCGTGACAGACGGCTCTCTGTCCTCTAACACACAATTTACGAAGTGTTGCAACTCCATTTTGAGTGGTTCTTCCCATTTGTATCGTGGTTTTAGGCTTTGTCCCGCTGTTTCAATCATGATCTCTTGTGTAAGATAGTCCAGGGTCATCATAGCCTTGCTTCCAGTAACGATTAATCTCCGAGTCTTGTAAGGGGTAAGCCAGTTTGCCTCAATAAAAGCGGTTTTTCCACTCTCAAACGTGAGCATGATGTGAGCGTAGTCCTCGAACCTTGTGTGCATGAGGTTGCCTGCCTTTGCGTAGACTGCCATCGGGTCTTCGGCAAAAATGTTCACGATTACGTCTATGTCGTGGATGGCCGTGTCCTTCACAACACCCACATCTCCGATTCTTTCAGGCCACTCAGAAACTCTTCTCGACGTGGCAGAGACTGGAGTGCCGATCTCTCCCTTCTCCACCGCCTCCTTAATGCGTTGAACGCCCGGATTGAATCTCTCAATGAGACCCACCATGAGGCGGCAGTCTTTCCTCTGTGCTAGCCCAACGATTCTTTTCGCCTCTTGGACATTGCTAGCCATGGGTTTTTCTACGAACACGTGTTTTCCTGCCCTCAAGGCTTTCATTGCCTCTGCCGCGAGGTTTGTTGACCAAGTGCAGATGCTTACGGCATCTATGTCGCTTCGTCTATACGCTTTCTCGCTGTTTATGTATCCCTCTACGCCCATTTTTTCAGCCGCTGTTTGAGCCCTCTCTGGGTTCATGTCGCAAACAGCCATAAGCTCGGTTTCGGGCAGTTCACTAAAGACTCTAACATGGTTTTGTCCCCAGAATCCTATTCCCACCACTGCCACGCCTAACTTTCTCATCTAGTCCAGACACCCCTCCCTAAGCCGCGGTATACGAGGTTTTCTTTCTCTGCCCTGGCGGGCTCGATAACGTGTCCCACATCCACTATTGCTGCAGACTTTTTCATTAAAAGCTTAGCCTTCTTCAGGTTCAGCCGCTTAAACTGGTCATGTCCAACCGCAATGATGAGGCAGTCTGCACCCTCAACGGCTTTCGTTAACGTGTCTTCCGCGGGATAACCCATTTCCACCAGCTCCTTTGCAGAGAAGAGTGGGTCATACACCTTCACGAACGCGCCTCTTCTCTTGAGTATGTTTACAAGTTCTTTAATTAATGAAACCTGCGCCTCTTTTATGTTTGGACGGTAAGAAACGCCTAAGACTGAAACTCTAGCCCGCCGTAAGGGTTTTCCACACGCTCTTAAAGCGTCTCTCACTAAACGAAGCGTATGGTCCAGCATTTCGTCATTAACTTTTCTAGCAAGCGTAACCATGTGGAGCGAGGCGTTTAGGCTGTCTGCCTCGTCAACTAGAAGATACGCGTCTTTTGGGATGTGTCCGCCAACAATTCCGGGAACCAGCAAGTGACAGTAGGGCTGTGTGTTCGCTGTCTTTCTCGCCTCTTCATAGTCTATGCCAGCTTTTTCGCAGAATTGTGCAAACTCGTTTGCCAAGGCTATGTTAACGTCACGCTGGACGTTTTCAAACAGCTTCACGGCTTCTGCTGTTTTCATGTCTCTCACCTTGATTATCTCTCCCTTTGTAATCGTGCCCAGAACTAGGCAAGCAACTTCCAGGCTTCGTTCGTTGACGGCGCCCACTATTCTGGCATAACTGGCGATGTTCTGCAACACTTGTCCTGATGTGGCGCGGATTGGGCTGTACGCCAAGCCGAAGTCGCTTCCAGCCTTTAATCCAGAAGCGTTTTCCAGCGTCTCCTTTACTAGGCTTTCAGTTAGTCCAGGACCCACCGTACTTTCAAAAATGACTAAGCAACCGGAACGCAGTCCCATGCCCACTTCCCTACAGGCTTTTTCTACGCTTAAGTAATCGGGCTTTCTCTTTTTATCGATCAAAGTTGGAACCGTAAACATGATAACATCGCTTGCTGAGGCGGCTTCTTTGCAGTTGTTGGTGACGGTGAGACGCCCTTCATTTGTATGCTTCTTTACGAGTTCTTCGAGTCCTGGTTCTGCAAGGGGGGTCTTACCTTTTTTCAATAAAGCTACGACGCCTTGATCCACATCCACGCAAATGACCTTAAACCCTGCTTCCGCGAAGAGACAGGCTGTCGGTATGCCCATCCGACCGCATCCCACAACGGTAACTGTGAAGTTTCCACGTTTTTCTGGAGAGTCAACATCTTCTTGTTTAAGCATCATCGTCAGAGAGGACATTCTAGTTCACTTCAACCCATTGGGTATATAGTTTAATGACGTAGGATTCTCTTATCTGTAATCCTCGTTTTTTGTCGTGTCATGTTTGGGGTGGTCTGGCTGTGTGTGCGTGTGTGAGAGTATCTCTATAGAGGGGAGAGGGACCCACGCACGAATTTACCAGGTAAAGTTTGATTTATACATCCTCACTTGGAGAAAATGGTTTTAGATCCAAACTCGAAAAATCCAATTGCGCGTCCCTTTTTTTTAATTCATCGAAACTCGGAAGGTAATTCATAATTAAATATGCTCATCAATTTTAGTGTCTAATTCTTGTAGCCTCGTTGTTACCATAGCTTCAATGTGTGCACGCATTTCCTGCAGCCGTTTCTCTGATAGATAGTATTTGCCATTTACCTCTACGAAAATGCTCAACTCTCCTAGACGTTCTTTCATTAATTCTTTGAAGTTGGGCGGAAACTCACGTGCGTCAATAGTTATGGCCTTATCGGGCCTGGTAGCTCTCTTCTGATGAAACTTATCAATAACTTTAAGTAACATCTCTTTAATCTCAGCACGACGACCAAACGTAGTATCACGAGTGTAAGAATGGTTAACGCGCAGGCTTTCGTTCTTCGTCGCATCACTTGTTCTCATGGAACTCACGTCAGCTTGGCGGTGGTCGTGTTCCCAACTCAACTGTGAGTGTCATTGTTTGGTTGTTTCTTACTATGGTTGCGTTGATTGTTTGCCTCGGTAACGTGAACTCTTCTAGGTAAGTTGAAAGGTCATCCATGTTAGTGATTGTTGTTTCATTGATTGCTATTACGATGTCGCCGCCGATTGTTACCCACTCTCCAGCAATTAGGGCTTGTTTTGTTCCACCTCGTAGGCCTGCATTGTCTGCTGGTCCTCCACTTACTACTTGGGCGATTAGCCATCCATAGGTTACATTTATGCTCATCGCTTTTGCGATTTCATAAGTCATATCCGTTCCCGTTGCACCTAGCCAGGGATGCTGATTATACGAGCCCTCCGTCACTAGAGATTCAATTTCTCGCAGTATCGTACTCGAAGGGATTGCTAGCCCAATCCCTTGAGCGGTCTCTCCAGTTGTTGGGTCAACTGCACCGTAGGAGGTTATACCGACAACCTCACCTTGATAGTTCAGAAGTGGCCCTCCTGAGTTGCCAGGATTTATGGGTGCCGATGACTGTATGCAATCAGCTATAGGGTAGCTGGACCAATCCACCGTGGCTGTTCTGCCTAGCGCACTTACTATGCCTGTAGTCGTTGACCCAGCTAGTCCGTAGGGGTTGCCGACAGCTATAACTGGGTCGCCTACCTTTAAGGTGGATGAGCTGACAATCTCGAGAGGCTTGTATTCGCTCTGTGGGGCGTCCGTTGAAAGCACTGCTAGGTCTGCGTATGGGTCTGAGCCTAGAGCCACTGCTGCGTATCCATTTCCATTTATGAAGGTCACGGTTATGTTAATCGCGTCATAGACTACGTGGTAGTTTGTGATGATTGCCATTTGTCCTGTGAAATTGTAGACGAACCCTGACCCTTGGACTTGCGTGTAGTAGGGGTGCCCGAAGAAGTCGTATTCCACTATTATTCCTCGGATTACAACGACAGATTCTTTGACTCGTTCATACAACTGGGAAAGTGAAGTGTTTTCTCCTAGGACGTAAGTGATATTTTGGTAAGTGACGTTCTGTGTCAATTGAAGATTAGAGATTTGTCCTTGGAGTGTTGACAATTGATTTTGCAGGTCATCAATTCTTCCTGAGATGGTTGAGTAGCCCAGGAAATAGCCTAGTACTCCTCCTCCAAATAGGCTGACTATGACAATTGTTACCATGAGAATCGTTGAGATACGTGTAGCTTTTGGTTTTTGAGAAAGCTTCAATTGTAATCATCTCCTATTTGCCTATAACTACTAACAAAACTCTGATTTTTCTTCTTGAAACATTTTTCAACGCTGTTGTTAAGGCACGCAAATTAACCACCTTTCCAAGGTCACGTTAAATTTGACTCACAAAGGGGAATGTAGGAGAGAGAAGGGAGAGAAGGAAATTGACGCATTTCATATGTCGCGTTTAAGGTTTTTCGATCACAGTTCTCGTTAAGGTCTCTATTCTCGTCACTTTTCCTTCTTCCACATTCACCCATACAGACGCGCTACCTGTTGTATCCTTGCGTAGTATGACGATTGCGCTCGTTGCTTTCATCAGAACATCGCCATTTGCTTCAACTATAGCTTTGATGATCGGCCTCACTCCTGTAATGTTATAGCCATCAGCAAGTAAGTTTTGGACGTCGGAGTCGTTTTTCGCTATGTTGATCACGTTCTCTTCGAACTCTTCGCTAACCTCGATAAATCCGTGACGTCCCCATCCACGTGACCATTCATGCTGCCATCGGGGTTGCCATCCACAGGTTTTCAGCATCATCATTTCTTCATTTTCTTCACTGGTCGAGCCTGCAAAACCATTGGCTCCATATACTAGCACTATGCTGCCCAAGATTGCTGCTACGGCTACCACTGATAGCAGAATTAAGGCTTTGCGTCTATCGATTTTTGTCACCCCCTTTTTGTTGTCTTGTCTATCCAAAAACCGCAGATATTAAAAAGAGTTTTTCAGAATTTACCCCAATTTCATTCCTAATTCGGTTCAGACGCTGGAAGGGCATATTTATTACCCTAGCTCAAATAGTTTTTAACGAAAAACTCTGATGCATGCGGAGCGGTATGGATGTCTGTTAGCGGGCGTCCGTTGAAGTATTTACTGGGGTGGCTGATTGCAGGCACGAGAGGTGGCGCGACTCGTTCCAAGATAATTGAGACTCTAAAGAAGACTCCACAAAATGCAAATCAGTTGGCGAACCTGCTTGGAATGGATTATAGGACAATAAGGCATCATCTTGAAGTCCTTGAGAAAAACAAAATAATCACATCAGCCGGAGAAGGGTATGGTACCACGTATTTCTTATCTCCAGCGATGGAGGAGAATTACGCTTTGTTCGAGGAGATTCTGAAGAAAATCTGGAAAAAGTAGAAAAAGGAGGAACGTAGATGAAGAATCATATGAATAAAAGCATGAGAATTTGGCTCATAGTGGCAACGTTGACAGTGGTAGCTATCTTGGCAACACTCTCGGCTACGTCTACATTTTGGTTTCCACCTTCTCCACACCACTGGCCACCTACACACAATATTCCTGGAGACATAGAGTTTTTCTACACAGCGAAAACAGTGGTTTCCATGATCAATGTGACGCTCTTAATCTTCCTGTTGCTCACGTACATTAGCATGTACAGAAAAACGCGGTCGGAGTTCACGATTGGACTAATAATATTTTCTTTGGTCTTGCTTTTCTATGCTCTCACCTCTAACCCATTGATACATTGGAGTTTTGGTTACTATGCGTTCGGTCTTGGACCGTTTGCCCTGTTGCCAGACTTGTTCACGTGCGTAGCATTAGCTGTACTGCTATATCTCACCCTCAAATACTAAGAACAGCACTTGTATGCGTAGTGCGGGGGTGGGATTCTGTCGCATAGCAGAGTTATAATGGTTGGGCGTATCTTTCTCGCAGTTTTCTGTGCAGAATCTTTCCCGTGGTTGTTCTCGGCATCTCGTGTGGAGGGATAAAGTCTACTGACTTCGGCTTTTTGTACCCTGCCATCTTTCCTCGGCACCACTCGATTATTTCTTCTGGCGTGGCTGTTTGGTTCTCTTTTAAAATGACAACAGCCTTTACGGCTTCTCCCCATACGTCGTCTGGCACTCCAATCACCGCCACATCAAATACACTCGGATGTCTCGAAATTATTTCCTCAACCTCGGAAGGGTAGACGTGTTCTCCGCCCGTGATGATCATGTTGTCCTTTCGGTCCACGAGATAATAGTAGCCCTCCTCGTCTCGTTTAGTCATGTCTCTGGCGGTGAAAAGGTCGCCACTAAACGAGGCTTTCGTCTTCTCTGGCAATTTATAATATTCATCGAACATCATTGGTCCTCTAGAATAAAGCTCGCCTACCTCGCCGACTGCTACCTCTTTTCCACTTTCGTCTAAAAGCTTAATCACGTCAGTCCCGAGGCATTCCTTCCCAATCGACCCCAACTTTCGCAACTGATCTTCAGGCCTAAGTAACGTTACAAGGCCTGCTTCTGTTGAACCATAAGCCTCAAACAGCTCAACATTCGGAAAACAGCGGAGGATTCCCTTCTTCACCTCGCTTCTGGCTGGCGCAGAGGAGCACAAAAGTTTTCGTATGGAATTCACATCATATTTTTTCCTCTCCTCTTCTGAAACATTCAGAATCAAGTTGTAGTGGGTCGGTATCAGCGAGGTGAAGGTAACCCGCTCCTTGTCTATCACGCTTAAAAGTTCGACTGGGTCAAACTTTTTATCCCTGCCAACGTAAAGCGACGCCCCAATGTAGAGGAACAGCAGGCCGTAGAAGGTGGAGTTCACGTGATAAAGAGGCATGACGATCATTCCGTAATCTTTTTCTGAGAAGCCAAACTCTACGGCGTTAATCATGAAGAAAGATATGTAAGAGTCGTGAGACCTCACGACGCCTTTCGGTATTCCAGTCGTTCCTGAAGTGTATATCTGCATCCATGCCTCTTTGTTGTCAACTTTCACTTCTGGCTTAATCTCTGGAGAGCTCGCTATCAACTTTTCATAGTTAACATAACCTCTCCGGGTGGCAAGACCGACCACAACATATTTTTTTTCCCCAACTTTTTCAAAATTAGAACGAATCGGATCGACAACCTCTATGAAGTCTTCGCCAACAATCATCGCCTTAGAGTCAGAATTGTCAACCACGTATTCAATGTCTTTTTCGATGTAACGCCAGTTCACAGGAACTACGACCAACCCAATCTTTGCGAAGGCGCACATTATTTCTACGAATTCGGTGCAGTTGTAAAGCATGACCGCGACTCGGTCGCCCTTACGCAGACCCATACGCAGTAATCCGTTCGCCAGCCTATTTGTCCTCGACTCAAGTTCAGGATACGTGAGTGTCTTTCCACGCCAGTCCTTCACTGCCAGTTTGTCTGGATAGTTTTTTGCGTGTACTCTGAGGATTTCGCCCAGGTTCAGCCATGCCATGTCTGTTTCCTCTTTCTTTGCACGCATAGAAGTCTGTAAATGGTTTATAATTGTTGCTTTCAGAAATTATTATATTCCCACGACTATACTTCCACTATCCTATCAGGAGAGGTGTTAGTGATGGAAGTAAAGAAAATTGCAGTCTTAGGCGCTGGATTGATGGGCCACGGAATCGCCCAAGTCGCAGCCCAAGTCGCAAAATACGAGGTCAGTCTGAGAGACGTAAAACAAGAGTTTCTGGACAACGGGCTCAAAATGATAAACGACAGCCTACAAAGATTCCTAAAGAAAGGAACAATCTCAGAGAAAGAAGTCAACGAAACCCTAAGCAGAATCCACCCAACATTAGACATGAAAAAAGCAGTAGCAGACGCAGACCTCATAATCGAGGCAGTCCCAGAAAACCTTGAAATCAAAAAGCCCACATTGGCAGAGGCTGACAAACTCGCCAAAAAAGACGCAATAATAGCCTCGAACACGTCTTCAATCAGTATTACTGAACTCGCCTCCGCCATTAAGAGACCAGAAAACTTCTGCGGTATGCACTTCTTCAACCCTCCACAACTCATGCAGCTAATAGAAATCGTTCGCGGAGGCAAAACATCCGACGAAACCATCAACACCATAGTCGAAGTCACCAAAAAGATGGGTAAAGAACCAGTTGTGGTCAAAAAAGATGTTGCGGGCTTCGTGGTCAACCGCATACTAATTCCCGCTCTAAACGAAGCGATAGCACTCGTTGACGAAGGCGTCGCCACACCAGAAGACATAGACAAAGCCATAAAGTTGGGGCTAAACTGGCCAATGGGACCCTTAACTCTACTCGATTATCTTGGCTTGGACACAACCCTAGCCATCGCTGAAGAGTTGCAGAAAGATCTGGACCCCAAATTTCATCCTAACCCGCTTCTCAGGCAAATGGTTAGAGCGGGTCTTTTAGGCAGAAAAACTGGAAAGGGCTTTTACAACTGGGAAAAGAAATAAAAAAGCCTAGAGGAGGGAGATTTAATGGAATTTAAGAACACGCTTTATGAAAAAAGCGAAGGAATAGCAACAATAACCATAAATCGACCAGAAACACGCAACGCCCTAAACGAAGAAACAATACGAGAAATGTTAGCTCGCCTCGAAGACGCAGAAAACGACGAAACCATAAGAGTCGTTATTATAACAGGCGCTGGAGACAGAGCCTTCTGCTCTGGTCTAGACCTAAACATAATAAAGGGAGTAAGTCCAGTGAGGGGAACAGAGTTTACAAGGCGTGGGCAACATCTTTGCAACCGCATAGAAGCGTTAGCAAAACCAGTCATAGCAGCTATCAACGGCTTCGCCTTAGGAGGCGGAACCGAATTAGCCATGGCATGCGACATTCGAATTGCCTCTGAGAACGCTCAGGTTGGCCAGACTGAAATCAACCTTGGCCTCATTCCTGGCTGGGGTGGAACACAACGACTTCCCAGATATGTTGGTAAGGGCATAGCCAAAGAGATGATCTTCACGGGCAAACGCATAGACGCCAAGACGGCTGAACGGCTCGGCTTGTTAAACGCTGTTGTTCCCGCCGACCAGTTAAAGGCGAAGGTTAAAGAACTTGCAATAGAACTGACTGGCAAGCCACCGATAGCCATTAAGTTATCGAAGGCTCTGATAAACAACAGCACTGAGACTCACCCAGAAGTTGGATTGTGGCAAGAGGCCGAAGCCTTCGGACTAATCGCATCCACAGAAGACTTCAACGAAGGAGTCACAGCCTTCCTGGAAAAAAGAAAACCACAGTATAAAGGAAAGTGAGTTCAGACAGTCCTAAAACCACCATCGTAGATGGTCAACAGAAAAATTGGCAAAAATTCCAAAGATTCAGCAGATTCGGAAGCAGTGCGCTCAGTGTTACAGTTAATATAGGCTTTGCTGCATTATCACAAGTTCACCATCTTCTAAGTTGAGGGGTGTTCAATAAATGAGAAAAGTTGCGATTGTTGGCGGAGGAGCAACACGGTGCGGCAAAAGAGAGGCTACATGGAGAGAACTCGTGCAAGAAGCTGGAAAAGAGATGTTCAAAAGCGTCGATAACTTGGCTCCGAAAGATGTTGAAGCCCTCATAGTTGGCGCAGCCGAGCCCGAAAGATTCGCTTTTCAAGCTCACGTAGCCCCAATGGCTGCCGAATATTTGGGCATAACTCCGACAAAAGTCATTGCCAGAACAGAACTCATGTGCGCTTCTGGGCAGGCAGCCATCCGATACGCTTGGGCTTGTGTTGCAAGCGGCATGGCAGACGTAGCCGTTGCCTTCGGCGTAGAAAAAATGTACATGCCAGACATGGCTGAAGCCCAAACAAACATGGCAAACGTGCTCGACCGAGAGTGGGACGGAATTAATGCTTTGTCGGCTCCGCCATTCTTCGCCATGACAGCCCAAAGACACATACATGAATTTGGCACGACTAGGGAGCAGATGGCCTTAGTCTCCGTGAAGAATCATCACTATTCAACCATGAACCCTCTTGCGCAATTCCAAAAAGAAGTAACGGTTGAAGACACGTTGAAGTCTTTGATGGTGGCCCCTCCACTCACCTTGCTTGACTGCAGTGGAATAACAGACGGAGCCGCAGGAGTCATTTTGGTTCCAGCTGAGGATGCAGAGAAGTACACAGACACGCCCCTATACCTCATCGGGTCTGGCCAAGCCAACATAGGGAACGTGATAAATAATTTGGCTAGCCTAACCGAGTGGGTGCCCCTAAAGCTAGCTGTGAAAGAGGCTTTCAGAACAGCCAAAATCACGCTAGATGACGTTGACATTGCTGAATTGCACGACTGCTTCACCATATCCGAAATCATGGAGTACGAAGCGTTCGGTTGGTGTAAGAAGGGTAAAGGCGGAAAATTCATCGAAGACGGAGGACCATACATCGGAGGAAAGATAGCCGTAAACCCAAGGGGCGGACTCCTCGGATGCGGACACCCGCTCGGAGCAACCGCAATTCTACAAGCCCTCGACATACTACACCAATTCAGAGGAGACGTACCAAAAGGAAGACTTGTTAAAGACGCAGAAGTAGGAGTTGCCCACAATCTGAGCGGCGGAGCAAACGTGCACAGCATAATGGTCTACGGGAGGAAACCCAAATGACTGACGCAAAAACTGAAAAAATCAAACGACCAGAAACGATAAAGCTTCCGTTCATGCTCGACTTCTACCCGCTAGAAGACGAGAAAAGCACGAGGATCAGTCGTTTCTTTGCTGGGCTGAAGGAAGGACGCCTAACCACAACAAAATGTAAGAAGTGCGACAAACTTTTGTGGCCTCCAAGAATAATCTGTCCCAACTGCCTGTCTGAAGAGCTTGAGTGGGTTGACTTGGGCAATGAGGGCGAGCTTTACGCTTTCACCGAGGTAAGGCTGGGTGCGCCGCTGGGCTTGGTTCAAGACGCGCCATTCTGTGTTGGCTTCGTCAGAGTAGGCGGGCTATTAATCTCAGCACGAATAGACAATGTAAAATACGAAGACCTTAAAATCGGGGACAAAATCCACCTAAAAATCGTTGAGCTAGAAGATGGAAGAGTGTTTTACAGGTTTACGAAAAAATAGGACAAACTTTTCAAGTTTTCTTTGTTTTCTTCTTTTCTGCTTTAGGCTTCGTGTAAATAGTTTTGAGTGTTCCGACATCGCCTTCGAGTTCGTAACACTTTCTACATTCCTCATCTAGTTCACTGAGGATTACGGGTTCGAGATGAACTTCAAAGCCTAAAGACCTGTAGAGCTCCACGCACTCGCTTAGTCTCGGTTCTCCGATAGTCGTTCGTTTAACCCAGCCATTCTTCTTTAGTTCATCTTCCATTGAACTTTTTCTCTTGGGCATTTTTCTGTCTCATTAGACTGTATAAAAAGTGTTAGAAAACTCTTGCCTTCTGAAGGGCATGCTCAGTTAGAAAAGGTCGTAAAGTTCTTCGTTGTATTCGGGCATTTTTCCGTGCTCCTTAAGGAACTTTTGAATAAGCTCACTTTCTCGCATCGTGTACATGGGATGTTCCTCATACCCGAAATAACGAGCTTTTTCAATCGTTTTCAGTCGTTGAGTTAGGTCTTGACGCAGGTTTGGCGTGCCAGCAATGAAGATTATGGTCTTCTTCTCGTTTAGGAGTTGGTAAACGCCGCTGGTTTCTGGAACGGCGCTGACATTAGCCAAGTTGAACTCTAACCATTTTTCTGGCGGAAGCGTCACCTGTGAGATTTGGAACCGTAAGTCACAGTGGAGGCATCGTTTCGCCTCTTCAACCGCCTGTTTCTCGTCAAAACTAAGCTCTACCACAGAAAAATCTCTACGCCGCTGCTCGGCTGGTAGGCAAGGCGTTGGAACACGTTTTCTATCCGCGAAACCTTCTTCCCGTCCAAGCCAAGGATCGAGCTTTTCGGTTTGTATTAGCGCCTCGTCTATAATTCCGTCGCCGCCAAGGTATTTGTCAATGGAAGTTGCAGCCTTTCTTCCCATGGCAACAGCCTCAATGACAGAGGCTGGACCGCTTACGACATCGCCGCCTGCAAAGATTTTGGGGACGCTGGTTTGTAAAGTGTTGCTGTCAACTTGTATGGCCCCTCTTGTAGATTGTATTTTGCTGCCTTCTCTTAGGAAGGAGAGGTCTGAGGCTTGACCGATGGCGATGGCAACCATGTCCGTCTCAATGGCCTTAGTTGTCGCCTCATCAAAAGACGGGTTAAACTTTCCGTCCTTGTCAAAGATGGTGGTGCATCGAACAAGTTCAACTCCCGTCACGGTTTTGCTATCACCGATAATTCTTTTAGGTCCCCAAGAAACGTTGAGTACGACGCCCTCTTCTACGGCTTCTTGAATTTCCCACTCGTGGGCTGGCATCTCCTCTCTAGACTCTAGGCATGCCAACTGAACCCCCTTTGCCCCCAACCTGAGGGCAGTTCTTGCCACATCAATGGCTACGTTGCCACCGCCAATAACCAAGACTTTATTTTTCACTTTCACGCCTCGCCCAAACTTAACATCGTTTAAGAAGTCGAGGCCCCAGAGAACTCCTCCTAATTCTGTGCCCTCAATCTTCAGCTTCCTACTGAGTGGGGCGCCAACCGCCAAGAACACAGCGTCATACTTATCCGTAAGGTCGTCAAGTGTCAACTTCTCACTAATTGGGGTGCCTGTCTTAACCTCTATGCCCAACTTCAAAATCTCGCTAATTTCTTTTTTGTAGATTTCTTTTGGTAAGCGATATTCCGGAACTCCTGCGTACAGCATTCCCCCAAGTTCGGGCAGCGACTCAAAAACAGTTACTGAATGCCCCTTTTTCGTTAGGTAGTAAGCCGCAGTAAGCCCCGCTGGTCCAGCCCCAACTATAGCCACCCGCTTGCCAGTGGACGGAGCCACTTTTACGTTTACCTTCCACAAACCCGTATCACGTTCAATGGTGAAGCGTTTAAGCGCACAAATAGACGTAGCCTCGTTCAGTTTTCCTCTTCGACACTCGGTTTCGCAGGGATGATGGCAAACATAGCCGAGAACCATTGGAAACGGAACTTTCTCCCGGATTACCGTCGCCGCCTCTGCAAATTTTTCGTTGGCTATGAGGCGAATATAGCGAGGAACATCTATGCCCGCAGGGCACTTGTGCTTACACGGAACGAGGTCTTCTTCACGCTCAGGCCATCCAATGTCTTTGTCAGTTAACGTTCCGGTTGGGCAGACTGCAACGCATGCGCCACAAAATTTGCATCCTGACTCTTTTAAGGATACGCTTACGGTGCCCACGATGTATTCTTCACCGTCACGTACCATGCCAAGGGCTTCTACACCACGCAAGTCTCTGCAAGCACGCACACAGCGACCACAACCAATACAGAGATTGTGGTCACGAACAAAGAGCGGCGACTCCTCCACGGGAAGGTTTCTAAAAACGTATCGGGTTATACCTTCCTCGATTCCGATGTACTCCGCAACTTTCTGCAGTTCGCATCGACCAAATTTTATGCAACAACGCTCGTTTACAGGCACGTTCAGCGAGCATGGTTCCCGACTGCAACCCTCTCTCTCCGCGCAAACTAGGCAGGCGTGGGGATGTTTAGCCAATATTTTTGCTAGGTTACCACGTCGAAGCTTCTGGACTTGTTCGGTATTAGTTTGGATAACCATGCCGTCAGCGGCGAGGGTGTCGCACGCTGTTGGGAATCCCTCAACTCCCCTAATCTCTACGATGCACAACTGACAGCCTTCAAACCCTTCAGAACAAGCGCCATTCCCTTGGACAAGCTCGCCGCCGCGATAAACTTGGTCATTAACTTTCGTCCCTGGCGCTGGCGGCAGGTCTGGATGATAACAGAGCGCAGGAATGTAAATGCCTGCATCCAGCGCGGCTTTCAGCACAGTTGCGCCTTTCTCAGCCTTAACCTCACTGCCGTTGATGCTCAGCGTTATTGTTTCCATTAGCACTCATCTTTTAGAGGTGAAATTGTTCAGAAACTGTTACGGCTTGACGGGTTTCCATGTGTGAACGAGGGCTTCTTGCTGGCAAGCTATTACACATGGTGGCTTCTTTTCGGGTTTGCATGGAGCGCAACTGTACTTGATTTTTTTGCGGTGCTCCTCAGTTACGGCGGCCACAAGCTTGTCTTCGAGGTCGATGAGCATGGTTATCATTTCTAAAACGTGTTGAGGGCAAACTTCAACGCATTTTCCGCAACTGTTACACTTGTCTGTGTCGATGCTGATGAAATACTCGCCTGAGCCGTCTCTGTACCCGTAATGAACAATCATGCTGGTTTTGCCTCTTTTTCGTACAGAGCCTTCGCGAAGAGAGCCGCGCCTATACTGCCCGCAATCATGGGGTCGAATTCTTCCTTCCGCGGCAAGGCTTTAATGCCAATTATGTTCTCCAGTCTGCTCACTACGCCGATGTTTTTGGCGATTCCGCCAGTGATGACAAAATCTTTTTCTACCTTGACTTTCTCCAGCAACTCAGATATTCTATGGGCCATGGCTGAGCAGAAAGCGGCTAGAACCGTTTCTCGTGCCCAACCCTTGCGTAATAGTCCTACAGCCTCTGACTTGGCGAAAACAACGCAGGTGCTGCTTACGGGTTCGGGCTCCTTCTCCACGCTGAGCGACATTGAACCAACATCCTGGATGGGGACAGAGAGCAAATCAGCAAACACTTCCATACCTCGCCCAGTTCCCGCGGCGCACTTGTCGTTCATGAGGAAGGCGGTAACCTTTCCTTTATCGTCACAGTGAATCGCCTTACAGTCTTGACCACCCATGTCTAAGACAGTTCTTACAGACGGACCCCACATGTAGTTCGCTCCCCTGGCGTGGCAGGCAATTTCAGTAATAGCCCTGTTTGCGAAGGGAACGTTCACGCGTCCGTAGCCTGTTCCCACAACGTAACGGATGTTGTCCAGCTTCATTCCAGTTCCTTCGAGCGCCCAGTTCATCGCCTTCTGAGCACTGTCTGGACTACTCGACCCTGTTCGCATGATGCTGTAGGCGTAAAGCTCGCCGTCTGTCATGATGGCCACTTTAGAGCTGACCGAACCGATGTCAACTCCCGCGGTGATTACACCTGCCTTAGTCCAGTCTTTACCAGGCACTGTACGTCTATACTCAGGCCATCTCCAATATTCCTTCGACATTTCATGTTCCTCCAATCCCTCTAATGGGTACTAGAGCTGCTCCTAGAGCTCCGACGAACTCGGGGTCTGGCGGGACGAGTATGTCTACTCCCAAGATTCTCTTTAGGGCGTCGATGAAGCCAACATTTTTGGCAACACCCCCGACTAGGACGACGTCTCTCTGAACTCCAAGTCGACGAGTCATGGAGGCTATTCTGTCAGCTATGGCGTCGTGTATCGCCCGTGAAATGTCAGCTCTAGGCGTTTTAGCATGAATCAGCGACACTACCTCTGACTCGGCGAATATTGTGCACTGTGCGTTCATTGGAACCGCTTTCTCCGCCTTAAGCGATAGCGGACCCATCTCCTCAACTTTCACCTCGAGGGCTCTAGCCATCGCCTCGATGAAGGTTCCCGCTCCGGCGGCGCATCGTTCGTTTATGACGAAGTCTATCATTTTCCCCTTCTCGTCGCATCGGACTGCACGTCCTTCCTCGGCGCCTACATCTATGACAGTCCTTGCAGTTGGGAACAGGTGGGTTCCTCCTAGAGCGTCAGCTCCCATCATGCTGATGTTACTGTTTGCGTTTGGAGCCAAGTCTCTGCCTGTTCCGGTGGCAGTTATGTATTTGATGTCGCTAAGTGAAGCGCCTGCCTTCTGTAACGCTTCGTTGAAAACCTGTTGGGCAGACGCTTTCTGGTCGATTCCACTCAATGCTATGCCTCTGGATACGATTTGCCCGTCCTTTAGGACTACAACTTTCACGTTTTTTGCGCCCATATCGATTCCTACACTTATCAATTTTTGTTCCCCCTACTTTGCACCGAGAATTTCTAGGAAGGCGTCTACCTCCACCTTGGTGCGTTCCAAGTCGAATTCCCTCTCGTCTCCCATGTTTCCCTCAAAATGCATGACTGGGATGCCTGCCTTTTTCAGGGCTAGCTTGTTTTCCGCAATGCCCAAACTTAAGCCTTCGCAGCCTCGGTTATAGTGGAGCATTACACCGTCAACCTTCCATTCTTTCACTATCCTTTTCATCATGTCACTCTTGAAATCGGGAGAATAGAAATGTTGCCACTCAGGTCTGCTGAGAGTCCATTCCGCCAACACTCGTAAAGCCTGCTCTCGAGTCTCGATTTCGATGCCCATCTCCTGCGGCGTAGTTCTGGGTCCCCAAGTTCCGTCCTTCTTCACTTCAAATATGCCCATAAGCCCAAATGTGTAGAGTGAACCAATAGAAACAACTCCGTATTTTTCTAGGTATCTCCAGAGTTCGAGGAAAGCCCAGGGAGGCTGAGTGTCTGTCATTACACGGAATTTCTCGTTGCCCACTGCAGCGATTTTGTTTTTCACACGGTCTTTAACTTCGTCTCTCAGCTTTTCGTAAAAGTCGGCGCACTCTTTCTTATGCTTCATCAGCGTGTTAAGCACGTAGAGGGAGTACATCGTCTTTTCGTCTAGTGGCGCTGGAACAGCTTTATTCAACGCGCATATTTCTGCCCACAACGAGGTGGCGCGACACTCGTTATACACTGCCTGAATCAGTTTTTCGTCGTCGTATT
>CAZUFG010000002.1:0-46329 GCA_964618655.1 uncultured Candidatus Bathyarchaeia archaeon | reverse complement strand
TGCGAAGACAAATACATATGCGGTGGATGCCGAGCCAGGTCATACGGTTACTTCAACGGTGACCTTAACGGAGCCGACATCGGCTGCGTCGACAATGAGGATCTCTGGGAGAAAGTCGTAAAAACCCTCTTGTAAGCCCTTAAAGTAAGTATTTGGACTCTGTAGGTTTTTGATACTTGAGAATTTCGTTTGGACTAAAGAAAATCTTGATTTCCCTCTCCGCATTTTCTGCGCTATCAGCCGCATGGATAATGTTTTTTGTCGTGGTTAGCGCATAGTCGCCGCGTATTGTTCCAGGCTGCGCCTCAACTGGATTCGTTCTTCCAACCATACTGCGAAGGACTGAGATGGCGTTTGGGCCCTCTACTACCATGGCGAGAACTGGCCCTGACGTAACGTGTTCGATGAGTGGCTGATAGAAGTCTTTGCCTCTGTGCATTTCGTAGATTTCGCCAACCTGTTTTGTGGTCAACTGGATGAGTTTTATGGCTGCTAAGTTGAGCCCTCTTTTTTCGATTCGTGTGATGATTTCGCCTATTAGGCTTCTCAAGACCGCTTCTGGCTTCAGAAAAACGAGGGTGCGCTCGTTCAAGCCCTTCCCTTCTCTTCCGTCCCGTAATATTTTGTCCACGCAAGCTTGCGTGAGTCTCGTTTCAGTTTAATGGCGCTCTTTCTGCATTTATTTGAACAAAACCAGAGGATGGAACCATCGTTTTTAACGTACATTAGGCCAGTGCCTGACGGAAAGTCGTATCCACAAAATGAGCAACGTCGAGGCTTTGGCACTGGCGAAAACCCCATCACCGCTTAATTTTTTTTGCTTCTCGCTCTGTTTCTCGCAACATCAGGATGTCATTGCTTCGTATTGGGCCCTTTACGTTTCTTGTTATAATGCGCCCCTTATCTCGCCCCTCAAGTACTCGAACCCTAACCTGCGAAATCTCACCCGTGACTCCTGTTCGACCAATGACCTGAATGACTTCAGCAGGGGTCAACTCGACCTCTTCTTCTTTTTCGCCTTTCTCTATTTTTTCGGCTCTTTCAGTCTTTTCGCCTTTCTCGCCTTTTTCGCTCATTCGCTGGGGACCTTCTTCTTCAGTTCCTCGATTCTTTTGGAAATCTCTTTTATTAATGATGTGGCGTCGCCGACCTCGGTTATGCATACTGAAGCGGCTGGAACGTCTATGCCGCAGGATGTGCCGATTTTTTCTTTGCTTGGCACGAATATGTATGGGACTTTTCGTTCTTCACAGATCAGTGGAAGATGGGCGACGACTTCTGGCGGGTCTACGTCTTCGGCAATTATTACGAGTTTCGCTTGTCCGCGTTCTATGGCTTTTGTTGTTTCATTGGTGCCTTTACGGACGAGTCCTGTTTGTGTGGCTATTTGTAGGGCTTCATAGGCTGCATCTGCCACCTCTTTTGGGACCTCGAATTTTGCGTAAAACGGTCTGGACATATGCCTCACCCTATGAGTGTTGAGTTTTATCTATGGCACAAGCTTATGAACGTTTCGACTATTGGAGATGTGTGGGTTTGTGTGCGTGCGTGTGAGACTACCTCTATAGAGGGAAGGTCTGGCGAGGAAGGGAGGAACTGAGTGTCAAAATTCTTGGCATGGAAGTTCTACTAGATCAATCTAAAAGTCTACTGAACCCGACTATCGATGGGCAAAATACGCATTCAGCTTCTCATCAACGCTGTCTACGCGAACAAAACCAAAACGCTCAAACTGCACAATATCGCCAAGATGAAGCCTCTTACAGGCATCTTCAGCGACACCCGACGCCTTAGAAGCGTCTGGCATCACAACCTCGCATGGAATGCCAGTACCCACTGGAATCCAGTGAATTAGAGGAGCACCAAATTTTTTCGCTTCTTCGTATGACTTACTGTGAAAAACAGCCTCAATCAGACGTTTCCCAACCTTCACAACCTCAAAATTAAAGAGTTCCATGAATCGGATTTTTCTTCCAGTCCTCAAAGCCTTAACGTCGTCGATTGAAACCCAAAAAGATGTCTCGCCCTTTTCTGGTCTTATTTCAAAACGACGAAAACCTCGTTCAGGATGGTCAGGATGTAACGGAATGCTTACTGTAAACGCTTGTGGAACATCCCTCACCGTGAGTTTTCTCGGTTCACGCACAAAGAAGTACCGATTCGCAACTGGGTCAACTATTTTCCGATTCAAGGCGTAGACGTTGTCCCAACTTATCGTCGCGTCAACAGTCTTTGGACCGACCTCAATTATCATCCGTCGAATAGCCTCGGGAGTTATTCCTCTCCTCCTCAAAGCGGCAAAGGTCGCTAATCTCGGGTCGTCCCAGCCTTGGAAGTAGCCGCTCCTAACACCCTCTACAATTTTAGACTTGCTGAGCGACGCCCCAATCATTTTGAGCCTGCCGTAATGGATAGCGTCAGGATATTTCCATCCGAAGTGTCGGTACATGAATTCTTGCCTTTTCTGGTTCGTTAGGTGCTCCTTCCCACGAATAATGTGAGTCACGCCCATCAAGTGATCGTCGACTCCACAAGCAAAATTATAGAGTGGCCAAACACGATATTTGCCGCCAACTCTCGCATGGGGATTTCTCTTCGGGTTAATGATTCTGAAAGCAGGCCAATCTCGAACTGCTGGATTCGGGTGGTTCAGGTCGGTTTTGATTCTCATCACGGCTTTTCCTTCACCATACGTGCCATCCAACATGTGCTTCCAGCGTGTGAGATTCTCTTCGGGCGTTAGGTTTCGGCATGGACAGGGCTTTTTAGCAGTTACTTTTCGGCGGAACTCCTCACGTTTGCAGGTGCAGACGTAGGCATTCCCGTTCTTGAGAATTTTTTCAGCATACTCATAATAGATGGGAAGGCGGTCGCTCTGGATGAATTCAGCGTCCCATTTACATCCAAGCCAAGATAGGTCTTCACGTATGTAATCATAGAATGGTAAGGCGGACTTTTTCAATCTCGGGTCAGTGTCTTCAAACCGAAGATAAAAAAAGCCATTATACATTTTCGCGTACTCGTAACAGAGGACTATGGCTCTTGCCGAACCCAGATGCAGAACACAGTCGGGATTCGGCGAAAAACGAGTCACAATTCGCTCATACTTTTCAACGTTGGGCAATGGCGGAAGAACCCTCTCCTCTCTGGCTTTCTCTTTAACTAAGGCTTCAGGCCACTTCTCCTCAACAACACGCCTTTGCTGGTCCAGAGAAAGCGCATTGACCTCTTCAACAACCTTGGCAATTTGTTGGCTAATCTCCTTTATCTTAGGTTTAAGATGTGGAAGCTCAGCCAGCAGTTTCCCAATAACAGGACCAGCTTGCGCCTTTCCTCCATGAAGGAGCGCGTTTAGAATAGCAAATTTTCGAATAGCCTCAATGATTTCTCTGTTTTCGTTGGAAGTCAAGGTCTGCCACTTAATACTTTCTAGCAAAAATGAGGTCGGCGAGGCTTATGAGGTCTTCCTTATCCGCCGTGTCTGGAAAAACTGCCAGCGCCTTCTTGGATTTTTTAATATATTCTTCCGCTTTTTTCTCGGCATAACTAATAGAGCCCAACGAAGCAACTAAGCCAACGACTTCACGAACTTGTCTTGGAGAAGCTTGTTTATTCCCCAAAGTTCCGAGAATCGTTTTCCGCTGTTCTTTTGAGGCGTGCTTAAGCGCGTGAACCATCATCAAAGTTCGTTTTCCTTCACGAATATCGCTTCCCACGGGTTTTCCGAGAAGTTTTTCATCAGCGGTCAAGCCTAATACGTCATCAACCAGTTGAAACCCTACGCCAGCGTTATAAGCAAACTTTCCCAACTGCTCGACTTGACTTTTTCTTGCGCCGCCGAGGATTCCGCCACACTTCGCGGAGACTTCAAACAGTGCAGCGGTTTTTGCGCCAATCATTCGGAAGTACTCATCCTCAGAAATGTTTTCCATACCTTCAAACATCATGTCGAGAGTTTGGCCTTCACAGATGGCTATGGTGGCTTCACTCACGCCTTCTAAGACTTGTAGGATGCGTTTACGCGACACATGATGTGGGTCGGTGAATTTAGTGATGATTTCGTAAACTTTGGCGAAGAGAAGGTCGCCAGCCACGATTGCGATGGGCACTCCCCAACGAGTGTGAACAGTCTGAACCCCTCTCCTTTTTTCGTCTTCATCCATAATGTCGTCATGAATGAGAGTAAACGTGTGGAGAAGTTCCAGCGCAACAGCCGTTGGGAGAGCGTCTTCCTCCCTTCCCCCAACGAGTTTACAACTCTTTAAGACAAGGTATGGTCTTAGTCTCTTACCCCCAGCATTCACTACGTGACGAGAAGCCTCATAAAGCAGCTTGGGTTCAGACTTGAGGCTAACAACTCGCTCAATGAACCGATTCACTTTCTCTGTGGTTTCTTCCAACTCAGAAGATAAACAGCTCAAGCCTTTCGCCTCGCATACAGTTCTGGCTGAAAACCTCGCATTCGCAGCCACTCACCAGTTTTTCCAGTTACTACAACTGGAACTTTCTTCAGCTCTTGAATGGAATCTGTGCCCACGAGGAACATGACGTTCCTCAACTCTTCAATAACAAATCGAAGTGCCTTCTCAACTTCGTCAGGACCTTTTATGGCGGGGCGCAGAATCGGCTTAGCCATGCCCGCTAAATTCGCGCCTAAGGCTAACGCTTTCGCAACGTGAGTTCCGCAACGTACTCCGCCTGAAGCGATAACCGTTAATTGAACGGACCGCGCCACTTCGACTAGGCTGGCGGCGGTGGGTATGCCCCAGTCCCAGAAGGCTTCGCCGAGCCTCTGACGAAACTCGTCTCGAAGCTCTTTTGCTCGATGATATTCCACGGCTGCCCAGCTTGTTCCGCCGACTCCTGCCACATCGACGCCCTTCACACCGACAGCCTCCAGTTGTTTGGCTTCTTCCGCCCCTATGCCTGCGCCAGTTTCCTTCACAATGACTGGAACGTCTAGTTTCTGGGCGATTTCACCTATCTTTTTGAGAACCCCTACATAGTTTGTTTCTCCTTCTGGCTGGACGGCTTCTTGCAATGGGTTCAGATGAATGGCTAAAGCGTCTGCGTTCATCATGTCGATTGCCTTCCTAGCTTCTTTTAAGCCGTATCCACGCACAAGTTGAGCCCCTCCGATGTTGGCTATAAGAAAGGCGTTCGGAGCCCTCTTCCTAGCGATGGCAAAAGTGCCTTCCATTTTCGGGTTCTCAAGGGCAGCTCGTTGGCTTCCAACACCCATTCCAAGGCCTAGATTCTCAACAGCCCCAGCAACAGCAGCGTTAATTTTCGCCGTTTCTGCGGCGCCACCAGTCATTGCTTCCACTGTAAGTGGAGCGGAAAATTTGTGGCCAAAAACAGTCGTGGATAGGTTGATTTTGTCGCGTTCGATTTCAGGCAAGGCTCTGTGTACAAAGGATATGTCTTCGAATCCTGTGGTTTTTTGTCTGGCTTGGACGTTTTCGTCTATGCAGATTTGAATGTGGTCAGACTTTCTGTCTTCAATCGGGTTAGGCAACTGTTTCACCCTTCGATGATGGTTCCCGCAACCTTTTCATTTCGAAGCGCTTTGTAAACGTTGCCAGATTTTGTGGCGTTCACAATAGTCACGCGGATGCCGTGTTCAATGGCGGGCATTAGTTCGAGCATCTTTCCCAGCATGCCTCCAGTGACATCTGTCACTTTGGCTTCTTCAATTTTGTGTTGCAACCCCCTCAACTCGTGCAGAGTTAGATGTTGAATGAGGCTTGCGGAGGAGTCGGCTTTGGGATCGGCGGTGTAGAGTCCGTCTACATCTACGCCAATTATCATGCGGTCTGCGCCAAGTTGTATCGCAAGCGAAGTCATTAGTTGATCGCCGGATAAGATAGCGAATCCCATGTCTGAGTCGACGACGGCGTCTCCGTAGAGAACTGGCACGAATCCCTTTTCGAAAAGTTGTGTTAACGGTCTTTGCTCCATGATTTGTATTCGACCACGCTTCGTAACGATACAAGAAGAAGGTTGTATCTCAACCGCTGGAATATTATGCCGTATTAGAGAATCAACAACTAACTTGTTTAGCGTAGTCATTGCCTGGTGGGTCTTTGAAAAACCAATAATCTGTGAAAAACCTCTGTAGCCCTCTTTTATGTTATACTGCTTTGCGATGGGGTGCCCGAACGAGCCGCCACCATGAACAATAACAAGACGCGAAACTTTAGCCTCTGAAATTTCACGAGCCAAACGCCTTATTGCTGGCAAGTTTGGGGTCAAAGCCTTTCCTTTTTGAGTTATTACGGAACCGCCAAGCTTCAGAACCGTTGGCTTAACGTTCAATTCGCACACCTTCTTCGGTTTTTCTCGCGATGAAGGCTGTTCCGCCAGCACGTTCTATGGCTTTGACCACTTGTTCTTGCTTCTCGGGAAGAGACAGGGCGATCATGCATCCTCCGCCGCCTGCGCCTGTGAGTTTTGCCCCCAACGCACCCGCCTTTCTCGCTGCATAAACTAGCCTTTCAATAGACTCGTCAGAGACGCCTACTGCGCAGAGCAACTCATGATTGATGTTCATTAATTCGCCAAGTGCATGAAAGTCGCCAATCTTCAGCGCCCTAACAGCGCGAAGAACAACCTTTCCTCCAGTTTTGAAGATACGATCAAATATGGAGGGATAATGTTCCCATCCTTCTCGAACTCTGGCAACCAGCTCGCCTGTTGAACGTTCTACTCCCGTATAACCAATCACCAATGGTATGTCTTCTTCCACATCTATGCGGGTAAAGCCCTTATCCTTGTAGAATAAGAGAACTCCGCCATAAGTGGAGACTGCTGGGTCTATGCCCGACGGAGTGCCATGCACAAAACGCTCTGCCTCAAAAGCGATTCGAAAAATCTCTTCTTTAGACAATTTCATGTTTAAGAGTTGTCCTACCGCAGCGGCTACAGAAGCAGCAACAGCCGCAGAAGAACCTAAGCCAGCAGCAACAGGAATAGAAGAGCGAACTTCCACGTTTACACCAACCTCCTTCTTTGAGAGGTCTAAAACTTTTTGAACCGCTATCTTGATGGGTTCAAGCTTCACACGAGCCTCTTCGCCACCGCGTTCTGCTTGAAAGACTTCTCCTTCAAAAAAGCCTGAAAAGCCCAAGCTAGGAGACTTTACATGTATACGTTGATCCGCCCTTATTTTGGCTGATGCGTGGGCGCGGTTGTCGATGGCGAGGACAAGTGCTGGTTCGCCGTAAACGACAAAGTGTTCCCCGAAAAGTATGGTTTTGGCTGGTGCTGAGGCTTTTACCTCCAATGAATCGTCCCACACGTTATTTTGTAAATGAGATAGAAGCGTAGCCCACTACAGCGGAGTAGTCTCCGATTATTTCCCCGCTCGTTTTATAACACAACAGCCGAGCCTTTTTGGCGCCCAACGCCTTGGCTGCGGTAATTGTGGCTACTGTTGGACCGTAGCCGCATGTGGATATGTTATAGGATTCCACGGTGGAATAGTAACGTTCTTCGTCTAGTTTTTCGATGGCGTCGATAGCCATCTTGTCTTTTCGCTCAGCCCTTTCTTGGGACTCGTAATGAGTCATGTCCGTGGAGGCAATCACTAGGGCGTTTTTGCCTGACAACGCTTTTCCTACAGCCTGTCCCACCTCACGGCTGGATTCTAAATCTTGCATGAGGAAGCAGATGGGCACGAACTTGAAGGCTTTGCTGTACAAAAACTGTAGAAATGGAAGCTGAACCTCGATGGAATATTCATACATGTGCGCCGAATCGTCGACGTCGATGATGCGGGACTCGCGCAAAATCTGTGTAGCGGTTTCAGTGTCGACTTCTACGTCCCCCAGAGGAGTGCGCCAAACTCCCTCCTTCATAATAGCTAGTGCACTTCCGCTTCCTGTATGATTTGGACCGAAGACAACGATAATGTCTGGTTTGCCGTCCATTGCAAGACTGAAATATGAATGCGCAGCCACAGGTCCTGAATACGCGTATCCTGCATGAGGACAAATGAGACCTACTAGGTTGCGTGGACCTTCTTCTACCGCCTTAGGAAGGTTGCCTGGGCCAAACTTGTGGGTGAAGCATTCCTCTATTTGAGCCTTCAGTGATTGAGGGGTGCCAGCGTAAAACATACCCGCCCGACAGGGGTGCCTAACCTTCAATTTTCATCCCTTCACTGTTCCTCTTTAGCTAGTTTTACTTCAAAGTCGTCGATGGAGGCGCTGATTTCTCCGTCAGGCGGTACCTCGCCTCTTTCACGCAGTATTTGTCGGGCAAGAAGCCAGTAAATGACTGCTAGGGCTCGCCTACCCTTGTTGTTTGTGGGTATAACCAAATCTACGTCGCTGAACTCGTTGTCTGTGCTGCAAAGCGCGATCACGGGAACGCCGATGGTTGAGGCTTCCCTTACCGCCTGAGCATCAGCCCGAGGGTCAGACACTACCACTACGCTAGGCTCAACGCGGTTCGGATAAAGGGGATTCGAAAGCATCCCCGGAATGAAACGCCCCACGATTGGAGTTGCCCCTGTCACTTCACAAAATTTCTGCACTGGGTCACGTCCGTATAGTCTCGCCGCCACAGCAGCAACTTTAGACGGTTCAAATCTGGCTAGGAATTTGGCGGTGGCTCTTATGCGTTCGTCTGTTTTTTTAACGTCTAAGACAAATAGGCCATCAGGTCTGACACGGTAGATAAACGTGTCCATGTCTTTTGTTCTCATTCTAGTGCCGATGTGGATGCCCGCTGAAAGAAGCGTGTCTCGGGGTAAGAGAAGGACTTCTTCGGCTGGGACTTCAGCCTCTTCTTTCGTTTCTTCTTTTATTTCTTCCTTTTTCTTTTCTTTTTTCTCTTCTTCTGACACAAACTTTTCCTCCTAAAATGAAAAAATAGGCATCGCCGCTCTATTTCCAAGCGTTTCTTCTATTCGAATGAGCTCATTAATTTTGGCTACCCGTGCCCCTTCTACCACACCAGTTTTGATGATTGGGCAGTGGAACGCCACGGCTAGATGAGCTATGTGAGCTTCCGTTGTTTCACCAGACCGGTGAGACATAACTGGCATGTAATGAGCTTTTCTAGCCGCTTTAGTGGCTTCCCAAGCATCTGTGAGAGTTCCTACCTGATTAGTTTTTATGATGATAGCGTTTGCGGCGTCAACTCTCACCCCTTCAGCAAGTCTTTTTCTGTTTGTCACAAACAAGTCATCGCCACAAACAAGGCATTTCTTAACTTTCTTGGTGAGTTCTGCAAAACTCTCAAAATCTTCTTCATGGAAAGGGTCTTCAACATAAGCTAGGTTGAACTTTTCTATCAGATGCGTCATAAAATCCAGTTGTTCGCCTGAACTTCTTTTCACTCCATCCTGATTATAAATGTAGCAGTTTTCTTTTGGCTTCCACAGAGTAGAAGCGGCAACATCTACGCCGACTCTACAGTCAACTCCCAACTCCCCAGAAGCTTCTTCACATGCCTTCGCCATAATTTCTAGAGCCTCTTCATTTTTTATGTTGGGAGCCCAGGCTCCTTCGTCTCCTCTTCCACCAGTGAATGCTACATCCTTCTTTTGAAGGATGGAACCAACCTTCTGATAGACAAAAACATTCGCTTTTGCAGCGTCCGAAAAAACGCGCGCTTTGAGGGGGAGAACTAAGAACTCTTGAATGTCGGGCGTCTTCCCACGAGCATGTTTTCCCCCACCCAAGACGTTTCCCAACGGATATGGAAGCTCGCTTGCAAGATAGCCAGCCAGATGCTGAAACAGTGGCACACCATATGAAGTAGCAGCAGCTTCCGCAACAGCAAGTGAAACCGCGTAAGCCGTGTTTCCGCCAACG
This sequence comes from uncultured Candidatus Bathyarchaeia archaeon, assembly GCA_964618655.1. Classification (GTDB taxonomy): domain Archaea; phylum Thermoproteota; class Bathyarchaeia; order Bathyarchaeales; family Bathyarchaeaceae; genus CAZUFG01. The sequence goes on along the minus strand of CAZUFG010000002.1, from coordinate 36,505 downwards.
TTTCTAAAATCCTCAGTTTTGTCGATTTCATGAAGGAGTATATCAACCTCTTTCTGCTCATCCGCTTCCATGCCGATTAGTTCTGGAGCGATTAGTTCCTCAACTCTTCTTATTGCTTCGTTTACTCCGCCCTCAGGATACGGAACTGCTTCAGCCTTTCCTCTGCTGGCGCCGGCTGGAGCGGAAGCCCTTCCAAACCCTGCGGCTGTTGTTACGTCAACTTCTATGGTTTCTTCTCCTCGGCTGTCGAAAATCTTTCGGGCAGTGACCTCTTCGATGATCGTTGACACGTTGATATCCTCGTTAGGCTGTTTTCGCTTCCTTCTCTTTTCGGCTTTCTCCATAAAACTTGAGAACTTCGTCGATTATCTCTACATGAGACAAAAGCATGCGACGGCAACAATACCGCGTCACTCCGAGACTATCTAGAACCTTTCCCGAGTCTTCTCCTGCCTTTACTCGCTTAGCAAAGTCTTCCCACTTATCGGCAATCAACTTCCCACACGTGAAGCAACGTACTGGTATAATCATTTTGACAGACCTCTTCAATCACCCAATCAAACTATCTATAACTCTTCTGGTCCTTGGCTCTCGCTCCCGGACCGCCAACCTTTTTGGGTTCTTTTCGCCGTGAGTCACCAGCAATCATAGTTCGGTCGTAGTCGGTGAAAACAGTTTGAAGGCGGGCACTCTTTGTCCACTTCCAAAGAGCCCTAGCAACAGCCATGCGTGCAGCCTCAGCCTGTCCCATAAAGCCTCCGCCTGATACTTTAATGTCCATGTCCAGTTGTTTCCACACCTTGTCGTCGGTTTGAAGAAGGGGTTCCATGATCTTGTCACGGGCTATTTTTGGTTCAAAAATCTCAACTGGAACGTTGTTTATGCGAACTCTTCCTTTTCCAAGCCTTACTGTCGCTCGGGCGATGGCGGTTTTTCGTTTTCCACTAGTTAACAGAATCCTTTTCGAACTTGACATTTACTCACCAGCCGAAGCCCATCCAATCTCTTTTGTTAGTTCTCCGACGGATATGAACGGGCATCTTAACTTCTCCGCGTCAGCGTCAGGTATGGTCTGCATTTCTTTACCTTTAAACTCTTCAGGCACCCCAACGAAAACTTGAAGCCTTTTATACGCCTGCTGTCCCTTAGGTTTCTTCCGCGGAAGCATGCCTCGAATGGTTCGCCGAACAAACCGATCAGGTCTCTTATAATGGAATGGCCCTCTTCTCGGGTGCCCAACCTCGAGGAACCTTTTCGCCTCTCCAACTTTACTAAGCCTTTTCCCAGATATCGCCGCTTTTTCCGCGTTTATGATTATGATTGTTTCGCCCTGCAAGAGTCGTTTAGCTATGATGCTGGCCATTCGGCCAAGAAGCAGCCCGGTTGCATCAACTATTGTAGCCTGTTCGGTTGCCATTTTATTCACCCAAGGATTTTAACATTGGTGCCTTTTGGGTTTTTCTCCACCAATTCAGAAAAGGATAAGCATTTTCCTTTAGCTTCTAGAATCTTTGATTTCGCTTGCTCCGAGAATGCGAAGGCTGCCACATTTATTGGATGGTCAATTCTTCCAGCGCCTAAAACCTTGCCAGGAACCGCCACGGTTTCTCCTTTTTGGGTACAGCGGTTCAGTCGGCTCACATTTATGGCTACGCGCCTCCGCTTTGAACGTGACAAGTAGTTTGCAATGTCTCTCCATATTCCAGCTTGGCTCTCTCGAGCTTTCTTTCTCAAGGACCGAATAAGGATAATCAACTCTGGGTTAGTTGCTCTAATCTGTTTCACTCTCTTTCACCATTAGCTGGTCGAGGAAGCCCTCACACTTCTTGTCTAAGATGTTGAGAGCTTCGAATAGTATACGATCTACTGGAAGCCCCCCAGCTGATTCGACATTAAAAATGAACGCAGTTTTGTCCCAAGTCACGTCAATAGCGATGGGGTTTTGTGGACAGACATCAATACAGTCTTGGCAGAGAGTACATTCAAATATGTTTTGAGTTTCTATTTTTCCCTCAACTTTTACGAAAATCTTCTTGGGACAAATTTTAACGCATTCGCCACACGCATTGCAGCGTTTTCCGTCTATTTTGATCTGCGGTAAGTATTTATAGGCACAAGCCGAAACTGGTTGCCATTTTGCATGGTCTCTGCCCTTCCCCAGACGAGCGTATGCCTCCAACCTTATTTTCTGACCTGGCGCAAACTTCACTATGAGAATTTTGTCACTGACTGGTATGATGGCGGGATTCTCTGAACGTATGTCTCCCGAATAAACAGTTCTGGCGTATTCACCTGCTTCAACATCCAATGTTAAGGCTACTCGACAGAGGTTACATCCGAACTCGCTTTTGCAGGTGCAATCTTCGGGAAGATTGTAAGATTCAAGATCGGTCTTCAGTGGAATGAGCCCCAGTCGGTGGGCTAGAATCTCGTCATGAAGTATGGAAGAATTTTCAATGATGACAACTTCGTCTATTGCCATAGATGGGACTTCTGAAAGCATAATTCTGCGCAGAGCATTGACAAAAGAAGCGTCAGTTCCGTGAATAACAAATCGCATAGTAGTATCGGTTTTCTCTATGATCTGAACCTCCACCGTTATCAAGTCCCTTTAAACGACGCCCCTAAACATGTGGGCTTCTCCATAAGGAGAAGAAGGCATTATTTCAATTTTTCTCTCACAAAATTGAGAAAAGGCTAGACTCTACGTCCTCGGCGTCCGCCTTTCCGTCTCGTTCCGTCATGTGGAACTGGCGTTACTTCTTCAATTCGACCGATGCGAAATCCAGCCCTCGCCAATGCTCGTATTGCCGCTTGTGCACCTGGACCTGGCGTTCTGGCGTTGGATCCTCCTGGTGCTCGAACTTTGATGTGTATGGCGGTTATTCCCTTGTCTCTGGCCATGGTTGCAACATAACTTGCGGCTCGCATGGCAGCGTATGGCGAAGATTCTAGGCGGTCTGCCTTGACGAACATGCCGCCTGAAGCCTTGGCGATTGTTTCAGCGCCTGATATGTCCGTGGCGTGTATTAGGGTGTTGTTGTAGGAGCTGTAAACATGAATAACAGCCCATCTTTCAGATTTTTTGCTCATCGCCTTCCCCTTCCCCTTCTGGTTTCTTCTCTAGCCCTTGTCTTAACCATGGGTTTTGGCTCGGTTGCAACGACCACGGATTCTCGTAGCGGGTGACCAGGGTTAGATATGGGGCTGGTTGGTGCATATGTTATCTTCTCTTCTTCATCCTTTAGAACCAGATAGCTTGGAGATGAAACCCGATGCTCCTCGATGGCAACGTGCCCGTGCGTGATGAGTTGGCGGGCTTGGTATATGGATTTGGTTAGTCCCTTTCGAAACACAAGGGTTTGAAGCCTCCGCTCAAGAATATCCTCTAAAGAGAGGTCTAAAACATCATCTAATGCGGCAGTTTCCGGCAGAATTCCGAGGCGGTTTAGCCTACCAAGAAGCTGGTTTTCCAGCTCCCTTCTTTCCTCGGCGGGCATGCCCAGAATTGACCTAGCAATGCCTCGGAACTTGGATAACATGGTCCTGTGGCGCCAAAGTTCTCTTTTGTTTCGCAACCCGTATTGGCCAAGGAACTTGAGTTCCATCTGTAAGACATCAGTCTGCCAAGCCTTTTTTGGTGTTTCATATTTTCTTCGCTGTTTTTTTGGGTCGCCCATTTAGCCTATTCTCCGGGTTTGCGCACGAATTCCTTTTTCTTAACACCTATGGCTTTTCCGCTTCTGCCTGTTGTTCGGGTTCGTTGTCCTCGCACTTTCAGTCCGTGGGCGTGGCGGAATCCTCGCCAGGATTTGATTTTTTTCATTTGGTCAATGTCAAGTTTTGTTCGGAGAACTAGTTCTGAGCTGACGAGATGTGTATCCTTTCCTGTTTCGCTGTCTTTTGGTCGGTTTAGGAGCCAACTTGGGATGCCGTATTTTGTGGGTGATTTTACGATTTCTTCTAGCATTTTGATTTCGGCTTCGGATAAGAAGCCCAAGCGTGTTTCGGGGTTGATGCCTGTTTTTTTCAGAATGACGGAGGCAAGTCCGATTCCTATACCCTTTATTTTGCTTAGGGCGTATTCTACTTTTAAAGTGCCGTCTAGGTCTTTTTCGGCGATTCGTGTGATGTGCCTGAATTCTTTTGACATTTTTGGTCGTCCGTTATTGTTTTAGGCTATCTACGTGAGTGAGGGGGATTTTATATAAACCTATCTCTGCAGAAACTGTTATTTACAAAAACTGTTTAGGGTATGTTGATTTAGGGATTTGTCTGGATGGATTATCCAGATTAAACACTTGAGAGGGTTTGATTATCTTCTCCTAGTTTTCTTATCTGTGCAATATATTCTTGCTGGACATTTCCGACAAGTTCTTTCTCCACTTCTAATCTTACACATTTACTTAGCCTTCATTCTCTGGAATTTTTATTTTTCACCTTCAGGTTGCGCCATAACAAGATGCAAACCAAAGAGAGAAAGGGAAGGTTTAATGTGTTGCCTCTTTTATATATCTTATCTCTGCAAAAACGTGAAAGACGAGAAGAAAAATTTTTGAGAGTAGCCTGTTTTGGAAGGCAAGACACTCGACGAATTTAAATCTTGAATTTTTCTTAAAAGGTTCTATGCACAAAGGCACTTATTACAGAGAGAAGCTTTCAGCTGATAAGCTCTTTAGATGTTATGAGATAGCTCCTACGAGAATCAAACAATATCTTGACGCAGAAATCCAATTCGTCATTTCCAATCTTCGTGGTACAGGTTTGGTTCTCGAACTTGGATGTGGTTATGGTAGAGTTATGAAAGCGGTGTCAGAGTTTGTTTCTTGGATTGTTGGAAATGACATTTCAAAGGAAAGTTTAGAACTTGCGAGGTCATACATGGACAGTTGTCAAAACTATACGGTGTTTCTGATGGATGCGTCTCAGATGTCATTTCGTTCACGTACTTTTGATGCGGTATTTTGTATTCAAAACGGCATATCCGCGTTTGGGGTCGACAAGAAACGTCTCATCGCCGAATCCATAAGGGTGACAAAAGACGATGGGACTATTCTCTTTTCGAGCTATTCTCCGAGAATATGGGAAGCGCGTCTAGGATGGTTTAGAAAACAATCACGGTTTGGTCTTATAGGAGAAATAGATGATGAGGAGACGCGTGATGGAACAATCGTGTGCAAGGATGGTTTTAGAGCTACTACTGTCAGCGGTGACCAATTCGTTGAGTTGTTCGATGAATTCGGGTTGAACGCGGCGATCATAGAAGTGGACGAATCCAGCATTTTCTGTAAAGTCATCAAAAAGGAAGTAGTTCATCGCTAAGGTTGTGAGGTAAAAAGGTTCTGCTATAACTCTTTTGCATTTCTCACATTTTGATTTCGTAGCCAGCCTCCATAAGTTCCTTCATTACTTTGACTCGAACTTCTTCAACTGAGTCATTGAAAGGTATGTACACTATTCCATGCATGTCAGAAGGTTTTTCGACGTCTCCCTTTAGTAAACAACACACTCGGTCACGACCAAGCAATCCCATGAAATAGCCAAATTCCAAAACAACGTTTTGGCGTGCTCTTTGTTTTGGTGTCTTTACGATCTCTTTAAAACTATTTATGGCTTGTTTCACTTTTCTCGAATCTTCACAAATTGCAAGGAACTTCATTGTGTTTATCCTAAATTCGTCTCTTAAGCATCCTACATCATCTGGAGTTAGAATTACAAAGGCATAGCCAACATCAGAGTATTTTTCAAGTTTCTCAACTATTGTTCTGCTTCCACTCGGTTGCTCATGAAGAACTATAGGTTTGAGACCAAAATCATAAAGCATCTCTTTTAGTTCCTTCATTGGTTCGTGGTCTCTGCCATGAACAATAAACACTTTGTTTTTTGAAAAAGGTGTAATTTCCTTTACAGTTTCTTTTTTTCTGTGCGAAATCGTTTTAAGGAATTTATCCGTAACATCTTCTTGTTGACTTATTGCATGCCAAAGATTTGCAAAGGCATTTTGAGGTGACACGAACACATGGTCACGACCAAGAATTCGCTCACTTTCGGTTATCTTTATGTATGATATGTCGTCTCGATTTACTACAGTATCACCGCATTTGAATGGCTCACCTTTGTTATAAGGCTTGACTATTATATTCATTAAATCTTGTTCGAGAAGATTTTCTTCAATAGCACCTCTATGAGGTCTGCTTTTTAAACTTACAATAACATGATAGTAGGACATTTTGAATCAATGGTTATTAGTCGTAGTCTCCACAAAAACCTATCGTTCTTGAAAAACTTCTCAATTATGTGAACTTCTGGTTCTATTTCTGTTCACCTCTAAAGGATATTAAGGCTTTAAGTTCGTTATTATTAGGCAGATTGTTGTAACTTTCGTCTTCGGATTCTTTCAGCAATTAGGAAAATTGCAATGAAGACTGAGATGAGAACCCATGTTACTTGAATTTCCCACGTGAGCATACGAATCCAAATAATGTTGCACTAACGTAAATTTAGATTTTCCGCTCTCCTTTTGATAGCGATTCTATTTCTTTCTCAAATTTTCTTCGTATCTCTTTTCTTTTGTCTCTCAAATACCAAACTATCATTATTGCGGTCAAAATCAAAACTACACCAAAATATCTCTCAACTACTTCGGTCAAACATGCAAAAAGCACTCCAAAGAAATAAGTAAGACCCGCTGCTAAAAACAGGTTATTTTCTTCAACTTCTTCTTTAAAACATAATTTGATTCGCAATTCTTCTAGAGAAATTTGAATTTGACTTTCTAGACGTGACCGCTCCGCTTTCTTCATAGTAGTTCGGTTCATTAGTAAATAGGTGCTGCTTATATAATAATTTCTGTAAGAATAAATCTAGATTTTTGCTCTATTTCCATTCGCTGAATAAGGAAGATTCTTGGAGATTTTTAGAAAATAAGGAAGTTGTGAAGGAAATAGGAAAAAAGAGACTTTGTGGAAGTTAACATTGGAACGGTGCTTATGCTTCAGGAACCTGTCTCGTTAACAAACGTTCCCTACGCTCTATTGCCTCTCAAGAATCTTCGCGTATGCAAGGGTTGCGAGAAGGGCGAATATCCCACAGAAGATGGCTACGTTCAACAACATCAACGGTGAAAAAACGTACTCAGGCGAATCAAGCAGGAAGGAACGAATCAGGTCCGAACCGTTGGTCAGGGGGTTGACCTGCGCAAAAGTGACCAACGGTCCCAGCCCCTTTGTATTGAGTACTTGTATGACCGACAACGGGTAGAAGACCGAACTACAGAAGAACAGCATATAGTACACGACGCCCCTAGCAGTCACAAACTTCTCAAAACTCGTGGTCGAAACCGCGATCGAAATGCTGACCCCAGAAATCCCAATGGCTAACAACAACAGCGTCAAAAGTATCAGCAAAAGTTGAGGCAGAGAAGGAAAACGAAGCACGACGAAGTTAGTTATCAACAAAGGCGTCATGTAAAGCATGCCCCTCAACCCGCCAGCCAAAACCCGCCCAACAGCCAACTCAGTCCGAGTCATGGGCAAACTAAGCATGTAATGATGAATCTCTCGACGCACCTCCATGTTGATTTCTCTGCCAATCATGAACGCCGACGCAAAAAGCCCAACAACCGCCAAACCCGGAGCAAAGAACCGAAAATAATCCACGACACTCGTCATCTGAGTAAAAACCACGGCGCTAATGAAAAGGTCAGCCAAATTCATAGCGATGAGCCCGATAACAAACCATCTGAAACGAAAGAAATTCCTAAAATCGTACTCGATGACGTGCAAAATAGCTTTCACTCCCAGCTACCTCCTTCAAGCCTTCTCTCGTAGAAAACCACACCAACAAAGGTGAAGGCAAAAAAGAACACGAAAAGCCCAAGAACACCAACTAACGGACTGAATTGAAGAACCCCCTCAACTCCAGTACCCCAGCGGAACAAGTCAGAGGCATAAGTGAGCGGATTAAAATTAGCGATTGAAGCGTAGGCAGGCATAGCCCGCTGCAAGTAAAGCACAGGATACATCGTGGTGCTCAACCGCACAATTAAGGCGTCCAACACACCTGTAACTATGTCGAACTTGTCGCCAGACTTCATAGCCACGGCTAACGTGATGCTCATACCTGAAACACCAAAAGCGAACAAGAACAGAGAAGCAACCGCAACAAGCAAATAAATCGGATTTGAAACGCCCAAAATAAACAAGGAAACCACAAGCAAAGGTCCAACATAGATGAAACTGCGCAGCCCTCCGCCTATCGACCGCCCCAACACAAGTTCTCTTCGGCTCACGGGAAGCGTTAGCAAATATTCAAACACGCCGTGTTCAGCTTCCTCAAAAATGTCGTACCCAATGAACATGGCTGTGGAATACAATGTTATTATGGTTACTCCAGCCACATAATAATTAAAGTAGCTTATACCCACCTCTGTAGCAGCGTCTTGAACCATCTTGTTAACAATAAGCCCAAACAAGGCTACTTGCGCAACAAACCATATCGCACGCATGATCAACAGAAACTTATACTGAATGAACATGCGCAGGTCGCGTTCAATCACAAACCAGAGTCTTCTTAAGCCCACCGCCACAGCCTCTAATACCCTTTTTGTGCCTCTTCCAGAGTCAAGCCAGTAAAGTGCGCAAACACATCATCTAAGGAGGGCTCACTCATGTGTATGGAAGATATTCGCAGGCTACGGTCATAGAATAGTTTCATTATTTTTGGCATCACAGCCTCAACTTGGTTTAGGTACAGCAGCAGTTGGGTGGAACCTATTTTTTTGACGTTGACAACTTCCTTGAAAGCTTGCAGTTCAGTAAAAACCCTGTCTGGAGCCTCTTCTTCCAGCTGAACTTCCATGACGTCGCCGCCTGGTATGCTGTCCTTCAGCTTCTTAGGCGTGTTGCACACGAGCAGCTTGCCCTTATGCATTATGGCAACTCTCTCCGAAAGGATGTCCGCTTCTTGAAGCTCGTTCGTCGCCAAAATTATCGTTGACCCCTCCTCCCTCAAGTCACGGAGCATATTCCAGATTCTGTGTTTTCCAACCACATCGATCTGGGCGGTAGGTTCGTCTACAATGGCTATCTTTGGCCTCTGGATGAGGATTTTTCCGATTTCTACACGTTTCTTCATCCCTCCAGAGAGGGCGTGAACGCTCTTGCGACGGTCATCCCACATGTTCAATTCTTCCAGTACCCACTTGACTCTTCTCTTGCGTTCTTGAGTGGAAAGCCCACAGACCTTGGCATGCCAGTTAAGAACGTCCCATGCGGTGCTAATCCAGAGAAGCTTAGGTTCTTGGAAGCAGACACCAATCAGTTCACGGGCTTTATGGGGTGATTTTTTGATGTCGAATCCGTCTACTGTGGCTGTTCCTTCGGTTGGTCGGATTACGGTCGTGAGCATCAGTATGGTCGTTGTTTTGCCTGCACCGTTTGGTCCAAGTAAGCCGAAGATTTCGCCCTCTTCTATAGTGAGGTTTAGGTGGTCAACTGCAGTCAGTTTTCCGAATTTCTTGGTGAGATCCTGTGTTTGAATTATAGGAGCCTTAGACACGTCGTTTCCACCAGAGTTGGAAAGAGACACTAGGATTAGTTTGCTCATAAACGTATCGCACTATGGGTAAAATCTTTGTCCGTCTGCTTTATCCTCCTTACAGAAACAACTAATCGCATGAGTAATACACCGATGACGCAACCAATAATATCGAAAACAAGGTCAAGTGGGCTACACACTCGTCCTGGAACGAAAAGTTGATGAAACTCATCAGTGAAGCCGTAAAAGCTTCCTAAAAGAACCGCCAATTCTAGGCTAAATCTGCCAACCTTTGTTGCCTTTAATGCCCGATACATAAACACGCCCAGAATGAAAAACTCAGCCATATGCTCTAACGTGCTCGGTAGCGTGGGCAAAAGAGGCTCTTGCGCTAATATCTGACCAGGCAAAGAAGAACCGATGAAGATTAGAGTCAAGACCGCTATCAAAGGAAACCAATATTTCAGTAGGTTATTCATTGTGCTTATGCCTGTTGTTGAACTGCGGTTATTTTATCTCTTCTTGAATGGCTTTTCGTATCTCTTCTTCAGAAACTGGACCCATCATTTTTATTTTGCCATTAACCAGAATTCCGTCTGCTGCACCATACTTTTCCATCGCCTCTTTTGTTGCCTCTATCTCCACGATTTTCACTTTGTCTCCGAAAGTTTTTGCCACTTCCATAACCTTGTAGTGCATAGCCACACCGACTGGGCAAAAGAAGTTCTTGAACAATGTGACCTCAACTTTCTTAGTTGTGGGTTTGTACTTCAGTTCCATCGGCTTAACCTCGATCGTTTTCTTCGTGATGGGGAAGTACATGAGTCTCATGGTTGGGCTGTATTCCAGAATGACTTTGAAGCCCTGCTTCTCAAAGTGAGATTGGTGCATGTATTCGGGGAAGTCCGTGGCATTGACTAGAATCCCCTTAAAACCTTGCTTCCGCATTTCTTCTTTAAAGGCGTCGAACATTTCTTTTCCATGACCCTTTCCCTTATACCTCTCCGCTAAGTAGACACAATAGATGAAAGCCACGTGGGGTTCAGTTTTAAAGGGCGCAAGAATCTTTTCAGAGGGCGCATAATAAATGTGACCGACAACATTTTCTCCGTCAAACAGATGGTAACCCTCCACATGCTTGTCCAGGTTAGCTCTCAACCACTGCTGAGACTCAGGAACGAATGCTTCCCAAAAAGCAAACTGGGGCGGCAAGTTGTGCATGCACGGATAGGCTTTCTTCAGGTCTTCCAACGTTAATCTCTTAACTTTCACGACTTAAACCTCCTCTGTTAAAGTGGATACGGCAACATTTCCTTAATTAGTTTCACCTCGATGCCCTTCGGAAGTATCTTGCCATCCTTCACTTTTGCCATGACTATCCTAGCCTTGCCCTCTGAAAAATCGTTGATGTATTGGAGACACGCTCCGCACGGTCTAGGCCCATTAACGTTTTCGGCTTCCATCACAACGGCTACAGCCGTAATTCTCTTCTTGCCATGCAGAACAGCATGGTCTATGGCGCATCTTTCGGCACAAACACCAAGCCCAGAGATTCGACTTTCAACATTACATCCTTCGTAAACGCTGTTGTCTTCAGCCAAAACTGCTGCGCCAACTGCAAATCCCCAGATAACATGAGCGTTCTTCATGGCTTCCAGTGCAGCATTAAGAAGACGTTCATCCTGATTCCTAAGGCTCTCTTTTATCATTGCCACTCACCGTGTTTCTGAAAGGCGGATGGCTCATCTCTTGCGGATGGTGAGCGACTCCAAATCTCGGGGATAATAGGTGATTATCTCAGCGCCGTCCTCAGTTATTACCACCGTGTCGGAGTGCCTAAACCCAGCGTATCCTGGCTTGTATATGCCTGGCTCACAACTGAAGACCATGCCTGGCATCATAACTGTGTCGTCGCCCACGTCGAGCCACGGCGGCTCATGTCCTTCTAAGCCCAGCCCATGACCACTATGATGCCTTATTAGTGCGCCATAGCCTGCCTTCTGAAAAACTTTCACTGTCGTCTTGTCTACGTCGCTGCATCTTGCGCCAGGTCGGAAAGTTGCTAATCCCGCGTCTTGAGCCTTCAACATGACCTCGAAATATCGTTTCTGGGTTTCGGTGGGCTGTCCGACAATCATGGTTCGTTCGAGTTCGCTACAGTATCCGCCAACATCTGCGGAAGCGCCTGACACGATGACGTCTCCGACTTTGATCACTCTTTTTGTGCCGATTGAGTGGGGAATGGCAGACATTGCGCCAACCTGCCCTCTGAAACCCGCGCCTGCTGGAGAATCACCCCATTTGCAGGGCTCATAATCTGGTCCCAAAGCTCGTTTCATGGCAACTGAAGCCTCATGGGAAGCCCGCATGGATATTTCTACATCCCACAAGCCTGGTTCTGTATATTCTTGAAGCAACGAATGCGCCAGATTCCCCCATTTAGCGCTCTCTATGATCAGTTCAACCTCTTCCTTCGACTTGATCAACCGCATGTCTTCAACAATGTCTTTGGCTTCAACAAACTTGGCGCTGGGAAACTTTTCCGTAATTCGAGGACCTTTATAGCCCCAGATTCCAGCCGCTCCCGCCATATTGTCTATGCCAATCTTCTTGTTGTCTAAGCCTAACTCTTTAAGGAAAATGGAGAAATGTTCGATTGGGTGTTTTTCGCCTGGATAGTCTGGATAAGTCTTGATATTCTTGACAAGCTTAGTTTTTAGGGGAACATGGTCAGTTTCGAGGGCTGGTCCAATAAAGGCTATTTCGCCTTCGACTGGAATGATGAGTGCCGCTGGCCTCTCCGTTGTAATGTAGGAGTATCCCGTGAGATAGAGAAAACTCGTGCCACTGGTCAAGTAAAGGGCGTCTAGTTTCCGCTTCTTCAACTCTTCCAAGACGTTACTGATTCTCCGCTTGTATTCTCCTTCACTAATGGCTATCTTCACCATAAACACACCTCCACAATTGACCTCTTTCTTTAGAATACCTGGCATAAAGATTTTTAGTGAGACGCCAAGACAGACTCCTGGGCTTGCTAAGTTATTTTCTTCAATATTCTTAAAACCAAGAGGGTGATCCATCTGGAAGGCTTTTCTTTTTGTCCAAAGTCAAAATCAGACCACACTTTATGGATCGATTCGGGTGTAAACCTTCCTATCTCGTCTTGTTTTGAGAGGAGTATGTTGACCATTTCTGATTCTTGAAGCCTCTGCTTGGCGTATTCAAACTGAGACAGAACGTCCAGAAACTTCAAGATTTTGTAGTCAGTGAACGGGTACTTCAGTTTCTCCCAACCAGTTCCAACTTGACTATCGTGACCCGCATACTTTATCTTCCCTCTGTTTTCCCAGCATCCAAGAAGAAAATCAACTCCTCTCCTAGCAACTTCGCTGCTTCGAAGTTTGGGATTCTGAGTTAACGCTCCTAGCACATACATTGTAGCCATAGCGCAACTGGGCTCCTTCTCTCTCGGTCCGCCAATCTGCCCAGTGTCCTTACACCAGAACCCACCGTCAAGACGCTGTCTTCTGATGAGCCAGTCATAAGCATTCTGTAGTCTAGAGTCTCCTATGAGACCCAATTTTGCTAAAGATTGAGTTATGATGGAGCTGTGGCAATCGCTGGGTTTTGTTGGCGGATCCCATCCGAACCCGCCAGATTGGAGTTGGGTGCTGAACACGTATTCGCAGGCTCTAGCAATTCTTCTATCTTCTATTGTAAACCCGAAATCTCCCAACATCGGAAGTAGCCAGAAGGTTGTGTCCTTCTTAGGCCACCAAGTGTGAATGTCCTTTGGCTTTCCCCAATAGCCATCCTCGTTTAGACCTGCAAAAATCTTCTTTATCAATGGGTGGTTTGGAATTGCCGCTCTTGCTGCCATCACTGAGTTATCTTTTTCGTCCTTATCTAAGAGCCATGTCAATGTGCGATAAATGACCCAGGGTTCTCCATCCAGCAACCACTGCAATACATCCTTCTTTAACGACATTTTCCAATCCACACTGATCCCTCAGCATTAGTCAATCGCGACATTTTTGATGTTTAAACAACTTGTAGTTGTAAGGCTCACAGCCAGCGAGGCTCGATGGAAGCAAGGTGTTCGGGATAATGTGCCCCTTAGGCATTTTGACAATTTATTTGTGTTTTCTTAGGTGTTCTTCAAGGAACTCGCGATAACTCTGACAGGTTTTGCCGCAGACTTTACAGTGGAACGTTTCAATGGTGACTCTGTTTCCGTCAGGGTCAAAGAAAGTAGCGGCTTGGGCACCCCATGATTGATCTTTCGGTGGAGTAACAAATTTGGCTCCTTTATCTTTGAGATTTTGATAGGCTTTGTCCAGGTCATCGACGAGAAAGCAAATATCCAGTTTAGCTTTTGGCTCCAAGCCAAACGTCACTCCGGCGGCGTCAAAAAGTGCGTAAGCGGGCCATTCGCCTAATTTCTCAAGACCGACAACATCCTGATAGAAAGACACAGACTTTTTTAAATCTGACACGCCAATGGTGATATGCGGAATCTTCTTGATATGACTGCTCTTCTTTATTACAGTCTCCCTCCTTCTTGTTCTCTATTATTATAACGGAAAGGTTATTAACCTTGCGGTTATTTATTCTCTCACGGTGACGCAACAAATGAGCAAAAGAAACGGTGAAACACACATATTGAAATTTTCTTGCAGTTGCATAAACTCCATAGAAGATCCCTGGTCTTATGTCAGCAGGTCTGGCTCATTATCGTCAGAAACTCGCCAAATCATCATTAACAAAATCTACAAGGAGCCGAAAACCGTGACTCAACTTGCGAAGGAAATAGGGCTGTCACAGCCAGCCATCTACAAACATGTTGCTGATTTGTTAAACGAAGGTTTAATTAAGGAAGTTGAGGTTCCCGAAAGCGGAAGAGCGTTCAAAAGGGAAAAATACTATTCGCCCAGTTTTCCAGTAGTCTTGAAGTCAGATCTGGAGACCCTAGAACCCATTCTCACTAAGATCATTGGAGAGGTAGCGAAAATCATAAAGACAAACAAGGATCGATTGAAAACTAATTTTGACAGAACCAGTCTGCCCAAAAGAAGATGGACTTTTGAAGATCTAACCTTCTTCTTATACAAGAAGATTACCGACTTGATAAGGGAGAAGTTTGAACGAGAAGGCTTTTTCCCAGAGATACCAGTTAGAAATGGAGAAAAATGGGTCTTTTGGGCAGAAGAAGTCGATGTAGAGAAGAATGTGAATCCACTTAAATGAAACTCCCTAAACATTCAGATCCTAGACTGCGGGTTTGTTGAAAAAGATATTTTTGGCGCCGGGGGGGATTTGAACCCACGCAAGCGGGGTGATATCCCCCGCAATCTTCCCTTTTTTTCTGATCCTGGCAGTTCTCGTTTTTTGAGAATGTGGCGTAGTGGGCGTGACATATTTGGATCCTAGTTGGATCATATATGGGATGGTCTAGGAGCGTGTGCGCGTGTGTATTTTCTTGATGTAAGAGAAATGGGGGGTTAGAGTTTTTTTAGATTATATATTGTACCAGAACTTTGACTTTGTCTCGAATATTCAGAATGGCTCTCACGGTTTCTTTGCCTTTTTCAGTCAAAGTGTACTCCCTTTTTCTCTGATTTGGATGGGCTTTTATCAACCCGTTCCTTTCAAGATAATAGAGCTGAGAATAAACCGTGCCAGAACTGAGTAGAATATTCAATTTTTTGTAGATGAATGCGATGACATTGTATCCGCCAAGCGGTTTATTCCTCAATTCCATGAGTACCATCACGTCTAAGAAACTTTTAACAATCCTTGCTTGAATGTCTTTAAACACTTTATCTTCCAACGCTTCGCTTAAAACCACATTTTGCATTGCGAGACTCTCCAGTAGTTCCCCCTATTGGGGGCTTCAAATTTGCATTTGAACAGTTTTTAAGTTTTTCGTCTCGAAAGATTATTCAGAATCAGATGTAGAATATTTGTAAGTTATAATTCAAAGGCGACCTTTATCTTTCCCACACTGTGACTTTTTCAACTTCTGCGAGCCATGGGATTCTGGGCACACCTTTCGAAAGGCTTTCAAATATTTCCTTCTCAATCTCCTCATTGGATTTCAACTGACTTTCCTTAACTAGTAGGATTACGATGACGGCTTTCTTGGTTTTCATTTAACAGTCTCCTGTGTTGCATTAATAATTCTGGAAAGAGTTAAAAATTAAGTTTGTGAAGATAAAATATGGAGAGTTAATCTGTTTAATTCAGATTCCGAATCATTAAAGCGATTTGTGAGGTTAAACAATAAAGGGCCTTAAGTGGTTTGTCTGCCGCAGAGTGGGCATTCATGGTAGCCTTTGTAGAGGTGTCCTTTGATTCTGACCCAGAAGAAAAAATTTGCGAGTTAGCCTAGAAGGGAGTCTAGCGGGAGGGTTGAAATCGGACTTTGAGGCTGGTTTTGTTTTGTTGAAGAAGCTTGTGGTGGGCTCCGTTTAAAGAGGCCAGAATCAAAATTCTTGTCAGAAAATGGAAATAGCAGACCATGGGGGTTCATCCTCGACAATGTTGTTGGCGCCGGGGGTGGGATTTGAACCCACGCGGCCCCGAAGGGCCACAGGCTGTCTAAGCTAGACAACTCCAGGCATAAGCTTCGTTCAGGATTGAATCTGCTCCCTACCGGACTTCCCGCAGTCTTGTCTGTTTTTCTGCCCTAGGATACCCCGGCTTTTTCGCCAGTCATGAATAGAAGGTTTATGGGTGTTCTTTAGCTTTTTTGAACCGCTGCGCCACATTTTGGGATAGAAGCCGCGAGGCATCAGAACCCGCTGAGTTTTAGCCACCAGCCCATGCTCCATCCTTAAAATTTCCTCCGTAGACGCTAGGGCTTTCGACAACGCCACAGCCTCACCCTTCAGAGTAAACACAACCACCGCATCACCAGGTTTTATCTTCGTCTCCAGAGATAAGACGCCCGGCGCAGAGAGGTGGGCTCCGTGACAAACCGCGTCTACGGCAGAGTCACGTATGTAAACTTTCGGAAGTAGTTCCAGTGCCCTCTCCATGGGCATTATAAACTTCTTAAGCAGAGTCTCATCTTTCGTTTCTTGCCATTCCCCAAACAAATAGGACACGTCGTGCAGTGTTACAAGCCCTTCTTCTTCAACTAATGGTCCAGATCGAGTTCGGCGGAGCTCCTGCATGTGGGCTCCACAGCCAAGCGCCTCACCCAAATCGTAGCAGAGTTTCCGTATGTAGGTCCCAGCTTCGCATCCAACCCTAAAAAGAACGTTCTTCCCACTCATCTCAAGAAGGTTGCTGTAATAGATTTTTCGCGTCCTCAGTCTCCGCTTAACTGAGGCTCGAAGGGGCGGACGTTGGTAAATTACCCCGCAAAACTCGGCTAAAACAGCCCGAACCCTGTCTTCGGGCACTTCAGAATGGAGTCTCATAACACAGACGTATTCCTTCCCTGAAAGGAGGAGAGCCTGAATCACCTTCGTGGCTTCTTCTAGGGCGATGGGCAGAACACCCGTCACTTTGGGATTTCCCTAGCCATCTATGCTAAGTAGGCTTCTAGGGTCCCGCCGTGTCCAGCCTGCTCAACGCCTAAGATGCGCTTCATCCACGCTGTAACTTCGTGGCTCGACGGACCTGCTGGCTTGTCTAGGTTGATTATTCCAAACTTCATGTATTCCTGTAAAGGTCGCTTGTCTGGCATATGTCCAAAGCGTGGGTCAGTTTCTTCCTCAGCCTTAACCACAAGCTCTCGCTTTACTTCCCACGGCGCGCTAATCCTCGTCATCAATTATCCCGTAGAAATGGAAGGGCTAAGAAGGGTTAAAAGGGTTAGGATAATGAAGGCTTGACGACGCTGGCCATTTCCTCAAGTTTACCCGCCGCAGTAAGCACCTCAGTCACTTCTTCGTCGGTCGCGCCTCGTTTTATGCTGATTTTCTTTTGAGTTGGTTCTATGTGGCCCACGTTGACTCGTCTCCGTTTTATGCCAGTCGTTTTAGGGGGACCAGTAACCAAGACGAAGTTTTTGTCAATAACGTCTACGATAACGCATTTTCTCCCTGCTTCTCGACCAGCGATCTTTACGCATATCCTTCCGACCTCGATGGCTGGCATCACGAAACCTCCATGAGTTGTTGAAGAGAATTCGCAGACTCGTATTTATAACTTCACTGTTTCTGAGAAGCCGTTTCCCACTTTTCTAGTACGAGACGATCTAGAACCATGCAAATAGCACGGAAAACTTCGTCAGCGTTTAGCTCGTTTGCGTCTAGAATCAGATTGAAAGGAGA
The DNA here is from genome assembly GCA_964618655.1 of uncultured Candidatus Bathyarchaeia archaeon. GTDB lineage: Archaea > Thermoproteota > Bathyarchaeia > Bathyarchaeales > Bathyarchaeaceae > CAZUFG01. The sequence goes on along the minus strand of CAZUFG010000002.1, from coordinate 18,683 downwards.
AAAATCCTCTCCAAGATTGAAGCCGTAAAGGCTTTTGTAAATCATTTTGGTTTTCTCGTCTTTTTCCCTTATGATGTTGAAGGCTTCTTCGAGGCTTATGGCGTCTCTCTTGGCAAGACGCCTTGCCCTCTCTTCTAAGGAGACTTCTATCCAGATTTTGAAACCGTCTTTTAGCAACCAGGGCATGGTCCAGCTGTCGAGAACGACGTTTCCCTCTTTAGCCCACTCAAAAAGTTTTTCGTCTACCGCCCTATCGAATTTCAAGTCTCTCATTCGTTGTTGGAGGAACCTCATTCCTTCAGTGGTTTCCCACCATCCCCTTTCGGCGGGTTTATATCCTGATTCTATGGCTAAAGATTTTAGGGCGTCCCCGCCGGAATGATACTTCAGCTCATATTTCTCCGCCAGTTTTTTGGCTAAGGTGCTTTTTCCACATCCAGTCATTCCGGATATGCATATCACAATTTTCTGTCTTGATTTTTTGTGAAAAGTTTTCATGGCTTGGCGAGTCCGCCTTTTCGCAGATGTTAAAGGTTTCTTGCCTCATGTTTCAGGAGGTCTTGCAGGCAACTGTGACATAGTTGATTGCCGTACATTCGATCAAGCCTTCTTTGGGTTGCGGAAAGTTTGCGTAGGCTTGACGGAATCAAGCGTGGAACTGCTGAAAGTGTTCTACCGCAACGGGTGCAATGCGAAACGCCTATTTTCTCACATTTACGATGAATTTCGGTGCGTCCTCCTGGCAACAGAAGGAAACGCTTTTTCTCGCTTCTTGTCCTCAGGGAGGGTTTAGGCATATGTTACGTAACCTCCATCGTCAAACCGAGTACACGGGAAAAAAAGGTTCCGAACAAAAATGAACAGAGCAGGTACCACCAGACGACAGGTAACGGACCGAAACCCGGGAAGATGGCGACAGGATTGAGAAGGTAATGCATGTAGAGTAATTGCCACATGAAAAAGAAGGGAATCATAAAGATTATGCTTACTTTCATTGAGCGCCACATCATCTTAGATTGGAGTTGCCGAATGTGGGGCTCTTGCTTTTTAACTTTTGCAAGAAGCTTTTTGTCGCCGCTGCGTCTGGCTTTAGTAAAGTCGGAAGTCCACTCGGAAATTTCCCGCTTCATGGTAGCGAGTTCTTCTTTCTTGGTGAAAAGACTATTTATGAAAGTGGTGAGGAACGAAACTCCCATAGAAAGTAGCAGAATAGAAACTGTTGCTCCAGGCGCATAAGGCATTAACAACCACTCTATAAAGTCCATTTTCACTTCTCCAGCAACTTTAAGATTTCTTTCGCCGCTTCAACTTGTTTCCCAGTTGAGTTTTTAACTATTTGCACTGAAGCACCTGTCAAAACGGCACAGGTGGCAGCCATAAGCCTTGAAAACATAAACTCTTCAGCAATTTCACTTTCTAAAACCTTATCTCGTCTGCGAGTTATGTCTTTTAACCTTCGTGAGAGCACTTCGCCAGGTTTGGCTTCAACCAAAACGAAAAGGCTGGGACCTAGAAATTGTAAAACATTGAATGGTAAACCTGCCCAATATCCGTCATTTGTTTTTATTGACATATGCGTGTCAATGACGACGTCCCCTTCAGTCTTTGCTATTCTCTGTGATATGACTTTGGCTGCCTCTATCTGAAGCTCATGTTGAAAAAAGAGATTAGACTTTCTTATCTCATCCCTATGAATGGTTTTTCCTCTCTCTTGAGATAATTCAAGCATAACCGATCCGTAGTTTATCACTCTGATCTTCCTTCCACACTGTTTTGCTAAGTCCGAAAGTTCGTTGCAAACGGTGGTCTTGCCCGTTCCTGGGATACCTGTGACCACCGCAACTTTACCCAAGTGTCATCCTCCAAGGAAGCGACGGAAACCTGGGTACATTTCTGCAACGCGTTCCTGCATCAGAATTTGATAGTATTGATACAGAATTCCGACTGTTAGCAAGACACCCATCCCTGAACCGAACACTCCGAAGAAGTCAGCAACCGCAGCGATTAATCCGACTACTAGCCCTCCGAGTATGGTAACCACCGGAATGTATCGGTTAAGAACCATCTCAATGGGCTTGCCGGACCTTCGGAACCCTGGAATCTGCATCCCCGAGTCAACAAGCTGTTTCGCTATGGTTCTCGGACCTAAGCCTCCAACTTCAATCCATGTAAGTGAAAAGACAACACAGAACGTAACCATGATACCAGTGAACACTAGGGCTCGTGTAGGATCACTCAGAACATCCAAAATGTTTCGAGGAGGTAGCACATAATATACGAGACCGCCAGAAGGTTGAGGTTGTCCCCCTGAAGGTGTATAATACTGTCCTAAGAGACCGACCCAAAAGTTGTTTGGGAAATGGGCTGAGAGAAGTTGAGATATGAAGTAGATGTTCGCAAAGAGGGCGGAGGCAAAAATTACGGGTAAGTTAGATACATAGAGAAGTTTAATAGGATACCTACCACGGAACCCTCGATAACTAGCGTATGAGACGGGAAGCTCAACTCTGACACCTTCCACATAGATCACAATGAGAAAGACAATTACTGTGGTGAAAAAGCCCAGCATAGTGGGAAGATTTTGGACCTTGCCATCCTTATCCACCCTGAAAATCATGTTACTTAGAGACTGGCCGCTAGCAATTGTTTGAAAGAAAGTGATGAACGCGCCGTAGCTTTTCCCGTCCGCCATGTTAGGTGTTGGGCCTAAACTGTCCCAGAAAATGTTTTGAGCCACGCCTGCTGCGATGAAGAGGCTGATTCCGCTTCCGAGTCCCCAGCCCTTCTGCACCATCTCATCTAGGAGCATTACCATTATTCCACCGGCTAAGAGTTGCAGAAAAACGAAGATAGACACGGTTGGTGAGAGGCCGACGCCACCAACATTATAGACCCCCCCTATTAGGTAAGCGGAAGCCTGCACTCCAATCATGACTAAACTAAAGAACTTGCTTGCAGAAGTGAAGAGAGCTCGATCATCAGGGTCAGACATGTCACACTGAATTATGCCCGATCCAGCCAAAAGCTGTAAGATGAGTCCAGCAGTCACGATGGGACCGATTCCCAATTCCATCAGTGTGCCTCGATGAGAGGCAAAAATTACCCGAAGGTACTGGAGTTCCCATCCTGCGCCTTTTCCAACTCCGAAGAGCGGTATCTCAGACATGACGAGGTATAGGGCAAGCGCTAAGGCGGTCCAAAACAACTTTTCGTTGAAGCCCACTTTTCGCTCGGGTGCACCAACTTCAGGCATAACCCTAGAAAGGGGCTCAAACATTCTGAGGAACCGGCCAGCCATGCTTTTTCTCCTCGTCAACCATCTGTCTATTAAGGCAAATTACAGTTCATGATAATTAATCTTTAGCTTGGGCAGATTCGCCCTCATCTTCTTTTAGGATTTGTCCGCCAGCCTCTTCTATTTTTTGAACCGCGCCCTTTGAGTATGAGGTGACCTTGATTATGAGGGGCTTTGTTATGTTGCCCGTTCCCAAAAGTTTGTCATATCCAAGTTTTTCAAGGTCTAAGAAAACCTTTCCCTTCTTCTTTTCCACTTTTTCTTCTGAGACCAGTTTAGTGGCTAGTTCTTCGAGTTCGCCAACATTGATTGCGTTGACTGTTCGGCCTACACTTCTTGGATGTGTGAAACCTCTTTTCCCAAAGTAGTCGGGTTCATGCTTTATTACGTATGTCCATCCGTGTTTGTGGCGACCCACCTTTCGGTGGCCTTTGGTTCCACTTTCTCGATGCTGGCCTACCCTGCCGTATCCGTAGAATCTGGAACCACGCTGTTTTCTGGTTTTCCTCAGTTTGTGAGGCATAAACTATTCCACGAAGATTTTTTCGCCCCTGAAGGCTTTTTCCATGAACTTTTTCAGGCGCACCTCGAGCACTCCATTCTTGTAAGAGGCCTGAGCGGATTTGGGGTCTACTTTTGCTGGAAGCGGAAGTTCCTTCCGATATTTTCGTTGAGGTGTATCTACAGAAATCGTCAAATTATTTTCTGTAGTGTTAAGGTTGATGTCATCTTTCTCCACACCGGGAAGTTCAGCCACGACAACCACGTCTTTGTCCTCTTCTATAACGTCCACGAGGGGTTCTCGTTCCTCCCGAATTTTTGGTCCGACACGACTGGGCTGAACGTTTCCAAACTCACGAATTATGGGTTTTCCGTTGGGTCCGACAGACATGGAGAAACCGTAAACATAAGGCTTATGTTCCCATGCTCCTTTTTTCGGCGTTTCAAAGGCTCGACGCATCATTTCATCCATCATTTCCTCGAGTTTATCGAATTCCTCGAATATGTCGAACCATGGGCGTTTTCTTCGTCTCCACCAATCTTCGCTCAATGAAGTTTTCCTCCACAAAAACTGTGTCGCATCAGTCAATTAAGTCATTTGCTTTATAAGTTCGTTTATGGCTTCACCCCTGTAGCCAGTAACTCCACCTGCAGTATAGCTTTTCTTCACCTTCCCCCGGAAGCCTTTACTTGGCGGATGAAGACGAAACACTGGCTTTACGTTTTTGAGACGACTAAACTCGACTTTTGTTTGGTGTATGGCTTCAGCCAACTCGTCGAGTGATTTGTAGCCCAATTGCTGAGCGTATTGGTTGGTTAATTCTTCATCTCCGACTAGTCGGCCTCTCTCCTTCAGAAGGAACATTATGTTCTCTTTAGAAACTTCGCCCCATGTCACTTGGTTTTGGGCTTTACGTAACATCCCAACATACGCTGGGCGGTCATCAATCAGTGTAGCGTGACAGTTTCGGGTGAGGTGAAGCATTTTCAGCGTGTCTTCAATTTCTCGGAAAACATTGACTCCTCCACGAACGCGGATGACCGCCAAACATTTTCGTTTCTCCTCCGCCACGTTTATCCCACCCACTCTTTCGTCGTGACGAGCCTGCATGTTTTCCGAAGGGCGTCAAACACCGCGTAAGCGAAGGAAGGAATAGTTCTGGTGGAGCCATAACTTTTGGTCCAGCAGTCTTTAATTCCAGCCAGTCCGAGTATGACTTTAGCCTCTTCGCTCGCAACAAGACCAAGACCACGGGGTCCAGGAATAAGTACTATTTCTACACTGCCACATTTTCCCCGAACCTGGAAAGGAAGAGAATGAGGTTTTCCACATCCGCATTCCCAGCTTCCGCATCCTCGACGGACAAGAACTATGTTGAGGCGGGCGTTCGCGGCACCTTTCTCAATAGCGGTACGCACCTGTTTGGCCTTTCCTGCGCCTAAGCCAATGTAGCCGTCACGGTTTCCAACCGCAACTATGGCTTTAAATCTTGATTTTTCGCCTGCGTCTGTTTGTTTTTGAACTAGGTTAATGTTAATAACTTCTTCTTGGAGTTCAGGAAGGAGGACATCTACTATTTCAGGCTCACGTATTTTAAGCCCTTCTGCAAATACTTCGTCTACGGAGGAGATGCGCCCCTCCTGAATCATTTTCCCAAGTCTCGTGCGTGGCTTCCAGCCTTCTACCCTTTCCTCGGCAGATGTCATGCTTTCTCCTCCATGAATGAGGAAACATTGTTTAACTGTTCCATGTTTATCCGGCTCCTAATGCTTAATGATTCAACATTTTTAAGTTTATCTGTAGTTCCCGTTTCGCTTACAGTTTAAGAGAACAAAATTCTTAGATGACGATTTACGCCAAAATTACAGACGGAGACTCCTGAAAATCTCTTACGTCAGATTTCTTTTTGCTGTGGTGATTCGTATCGTAGCTTTTCTTGCTCTATCGTGTGCGCCTCTTTTAGCTTACTCATGTACCATGATCTTTCTAACGCATAGTGGATGCTTATGACTATTCCGAGAAGAAGCAACACTATGCCAATGACCGTAAGAGATAGCCCCAAAAGGCTGTACGGATGAGTGCTTATTTCATAAGGGAAAAATAAAAACCACTTCGGGTTCGGAGCTGTCATGACTGTTTCAAGTATTCCCCCAACCAAGAAGACAGAACCCATGATGGCGATCAGATATCCGAGAGTTTCGTTATGCCTCGACTCCTCCGCCTTTTCGTGAAGATACTCTCTGAAAGCCAGTTTGATCCGTCCCCTTTTCTTAAACAAAACTTCTACGAGAGAATGATAGGTAAGTTTTACGACTTGAAACTCAAAACATAGAATACAGATTCTACAGAATTGTTACTTGCCCTTGAAATCGCCCACAATCTTTTCCTTCACAGCAGAAAAATGTTCTGGAAGTTGTTCGGGACGCAAATCCCTAGCCAAATACTTGGAAAACTTTTTCTGATAAGCCTCTTGGTCTGATGAAAGCTTCTTTGCGTAATCAACAATGTGTTGCCCCATTACTCTTTTTTCGTCTGGCAACATTTCTTTCTCGTGAGGAACCACCACACCAGCATCAAGAACGCCCTTCAAAACAGCGAAAACTCGGGCACCTCGGGAAGGCAACTGCAAACCAATGTCCAGAACCGCCTTTTTTACGCCATGCGCAACCGCTCTATGACCGCATAAAAGCCCGGTTAGATAGGCTACAGAAAGGTTACCACAGCCGCCCTTCCAACCATAAGTTTTCGTCAATTGACCTGAGTTGGCTGAAGCAATGACCTCGTCGCCAGTCGTCTTGGCCTTAACAATTTGGGCACTTATATGCCTAAGAGAACCTCGAACTACTATCCGAGGCAACTTAGACAGGATAAGCGCCTTTCTCTGCTGGTAATCGGTTTTTCCCTCTTTTCGTCTTCGGTAAGGAACCCTATAACTCGGACCAGTTGCCATCAGCGTTTCCTCCACAACCCATGAGCTTTAATGTAACGCTCTAGGTCAGCAGCAGATTCAAACACCCCGCTACTCGCCATACTATAAAGTCGACGGTACGCGCTTTCTGTAATCGCATGACCTTCCTTGAAGTCTCGCAGTTTCGTCCGTAGCGGGCGAATCTTTTGAATCCAAGCCCGCTTTTTGGAAACTCTAGCTCCGGAAGTCCCTGTTCTTAGGCCTGGCCCTCTTCTTAGGCCTCTTTTTCTTTTTTCATGTCTCACATTTGCACGGACATGACTTATTCCCTTCTCAGAACGACTTTGGATAGCGCCTTCATGAATCAGTCTTCGTATTTCTTCTCTTGTAATCGCCGCCTCAACATCTTCTGTTCGATCGGGGTCGATCCAGACTCGGCCTTCACCCACCTTAAGAATTTGGGCGGCTAGACGACGTTGACTTCTGAGGCTCAACTTTTCTTTTCTCCTTCTTCTTTCTCCACTTCTTTGACTTCAGCCTTCTCCTTCTCTGCCTCTTCCGCGACTTCTTCAATGACCTCTTCTTTCACTTCTCTTGGATTCAAAATGTGAATCTTCCTACCCTTAGCCCTGTCCAAAAGCTCAACGCGCTTTCTCGCTCCAACATCATGAGCAATTCTTATTGCTTGTATTTTCGGGTCAACTTTCGCAATGTCGTCAAGAGTTCGCACTAAAACCTCCTCGTACCCTGAAGGATGAAGATTCCTCGCCTCTTTTGGGCCTCTGTAACCAATCTCGACAGATTTGGGCCAGCCGCTGAACTTTTTCCGCATTTTGCTGTCTAGGCCACGTGCTCTTCTCCAGCTTCTTTTTAGTCGTTTGTACCGCCAGCCTTCCTCCCGCTGAAAATCAGGCTTTTTACTCTTGATGCTTTTTCGCAGTTTTAGGGCGTGTTCTTTAGTTTGAGGGGGAGTCTCCAGCTTTTCTTTGCGTTTCATCCTTCCATTCCTTCATGTCGCTCATAGACGTAGATGCCATCAAGAAACACTCGGGGGTCTTTAGCCTTAACCTTGGTCGCATTTTCGATGTTTAGGGCTGTTTGACTGACGTCCTCGATGTTGATTCCTTGAACGATTACGTCTTCGCCTTTTGGCACGACCTTAACGTCGCCCATGATTTTGGCTATGCGAGGATTCCGTTCTCCAGTAAAGTTTTCTATGGCTACGGCTCTTTCCATAACCTTCACGGATATAGGAAAGTGAGAGAACACAATTTTCAGTTTGTAAGTAAAGCCTTTTTGGACTCCGATTATCATGTTCTGAATGTGTGAACCGATTGTTCCTACTAGTGCTGTTTCCTTTTTTCTAGGCCAGTCAGCCAAAACTTTGACTGCGCGCCCTTCTAATTCGATGGAAATAGGAGCATGGGAAAAATCTCGCTTCAATGTTCCTTTTTCGCCCTTAACAGTAACGATTCTCCGCTCTACTTGAACCTCCACGCCTTCTGGAATTTCGATAGATTTCACAGCTTCTATGGCCCGCATTCCAACTCACCCTAATAGACAAACGCCAGAAGTCGTCCCCCAATTTTCTTGTCCTTAGCCTCCCGATGAGATATCACTCCCTTAGAAGTAGAAAGCACAAGAAGGCCGACATCTCTGGAAGGAAGGAAACGTTTCTCCCAAGGTTCAAACTCGTTAGAACCCACAGAGTAGCGAGGCTTTACGGCACCACACTTGTTTACCCGACCGAGGAGTTGGACCTTAAACTTTCCAGAACGTCCATCATCTATGAATTCAAACTCGCCCACGTAACCGTTTAGTTGCATTACTCTCAAAACTCGTCCCAACAGTTTCGAGGCTGGACCGATCACGCATTCACGTTTGTTTCTCAACTCATTGTTCAGAATTGTTGTCAGCCCGTTTGCGAGGGTGTCCATCATAGTCAAGTCATCATCAGCCTCCTTTACTGGTATTTTTTAAAACCTAACTTTTTGGCCATCTCCCTAAAGCATTGACGACACAAGTTCAGCCCATAACGACGAATAACAGGTCCATATGACCCACATCGTCTGCATGGTCGACTACCCTTACCAAATTTTCGTTCTTTTTTAGTTTCCTTCTTTGCCAAGCGAGTCACCTTATTCTTCAGCGATGTTAACTCCAAACTCGTCTTTGATAAATACCATGGTCTCGTCAGGCGTTAACAAGTGACGCAAACCAACCCTCGACTTAGCGCGGTGCCGCTTCTTAACTCGATATCCGGGTCTGCAGAGAGCCACTGAAACATCCATTCCAAATATGCCAAGTTCCGGCGTATACTTCGTGCCCGGAATTTCTATATGCTCCTTAATGCCAAAAGAAAAGTTGCCATACCGATCAAAACAATCCTTCGAAATCTTGTTGTCAACCGCATGAAAGGCTTTCTTAAGAAAATCTACTACCCTACTTCTTCGTAGAGTTACGAGACAAGCGATTGGTTCGCCCTTGTGAATTCCAAAATCCCGTATGGTCTTCTTTGCCTTTCGCTTGCATGGCTCCTGATCCGTTAATTGCTTGAGGACTTTAGTTGCCTTTTCAAGGGGCTCTCCAGACGCACCCACAGAAATGTTGACGATTACCTTTTCAATTCTGGGCTTAAGCATTGGGTTTTCAGCCCATTTCTTGCGAATTTCCTCTTCTGACAAACTAGTCAGCCTCCGGTAAAGAGATGAGGGGCTCTGCTTCGCCGAGGACAAAAACAAAGTCTAGAATTGTTTGGAAACGGTTTCCGTTCTTATCCTCTATGGTGACGAGCGAGTCCCTACGTTTTTGGCCTGGCCGTTCTTCAACAGAAACAATTTTGCCGTACTTCCCTGCATTCTTGCCTTCAACAATCATTGCTGGAGCACCTTCAGCCAACTTGGCGTATCCAACAATTTCTTGGTCAGGGACACGCATCTTCAACGTATTCAACGTTTGATAAACGTCTTCTTTGGGCTTTTTAGGATCCTCCACTCGAATGAGCAAGTTTCTTCCGTCGTGAAGATTAAGCTCCACATGACCATCCTTTACCACTTTCTTATTCTCAATCCGACATAACTTAAATTCCGCTTCTTCCTTACCAATTGGATGGAGAAACAATCCTTTCTCAGAAGGTAAGACTCGATAGGCTTTTTCAGCTTCGGGTATAGAGACTACATCCATCAAGCCAGTCGGAAAGAGTATTTCTCGCTGAACTTTTCCGTCGACCTTTATCTTTTCTTGGGAAACTATTGCCTTGACATCCTTCCGCGTTTTTGCGAACCCCAGCATGTCACGAATGAGAAGCGTTAAGGGTATACATCTCGAAATCGGGTGAGGCCCGGGCTTCGGCTTACCAGTCCAAACAGCCTCCTTCCTATGAATGGGCCAAAACTTCGGCGCTGGTTTTCGCTTTAGATGCCTTCTTCCACCTTTTCTCCCCAAATTAGGCTCCTCCAGACTCCTTCTTGGCGGTTTTGCGTTTCCTCGGTTTCTTTTCTTTTTCCTTCGGCTTCGGTTTCTCTTCTTCCTTTACCTCTTCTTCAGGCAACTCGACCTTCTTGCCAACACCTTTTCTCTTTAATATTTCCCTTCGCCATTTGTCGTCAAGATTGAGACGGGTAATCATGACTTTTGACGGATGAACTGGAACCGTTATGCTGGTTCCATCCACTTTTTCTCGGGTCACCCCTTCAACAAAAATTCTATACTCTGTTCGGTCAACCCTTGTAACCTTTCCCTCCAAGCCTTTACGGTCTCCCCTCAAAACTCGAACCGTGTCGCCAGTCCTCACAGGAACTGAACTGGCACCTTGGGAGGATTTTAATTCAGGCGAGAGAGGCGCAGAAAAATGTTTATACCGCTCATGAAGCGGGGCCTGATACAGTTTTTTCCGCTGTTTCCTAGGTTTAGTTGCTTTCACGTAAGTCCCTCGTTTACACGATGATGCTTGCGGCGCTAGCTATTCTCGGCCATCGTTCCGCCGCCTCTTTTGCCACGGGTCCTCGAATCTCTGAACCCTGCATCTCCCCCTCCGCAGTCATTATGACGGCTGCGTTGTCCTCAAACTGAACCCAGACTCCCTCAGCACGTCGATATGGCTTCTTCTGCCGAACAATAACAGCCTTAAACATTTTCTTCCTCATGTCTGGCGTTCCTTTTCTCACCGAAGTAACAATCATATCTCCAACGGCTGCCTTAGGAACACGCCTCAACCGCCCTTTGTACCCTAGTACCTGAACAATTCTAAGTGCCCTAGCCCCTGTATTATCAGCACACTTAACAACAGAGCCAGCTAACAAGCCGCTTGAAATCTTAGGCCTCTGGCCAATCATTCCATGAGCAATTAAGGCACGCCCTTTGGCTCTCGCCGCCACTCTATGCTCCTCCAAGTTTTTCGACAACTACAAAAGAAACGGTTTTGCTGAGTGGGCGACATTCCGCAATTCTAACTTGGTCGCCCTCTTTTATGCCAAGGCATGGAGGATTATGAGCCGATATGTGGCTACGCCTCCGTTCGTAACGTTTGAATTTCGGCACATAATTTAAATAGTCACGCCGCACCACGACGGTTTTATCCATCTTGGCGCTAACAACAACTCCTTCTAACGCGCGCCCTCTAACGGGAAGACTCCCATGAAAGGGGCAATTTTTGTCGTCGCAGGTTTTCTTTGGCTTTTTCAATGGGAGAGCCGCCATTTACCAGCACCTCCTAACCCGTTTCTTGATTCGATTTTCAGGCTTTCCAATGATGGCTTTCCCGTCGATTTCTAAAACTGTTCCATCTGGCAAAGTGAAGTTAAAAACAGCCGTATTCTTTATGACAATTTTCTCCCTATTTTCATGAAGAATTTTGAAAGTGTTGCGGGTTTCGTCAGTCACTCTGCCCTCGATGCCCACATAATTACAATGCGAACTCCTTACAATTTTAGCGTGAAGCCCGATGAACTCGTGTTGAAGTATAGCAGGCGTGACTTTCATTTCTTCTTCTCCTCCACACGCCTCTCTTCGTTTTCGATGGTGAGGATGCGGGCAACTGCCTTACGAAGCTCTCTTAAGCGAGAGGGATTCTCAATTGCTCCGCCCGCTTTAACCGTCGTTTTTAGTCGCGCAAGCTCTGTGCGTAGTTCTGTGAGCTTTTTTCTGCGGTCCTCAGAAGACATTGACCGAATGTCCTTAACCCGTAAAATTGGCATATTATTCCTTTGCCTCCCCGATCTTCAAAGTTTTCTTGGCCTCTTCCGTTTCCGCCGTTTCTTTAGCCTCTGCAGTTTCCGCCCTCTCCTTTGCCCCTTTTGTCTCTCTTTTTTTAGGTTGTGGCTTAGTCTCTACTTCTTCAGTTACCTTCTCCTCCGTGACTTTCGGAATTTCCTCAAAAACTTGCGCGCGGTCAGGAAAATCCGCGGTAGGCGGTACTATTCGCACCTTGACTCCATAAATGCCAGGCTTCAGTTGAACAGCTAACTCGGCTCTTCTAATGTATTTTATGGCAGGGTCCCCGCTTTTTGGCAGATATCCCGCCTGAAACTTTTCGTGTCGGGCGCGGTCAGTCCGCAGTTTTCCGCTTACTATAATTTCAGCGCCTAAGGCTCCTGCCTCCATAACTTGGTTTAAGGCCCAGAATCCTGCCCTTCTGAAGTGTACGCCTCTTTTTAGGGCTGAGGTGACGCGGGCGGCTATGACATACGCGTTAAATTCGGGAACCTCAATTTCAGCCACAGAAATTTGTGGGTTAGAAAGCTGAAACTTTTCTTCGAGTACTCTGGCCAAATCTTTTATGGTTTCTCCGCCTCGCCCAATAATTAAGCCCGGACGCATGGCATAAATGACCACGTGGGTGCCTAGCGGAGTTTTTGTTATGTCTACTCCGCCATATCCAGCCTTCTCAAACTCGTTTCGTAAAAATTCGTCAATTTCAGCTTTTTTTACCGATTCGCCTACGAAATGTTTGATAACAGACATTATACTCCACCTTCGGTCTGTTCTAAAACAACTTCTACGTGGCAGAGTATTTGAAAACGGGGACTCATTCTTCCAAATGCTCTTGGCTGGAACCTTTTAATCTTCATTCCCGGATAAGCAGAAGCGTGAATTATCCTAAGCCTCTCAGTGTCAAACCCTTTAAAATCAGCGTTGGCTTCAGCGCCTTCCAGCACGTTTAGAATTTTTTGCGCCGCCTTTACTGGGTATCTGCCTGCGTAGGTTTTTTCTATTCCGTGCCTGTGGGGGGTCTTCTTTTTGAATCGGCGATAGGGGACAGCTTTTTTCTTTTGAATAACCCCTAATAGAAAGCCTTTGGCCTCTTCGAGTTTCATTCCTTTTATTGTTTTGCATACTTCTCTGGCTGCTTTATGGGATATTCTAAGTTCTCGGCCGCTGGCTTTGACGGTTTTTTCTGGGTCTAGTTCTGTTATTGAGTAGCCCCATTTGGGCACGGTTTTTCACCAACTGTGCAAATCAACAGAAGTGCGGTTGTTTATATGGTTTTCCGTGTGTGAAAATTTTTGGAGAGAGGTAGAGGGGGGTCTAGCCCAGCGGGTGTGAACTGGGTTTGTTTTGGGTTTTGTTTTGGAGAAAGTGTTTGTTTTGGGTTTGGTTTAGGCTGCCATTTACAGGCGGATTTCTTCTGTTAAAATGTTGACTATTCTTTTTCCGGCAGCGCCGTCTCCGAAAGGTGAAATTGCTGGGAGGTTGTTTCTTTCGTTTAGGGCTTGTTCCATGGCTGCTAGGATTTTGTCTTTTTCTACCCCTACGACTTCGGCGAATCCTGCCTTTACGGCTTCGGGTCGTTCTGTGGAGAGCCTAATGACCAAAACTGGCTTTCTTAGGAGCGGTGCTGTGGCTTCTTCTTGTAGTCCTCCGGAATCGGTGAGCATCATTTCGCAGTTTTTCATGAGTGAGAGGAAGTCGAAATAGCCTAATGGTGGGAGGATTTGTACGTTTTCTGATGAGGACAGCTTTCTCAAGATTTTTTGTTGGCGTAGTCTTTTTCGGGTTCTTGGATGGATTGGATACACGATTGGTATGGGTGCCTCGAGGAAAGTTTCGGTGAAGTTTTTTAACACGGTTGGGTCGTCTACGTTTTCTGTTCGGTGGGCTGTTACGAGCGCGTATCGTTTGAACCATATGTTTTTTAGGATTTCGGATTTTTTGTCGGCGATTGGTAGGTGTTGGAGCACGGCGTCGATGACCGTGTTGCCTGTTACGTAAATTTTGCCCCACACGTTTTCGTTTTTTAGGTTTTCTTTGGCGTTTTCTGTGGGTGCAAACAGGTATGTGGATATGTGGTCTGTTAGGCGTCGGTTGTGTTCTTCTGGCATGCGCAAGTCGAAGCTTCTTAGGCCTGCTTCTACGTGGCCGACTGGAACGTTAAGTTTTACGGCTGCTAGGGCGGAGGCTAACACACCGTTTGTGTCTCCTTCTACGAGCACAAGTTTAGGCTGTACTTCCTTGACGACTTTTTCGATGATGGTGAGGATTCGTGCGGTTTGATGCCCAGGCGAATAGGCCCGGACTTTGAAGCCGTAGTCTGGTTTGGGTAGGTCGAGTTCTTCGATGAATTGTTGGCTCATGTTGTAGTCGTAGTGTTGTCCACAGTGAACGAAAACGTGTGGGATGGAGTAGTTCTGTAAGGCTCGGAGGACTGGAGCCATTTTTATGATTTCGGGTCTCGTGCCAACAATAACCATGACTCGGCTCATTGTAGTCAGCTCTAGCTGGATGGAAGTTTTTTCTATAGTTTTGTTTGGTTGTTATGTTTGGAGAAGACTTAAAATTTTTGCAAGAGTATGCGGGCTTTTCAGACACGCGCACACGCCCCTAGACCATCCCATACATGATCCTAATATGCTGCAAATATGAGGTTGAGAGATATAGTGGTTAGGTTTTGGAGAGGAAGCGTTTTTGGATGGCTTCTAGGATTTTTTGGGCGCACTCGTTTGGGCTTAGCTTGTCGGAGTCTACGATTACTTCGGGGTGTTTAGGTTCTTCGTATGGTGCGCCTATGCCTGGGACTGTGGGCGCCTTTCCTTCTAGGGCTTTTTTGTAGATTTGTTTGGGTGCCATGAATGTTTTTCCTCGTTTGGTCTCTCGTTGAATACAGATTTCTAAGGGGCATCGGATGTAGGCTTCTATGAAGCGTGGGATCAGTTTTCTGGCTTGGTCTCGGTAGCGTCTAAGGTTGCCAGTTGCGTCGATTATGACGTTGAAGCCTTTCAGTGTTATGAGTCTGGCTACTAGTACGAGGGCGTTGTAAACCATGTCACGCTCGTCTTGGCTGTATGTGGGTTGAGGGGTCACAACCTTACGGAGCATGTCAGAAGAAACGATTCTGGCTTGAATGCCTTTAGCCTTTAACTTTTCAAGCAGAGCCTCAGCGACAACGGACTTACCGCTGCCTGGCAAGCCAGTAACCCAAACACACCAACCGCTCTTTTGAGCCATTATTTTTCAGTCCTTCCCGAGTCAGAAATACGTTCAAGTCTAATCTAAATTTATAGTTATAGTGAAATCATTGTAAAGAAGCTTTGAGATGTTATGAACGTAAACTACATTCGCAAACCAGTTCTTGACGTACACAATTCTTAAACATTATCAATAAAAAAGAAATGTAGAGATGATAAAAATGAGCGCCGTAGAACCTATCGACCGAAGTATCCCTCCAAACTACAGTGATGAAATTTCAAGGCTGGACCAGAATGCTTTGTTGAAATGGCTCACACGGAAATATACAGATGCTGAACGTATCTACAGACAAGAGCTAGAACGACTCATACAAATTCAGTCCGCTATAGATCGCCCCATTCATA
This sequence comes from uncultured Candidatus Bathyarchaeia archaeon, assembly GCA_964618655.1. Classification (GTDB taxonomy): domain Archaea; phylum Thermoproteota; class Bathyarchaeia; order Bathyarchaeales; family Bathyarchaeaceae; genus CAZUFG01. The sequence continues at coordinate 3,171 of CAZUFG010000002.1, read as the reverse complement.
AAGGTGGTCCACTCCACATGATCGGAATTTGTCTTATACCTCAAAGAGACAAGATGGAGGAGGCTATCCGTTCTGTTATTCTGGCTTATGTAGAAGACTCTTTAAATGTAAACTATACGGAAGAAGATGAAATCGATCGATATCCCGCAGCAAATGTACTTAGAGATTTCTTCCGCGTAAAATTAAAAATCTTAGGTGAAATCAAACGCCTTGCAGCTGAGAAAAAAGCAGCAGGCTTGTGGAGGAACATTTGTGACCCCGAAGAGATGTTGAATGAAGTTACCGAGAGACTTAACTTTGACGCTCACAACATCCTTTCTCAAACTATTGAAAGACCTGTCATTTTTGAGAAGCAACCATTAGGATTCCCCCAACCGTGGGAAAAACGAGTGTTTATTGGGGGAAATTTTACTAGGCAGAGACCAAACTTGAATGAGATTAGAAATGCTGCAATACTTAAGGGCTTAACTCCGGTTATAGCTGATGAGGTCTACATTCCAGGTAAGTGGATTCATCATCATTCTCTAATGTTGTTGCACACTTGCAGGTATGCAATAATTGATGTTACAGAAGAAGCAGGGCAACTCATGGAAATTGAAAGAGTTCGTGACTATTGCGTGAAGTTACTCATCGTATGGGCTGCTCCTACAGACCGACATAGAAAACGACCTCCAAGGTGGATCTCTTCTATGATACGCACTCTTAAAAATGAGATGAAGATAAAAACTGAGGGTTATACAGATTTTGACCAGATACCAGATATTGTATCCAGATTTTTGCCTTAATTGAGAAAGTTAAAAATGTAAGGAGATTACCATCTTAACCGTTTACCCTTTAATGTATGAGTTGACCTCATGCAGGTTTAGTTGTTCTGTTTTGAGCACATTCTTAATGAAGTTGAAAAGTTTTCGGCGCACATCTAAGCTTAGGTTTGGATACCAGACTGGCGAGGCTACGACGAGTCCTCTCCAAGCATAGAAGGGCTGTATCACCCCAAGCATTTCTTCGTCACCCGTCTTCTCCAAATAATTCTCCCAAAACTGGTTAAACAGGGTTTCAAACGGTCCAGTCAGCCGTCCAAAAGTCTGCAACGAATAGAAAACATAGTTAATGGTCATGGCGCTCACGTCGTCGGCTGGCTCACCCCACTCGCCCCGGCTACGGTCCAAAACCGTGAAATCCACGCCCTCCCGAAACAAAACGTTCCAGGGATGGTAGTCTCCATGAACCCTTGCCAGCCTACGAGCATAGCGACGCCCAATCCTCCACCGCCACTCCACGCATTGTTTTTCAATCTCACATAAGTCCTGCTCACTGACGTATTCAAGCCCAGAAGGGTAGCTGTCCGTTAAACCCATGATGCCTTCCCCATGCCCCAACAAGTCCCGTATACGCCTCACATAAAGTTCTGGCGCCGTCTTCTTCACAGCATGAACCTCCGCAATAAAATCTGAAAGCGTCTGACAACGGTCCATATCCAACTGGGTTAGACGCCTCTCCTGCCTCATCCTGTCCAAATCCAGATGGTACAGTTGCCCCTCCACCAACTCAGTAACGATAAAAAACTCGCCACAATCACCAACCGACTTCAAGCCTCCATCCTTAGAAAACGCACCCACATCCACAGAACGTACATGCCTAGGAAAACTATTGAAGGCGGAGTGTTGCCAAATCAAAACCTGAGCCCTATCCGAAAAATGATCGTGCCCAAACCCGCCGGGACGCATGGTTTCAAGAACCACGCTTTTCTTTTCTCTGCCAACCACGAACTCGATGAGGTAGGGAACGCCGTAACCAAAGCCCTTCAATTCTCTGCTCGGCTTTGCTTTCTTCTTGCCCAACTCTCCAACAGACCGGATCACCACGTCTTTCCCGTAAACTGAAGAAAGATACTTCGCCAATTTGTCCACTCGTAACGTTAACATACGTATGGCTTCCTCCCTAGTTGACTATCACAGCAAAAGTTAAAACTTTACATGATACAGCCCCTCAAATTTTATAACCAAACCTTCAGCCAGCTAAAGACTGGAGAAACGCCTATAATGAACATACTCATCCACGACGGAACCATCATCACCATGAGCCCAGAAGGAATCATCCACGACGGAGCAGTCGTCATCGAAAACAGCTGCATCGGCGACGTAGGCAAAACCGCCGAGCTGAAACGAAAATACTCTGGCTACGAACGAATCAACGCAAAAGGGAAGGTTGTCATTCCAGGACTCGTGAACACACATCAGCACGCAGCCATGAGCCTACTACGAGGATACGCCGACGACATCCCACTCAGAGAATGGCTGGAAAAATGGATATGGCCCATAGAAAAACACATGAGCGGACACGACGTTTACGTGGGCGCCCTGCTAACCGCCACCGAATCCATCATGGGCGGAACAACAACCGTCAACACCATGTACCACTACACGCCAGAAGGAAACGAAGCCCAAGCCCTCAGCGAGGCTGGACTACGCGGCATAGTCGGACACGTCTGTTTCTCTTGGAGAAAAAACGATGACGTTAAGGCGCTGAGAACCCTAGCCCACGACTGGCACAATAAGGCTGACGGACTCATCCGAACAAGCGTAGACCCACACGCTCCCTACACAGTCAGCCCAGACTACATGAAAGAACTTAGGACAGTCGCCAGCGAACTCAACCAGAAATACGGCTCATCTGAGGCACCAATTATTTGGCACACACACATCGCCGAAACCGAAGACGAGCCCAAGAAAGTTAAAGAAGCCTTCAACGTTTCTTTCAAGGGCGGAATAATAGAATACTTAGACTCGCTAGACGTGTTAGGAAACGATGTAGTCGCAGCCCACTGCGTGTCCCTCACCCAAAACGACATAGAAATCCTCAAAAAACGAAACGCCAAGGTTTCCCACAACCCAGTCTCAAACCTTAAGCTGGGTTCAGGCGTTAGCCCAGTGCCCGCCCTAGAAAAGGCTGGAGTAACCGTTGCCTTAGGCACTGACAGCCCCTGCTCAAACAACGCCTCCGACATGTTTGAAATCATGAAAGTTGCGGCTCTTCTGCATAAAGGAGTTCGCAAAGACCCGACGTTATTATCTGCTGAGCAGGTGCTACGCATGGCAACAATCGAAGGCGCCAAAGCGCTTTTGTGGAACAAGCAAATAGGCTCCATAGAAATTGGGAAGAGGGCAGATT
>CAZUFG010000001.1:0-58896 GCA_964618655.1 uncultured Candidatus Bathyarchaeia archaeon | reverse complement strand
GGCAAAGGACCAGAGGAATAATCCTATGCGGCTGTACAGAAAAGAGGGCAACACCGTTCAAATCTTAAGCTTTCCAAACGAGGACCCAGAGAAGGGAGATTATCTGCTCATCGAAGACCCGAAAGTGGGCAAGGGCTTGATCGCGCAGGTTGTTGACGTTCAATTCGCCAACATCCCAGGTATCTTGGAAGAGTTGCTTCGAGACTCAGGGGACGAGCAGCATGTCTGCGGCGAGGACTTCGACCCTCTAGAAATAGCCTCGCACATAACCTACATCCAGGACGCACAGTTGCTGATCTGCAAGATTCGAGGAACCATCCAAGACGGAGGGCTTAGCGTGAACAGTTCTTGGCTTCCGTCCCGTTCTCAGTCTAACATAAAAAAGCTTCCAGTAGCCTCCCTATTGGCTCTCACAAAGACCAGCCGAGACCTTCCAATCGAACTAGGCGAAACCAAGGAGGCATCTATACTAACTATGGACGCTCGGGCATTGGACGGAAAGCTCAACATCGTAACTGGAAAGAAAGAAACTGGAAAGTCTCATCTTTCTAAACTTCTCGTTTTGGGGCTCGTCGACTACGGCGCGCCAGTCGTGGTTCTAGACCTCAACGGCGAATACACAAGCCTAGGCTTAGCCTCAAACGGAGAGAAAAACGAATACTACGACAAGGTTCACATGCTCAGTCCGGGCGCCAACTTCAAAGTGACGCTTGCCCAGATGGACCTACGCGTGATGTTGAACATTCTTTTTCACGCACTCAATCTGCCCGGAACCTCTGCCCGAGAGTTTCGACAGATATGGAGGTTCCTGAACGAGCGAGGCGTCCTCACCATGCGTGGGCTGGGCGAAGCCATCCGAAACTGGAAGTGCAATCAACATGTTCGGGACGCGCTTTTTTCTCGTTACTACAGCCTATTAAATTCTGGGTTTTTTACTGACAACCCCGAAGAGGCAACGAGTCTGGAAGAAATTTTTCAAACAATCCGTAGCGGCGGGGCGTTGGTCATAAACCTTCAAGACACGTCGTCCATTGACAGACAAGTCGTTGTGGAGTATACTCTTGGAAAACTCGTGGAGCTCTTAACCCAACGCAAGGTGAAGGCTGTATTTCTATTTGCGGAGGAGGCTCATCTCTACCTTCGTGAAACCTACTGGGACGACATCGTGACAAGAATGAGGCACTTCGGGGTTTTCACCACCTTCGTGACGAACCAGCCTGACACGATACGGGAAAACATTTACCGCCAAGCCGACAACATCTTCCTCTTCAACTTCACAAACGAGCATGACCTTGAAGCAGTGTCCCGCGCAGCCAAAGTGGACGCAGAATCCGTGAAACTAATCGCGAGAGACCTTCCGCCGCATCATTGTCTCATTCTCGGAAAGGCGGTGAAGGACTATCCCATGGTTGTTAAGGTTAAGGCCCTCAACGTTCAGACGATGGGAAAAACGAGGCTCTTCTTCACACATGGCGACTAAAATCTTTTAATTCGTTCTTGTGTTTTTTGAAAAATGCACGGAAACTCGTAGTCAAATCATATTTTTCCACTTCTTCAAGCGGAACCCACTTGGCGTCTAAGACGTCACCCCCATGTTTTAGGGTTCCACTCTTTGGTCGAGCCAGAAACTGCATTAGCACATAATGATATTCTAAATGTTGGTTTTTGTCTTTGAAGATGCTGTCTACCGCATCCATCGGCCTATCCACAATTATTTCTATGTCTAATCCGCTCTCTTCCTTTGCCTCTCGAAGGACTGCGTCTCGAATTTTTTCTCCGAGTTCTACGGCTCCGCCTGGGATGCTCCATTGGTCTTTTCCAGGTTCTACTCCTCTCCTGACGAGAATCATCCTGCCTTCATGGAGAATGACTGCCCCGACGCCTACGATGGGTTGCGTAGGATATTGTCGCTTCAAGCCTAAGCCGCCTCACACTTAAGACGCTAGTTAATCTAAAATGATTTTCCATAAGGCAAATGGAAGAAAGGCTGAGCCATGGGGCTTCTACTGCTACTCGTGTGTTTTCTGAGTTAGCGTTTTATGTTGCCTAAGGACTTGAAGGAAAAGCGTTTTGGCAATGTGCCTTTCGCGCTGATTAAGAAGCTTCCGATGTCGGATACGTGGGCGCCCCACTTCGTTCTAAACTCTGACATAAACTCAGAGAATTGCGTGTAGTTCTTGTGCACGGACATCATCACACAGTTTCTATTCAGTCCATCACCACCAGCCGCCAGCAAAACGTGTGGGTTTTCTTCCACCCATTTGAGGCACGGAGCGTATGTTTCGTGTTCTCTGTGAACATTCAGGAATGTGAAGGCTATGATTTCTAGGTCGATTTTTGCCAAGTCAGGTATGATGGTGTATTCTTGGATGTATCCCATTTTTTCAAGTTGTTTTCTCATCCTGGTGATGGTTGGCTGTGAAAGATGGAGAGTTTTTGAAATCTCTCTATCACTTCTCTTCGAGTTCTTCGTCAACTCGAACAACAGCCTAAACATCGTTTCCTTAACCAAATCCAACCCGCTCTAATTCATTTCTATAAGTAATTTCTATTAAGGTTGCATAAAATACTTTTCATTTAAATTTTCAATTCAGTATCAGAATTCAAAATCGTTTACAATGATGGAAGCGGAAAAGCTATTTTCGAATACCCACCCTTAAAAAGCAACCAAACCCAATAAAAATTGAAAAGTTAACTAGTGTAAATAAAAGGGGAAAATGGAGGAAAACGATGAAACCCTTCAGTTTCGTCCACGTGGCTGACCTGCATCTGGGATATGTCCAGTATAACTTAGATGCTAGACGTGAAGACTTCAACACCGCATTCGGAGAAGTAGTAGATAAAACCATTGAGTTGAAACCAGATTTTATGATAATCGCAGGGGATTTGTTTCAGCACGCTCGCCCCTCAAACGTCACGCTTGAAAATGCCGTAACTCACTTTAGGAGGCTGAGAGACGCTGGAATACCCGTACTAACGGTTGACGGTTCCCACGACTCTGCCCCGAACGTGATTACGGGTACAATCCTGAATCCGTTGGACAGCGCTGGCTTGATTCGTTATCTACCCCGTCACGAAGGTGCCTCTTGGCGAAAGGAGGGCTGCTATGTTTATGGGGTTCCAAACTTCCGAACCCGTGGAAGAACTGAGGAAGACTTGCCTGTTTTTCTAGAGCAGAACAAGCCAACACCTGATCCTTCCCTATTTAATATCTTTGTCTTCCATATGGCATTAGACATTCCTCGTGTGAAGCCTCCACAGATGGAAGCAGAAGCTCAGCCTGAAATGCTCCCAGACGGGTTCAATTATTATGCAGGCGGTCATGTTCATATGCCATATAAAGATTCTTTCAAGAATGGGCTTCTCGTCTATAGTGGCTGCACCGAGACAGTAAACTACGAGGACGCCCTTGTTCACAAAGGCTTTTTCCACGTAGAAGTGGACCGGAAGGGAGTTGCTGAGCTTCATCGTATCAAGCTTGAAACTCCACGTCACTTCATTGTTTTAGACCAAGATTTTAGTGGGTCTACTCCCGCCAAAATCACGGAAATGGCTGTTGAGATGGTGAAGAAGGCGGATGAAGAGGGCGCGGTTATTGTTCCGATACTGAAGGGGGTGTTGCCAGCCGAAACTGGACGTGGCGAGGTGGACCTAACCAAGATTAGGACTGCTGCGGAAAAGGCGCTTCTTGTGCATCCTCTTCTCTGGCTGAGGGAAACAGAGGTTCCCGAAGAATTGATTCGTTCCATTTTTGAGGGTGAACTCAAAGACCTCAAAACGAAAGCTTTCGAATATTTTTTCGAGATTTTTTGTGAACGTTACAGTCGTGAAGAGGCTGAAAAAATTGCGAGGCTTGCTGTTAACCTCATCGAACCGTTGACAATGAAGCATGAAGCCAAAGTAAAGCAGACACTGGAGGGTGTTTTCTCTCATGAGAGTTAAAACCGTTGAACTGGAAAACATCCGGTCCCATGTCAAAACAACCGTTCCTTTCGCCGGAGGCTTCAACTGCCTCGTAGGAGGCATGGGATGCGGAAAGTCAAGCGTCCTCTACGCCATAGACTTCGCACTATTCGGAGACCCGATTGGAAGAAGCTATGAGTATCTCCTACGAGAAGGAACCGATATCGGTAAAGTGGGCGTTCAGTTTACCTTCGGCACGAAAACCTACACGATTTGGCGAGCTCTCCGAAAGCGGGGAAAGGGCATAAGCCAAGACACGGAACAGCTTAAACTTTTTGAAGGCGAAAAGCTGATTGCCAGCGTAAAGAGCGAGGCAGTTGCCGAGCAATTGAAGACAATAACTGGTCTCGATAAAGATCTTTTCCGCGAAATTGTTTGGGTGCGGCAAGAACATCTGAAAGAGTTGTTGGATGTAACTCCTCGAGAACGCCAGAAAAAACTGGATCAGTTGTTCGGGCTTTCAGACTATGAGGTTGCATGGGGCAATTTAGCTGATTTTCAAAGGGATTATAAAACAGAGAAGGGCGTTTACGAACGTGACTCAGACGTAGTCGGGATGGACAAGCTTCAAAGCGACTATAATAAGGCAGTTGAAGAATTTTCGCTGGTCGAAAATGAACTTGAAAACTTGGGGAAAAAGATCATCCAAGCAGAGGCCAATTTAAACGAGGCATCCTCTAGGCTTCAGAGCCTCGAGGAACTGAGAAAACAAACTGAAGAGTTGCGGAGAAAAGAGGCTCAACTTCAGGCGAACCTCGTCAACTTGGAAGATTCCTGCGCAAAACTGGCAGAGGAAACCGAACGAAAGAACGTTTTAGTTAAGAGTCTAATGGAACGTTTAAAATCACTAGAAACCCAAGAAAAGGCATGTCGAGACAAGCTTCAAGAAACTGGACTAATCCCAAATCAAACATTCGAAGAGCTGAAACAATTTCTCGTTTCTTTGGAAGAACAAATGACCAGCATCGGAGGCGATCAGGAAGCTACCAAAAAGGAGATTTTAGCCTCTCAAAAACGCATCTCTAGCCTCACAGCCGAAAACAAGTGCCCACTATGCCTCCAACCATTAACCGGAGACTACAAAAAGAGTCTTACTGAGCATCTTCACGAAGAAAACGCCGAACATGAAAAAAGGCTGGCTGAACTCCAAAATAACCTTAAGGAGTTGGAGAAGTTGCGTGGGGTTGTTAACTTCGCCGTCTCTAACTTGCAACTGCTTGCACCTAGAATGGAGGACCTAAAGGATCAAATTGCCAATGAACAGACTAGGTTAAGCGAAACTTCAGAAGAGTTTGACGATAAGCAACGACAAGAAAAAAAGGTTCGGGACCAACTGAACGCTACACGTTTAGAAATAGGCAAGTTTGATGTTACTGAGCTTGAATCTGTTCGAAAAATTCGCGACACAGCCCTTGAACAGTATTCGACTCTAAAATCTAGGTTAGTGGAGACGGAAAGACGAAAAAGAGATATAACGTTGAGGATGGACGACCTCAAAGAACGCTTAGACCATGCGCAGCAAAAAGTTGAGCGAATGGAGAAGATTGAAAAGTTATTGGACGTTGTTGATGACATACGCAACGCCTACAGAAGCATCCAGCCTAAACTGCGAAGTGAGTTCGTTACCTACCTCGAACGTGTGGTTCAGCAAGTCTTGGACGGACTCGTTGGGGCGGCAGGCCCAATACTAATCGTCAAGATCGATGAGACTTATTCGCCGCTCATTCGAAGCGAGGAAGGCTACGAAAGAGAGGTCATAAACCTTTCAGGGGGGGAACGAACACTCTTAGCCTTTGCCTACCGTATAGGCTTGGGCCAATTAATTATGCAGTCCCGAACTGGACATGGACTTTTTATGCTTCTCTTAGATGAGCCGACCGAAAGTTTGGGGAGGGAAGACGGCTCAGTTGACCGCTTAGCCGAATCCATTTCTCGCTTGAAGGCTATTGAGCAGATAATCGCCGTTACCCACAGTGAGGCGTTTGCGGAAAAGGCGGAGCATGTCATACGGGTTGAGAAAGAGGCGGGCGTGAGTAAGGCTACTGTTGAAAGGTAAGCCTGTCGGGATTAGACCTTGGTCTCGGAGAAAATAAGTGGTTAAGTCTCATAAAGAAAACTTGAAATAGATACTAACATTTTGTAATGTTATGGAACCGATTATCGAGACCATCATAGAAACATATTCTACAGCAGACTATAGCCCATTAATCTTACCGAGAACAGAATTAGATAACTTGTTTTATGACCTAACTGGTCGACATACAATAGGGCTATCATATGGATTGTCTAAGGTTCTCAAGAGAGCTTACGAAGAAGACAGAGACGCTCTGAGGAAAGCATTGATTGCCCTTCTTAAAAATAGTAATTCATATTTCCGCAATCAAATTTCAAAGTATTCTTCACTTCAAACTGACTACGAAAAGAAAATCTCAAAGAACAAAGCGCTCATTGAAAAAATAGAAAAACTTTGGTAGTTCTTTAGCAACTGCTGTAGCAAGCGAAAACTCTCAGTTTGCAACAACAGAAAATCTTCAAACTTTAATTTGCAACACGAATCTCACCTACGCAACAGAACCCTTGAACTAAAAGTTTAAAACATACACCACTTAAAACTTCTGAGACTACTTGGGGAAAAAGATGACGCAAGAAAAAATATCTACAGCCATCATTTCTGCGATGGGCAGTCTCAAGAGTTCTATTGAGGCGTATGAGAAAAATGACGAGAAACAAGTGGCTGGTTTTGTTTGGAGAGCCGTCGCTGAATTAGAATACGCACTGTTTCTCTTATCTATCCAGCATCAAGGCGAGATCGAAACCTCTTCATGGAAGATGTCTTCCCACTCAAAGGAAGTTGAAATCGAGCCCACTCTTTCCTCCGCTAAAAACCTACTCAAAGAAGCAAGAAGCAGCATCGAGGCTAACAAGTTTCACGAGGCATACAAGAAAACGTGGACGGCCAGAAATCATCTTTTAAAGGTTCAGGAATCTCTCGAAAAGAAGAAGTAGATGTGAGGTAGACGTTTGCAGTTTTTGGAGGGACGCCCAGTAAGACCTATTCTTCTTCCTCTCTTGGCTTCCTTTCTTTTATTATAAGGGCGTTCTCTTTACCAGCGATTACACGGAACCTGTCCTTCAGTTCGGCTTTATGCAAAAATTTTCTGAGAAGCACTCGAACATAAGCCTTTGAAGCTGGCTTCTTCTTTTCTTCATAGTTCAGAATAATCTCCCCGCTAGAGACGTTCACTTTTGCGTTTGCCTTGCTTTCCAGCAACTCAGCTAACTCTTTCACCATTTCATCGCCATCCTTACCGCGGAATTCAGATATCTCCACCGTGATCGTTGCCATGTTTTTCACCTCCCCATGCCCAGACTATCTTCGGACTATGATTATTCTCACTTGGTCGCAGGCGTCTTCGCACCAGTCAGACGCCATCTCAATGGCTTCAAAGAGTTCGTTCACTAAGACCGCAACCCCAGCCTTTATGGCAGATTCTCTGCCGAGCAGTCGCCGAGCGTTCTCGTGAAGGTCATCAACTCTTTCCTCCAATCTCTCAACCTCGTCTGCCGCCTTCAAGGCTTCTTCAGGCTTGTCCACTAGTCGGCTGACACATTTTCGGAGGGCAGAAGCGCATTCTTTGAGGCCTCCAACCATGTCTACGCCCGCTTTTTTCAGGTTTTCAGGCACCTCCCTTATGGGCATGACGTTAAGCGTACGCGTAGATTCTCGGCTCCAGTCCGCCACCATGTCAACTCGTTTCACAAGATGCATGAGGTCTTCTCTGTCGGCGGGCGGTAGTTCTCCGCGAGCTAGCTCGTCCATTATTTCTCTTCTCAGCTTGTCTGCTTCTTTTTCGGCTTTGGTTACGCGGTCTATGCATTGTTTCATTTCCTTCTCCTCGTTGTTTGCCGCTGCTTTGACTGCCCGCTCTAGGTCTTCTACGATGCTGACAATTGTTGCCAAGTGGTGCTGCGTCATGGTTAGGGCTTTTTCCTCTCTTCTCTTCTCAAACCATTTTAACAACTCACTCAAGAGCGAGTTCCTCCCTTAACCCTCTGGCTGGATAAGTGAAAACGTAACTCTTGTCTTGGGGAAAACTAACCGTAACCTTCTCGTCCGCGTTAAACCATTCGCCAACTAACGCCGGACGAATAACAACCACACTGTCTTCATTTTCAAGTCTAACCTCATACCGGATGTTTGTGCCCTCGAATCTAAGCCTTTCAATCTGACCAAACAACGCGTTAAATTTCTTTTTTCGTCCCTTCTCGATTTCAAACGTTTCAGGCCTAATCGCCAAGACGACTCGTTCGCCTTCTTTCTTCGTTTTGTCTAAAGCGTGTACGGCTAGGCCGCCACGCAACTCAATAACTGTTTCTTTCGCGTCCACTTTTACAATGTGGCCTTCAAGAAAATTTGACTCGCCAATAAAATTGGCTACAAAAACATGCTCGGGGTGCATATACAACTCTTGTGGCGTGCCAACCTGCAAAATTTTTCCCTTCCTCATCACCGCTATTCTGTCAGAGATTACCATGGCTTCTGCTTGGTCATGGGTAACGTGCATCGCGGTTAGTTCGAGGTCTTTCACAAGTTTTCTTAGTTCGTGTCTTAGTTCAAGTCTGATTTTGGCGTCTAGGGCGCCTAGAGGTTCGTCTAGTAGGAGTAGTTTGGCGCCAGCGGCCAATGCTCTGGCTAAGGCGACTCTTTGCATCATTCCACCACTCAACTCACTGGGGATGGCATCTGCACGCTCGTAGAGCCTAACCATTTCCAACATCTCTCGTCCAACTCTTTCGCTTTTTCCTTCATCCCAAGCCTTTACTCGTGGCCCATACGTTACGTTGTCCCAAACGTCCATGTGAGGAAACAATGCATACGTTTGGAAAACAAATCCGATGCCCCTATCCTCAGGAGGAACATTGTTTACAAGTTTTCCTTCGATGTAGATTTCTCCTTCGTCTGGCTCGATTAAGCCAGCAATTAGCCTGAGCAGAGTTGTCTTTCCACAACCGCTTGGACCGAGAAGAGAAAAATATTCTTTGTCCTGAATTTGGAGGCTCACATTGTCTACTGCAATAATTTTTCCTTCGCCAAACTTCTTTGTGACATTAATGACCTTAACTTCAGGCATCGATGTTGCCTCCAAACGCTTCGTATAGGTAGAGGGATACAAGTTCAATTAATATATTTAACATGCTAATATCGTTCTCTCCCTCTTATTGTAAGTCTCAAAGCGAGCAGTATTATGAAGGATAACAAAATTAAGAATCCGCATCCGAGGGCGATTTGAGGCACCTTATTCCTAACCCAGTCTACCAACAGGACTGGAGCCGTTTTCAAGTTAGTCACAACTGCTAAGGTGGCGCCAGTTTCATCAACACTTCTCGTAAACACCATGACGGCGCCAGCGAAGAGAGAGTATTTCGTTAAAGGCAAGATGATAGTCTTAAAGACAGTAAACGGCCGAGCTCCAAGTATCCTTGAAGCATCTTCTAAGTCTACGCTTATTCTTTCTATGGCTGCAGCCATAGACCTTACAAAGTATGGGTACGTGATTGAAATATGAGCGAAAATTATCAGCGCAATTTCTGGAATAAACGTAAAGTTTTTCCAGAATATTCCTAAAGAGGCGCCGAGGGCGATGGATGGAACCACTAGAGGAACATTAACCAATACGTCTAAGATGGTTGCTGGAAGCGTTCCCATCCGTTTTCTTGCAATAAGAACTGCCATGGGCAAACCAACTATTACGTTTATGACGGTGACCAGAGCCCCGACAAGATAGGATAGAAGGAGACTTTGCCAATATCCTTGCCAGACTCCAGTCCCTGTCAAAGCCTGACCTATCATGTTACCCGAGAGAGCATACACGGCTGGAAGAGCCACGAAAAGTGAAGGAATGAGAATAAAAAACAAAAAAATCAATAGCGTTACGCTGCTTCGCAAAGTCGCAACACCATGGCCACTCAATTTGCGTTCGACACTTGGCCAAATCTTCTTGACCGGCAGTTTGAATCTTGGACCAAGTATGCGGACGAGTGCAAAAATCATACATGAAATTAGTATCAAAATAAGGCTGACAAAAACTAGTGGGCCCTCCTTTCCCATGTCCTTAGCGTTTTTGATGAAGATTGGGCCGTTTTCAAAAAAGACTCCCGCAACCATCATGGTTGCTCCAGTTTCAGAAATTGACCTTGCAAATGCCAGTATAAAAGAGGCTATTAGACTTGGTTTTAGAATGGGAAGTGTAACTGTTCTGTCTGCGGTTAGTGCTGGGGCGCCTAGAGTTCTCGCTGCATGCTCATATGTTTGCTCGTAGTCGAGGAGTGCTCCAACCATCACCCTCACTACCGCAGGATAAGAAAACGTGAAATGAAGCAAAATCACGAGAAGCCAACCTTGCGAAACGATACCGTATCCAAAAAGGGAAGAGATGCCTTCTGGGCCGTTCCAAAAAAGGAGCAGGGAATAACCAAGCGTAACGGTTGGGACTATGAAGGGTACATCGGCAAGCGTGTCGATGACGTTTAGCCATCTGGATTTGCCTCTTACAATAAACCATGCCATGGGCAAACCAGCGACCAGATCGATAACTGAAACGAAGATGGCTATTCCAAAAGAGGCATAGATAGCGTTCATTGCCCTCGACATCAAACTAGAATCTTGAAAGACTTGCCCCATCAAATTCCATTTAAGGAGGATTCCCAAGATTGGTGGAACCAAAATTAATGCAAAAAAGAAAACGACAGAAGATGAATAGACTAAGTATCGAATGATAGGTTTAGAAGAGAGCGAATCAAAAAACTTCATAAGAGACCTAGTCAAACTAGTTTTTCCCCGAACTCTCCTTGTTTTTTAGGGTTTTGTTTTCATTTTTGTTTGGATTTTATGGGTCTTCTGTCCACGATTTCCCAAGTGTCGGCGCCTGTCCCAATCAGCGTTACGGGCACTCGAATTTCTTTTTCAACATTTTCAATGAAGGTCTTCGCCTTTTTTGAGAGTTCATCATAAGATTTAACTCCTTTACATTCTGGAAACAGCACGTCGATTTTTGTTATTGCTGCTTGCGTGGCTCCATTCAGCATCACTGCCCTCTTTGCCAATTCGATGTTGAATGGTGCTGCCCGTCTTCTCCTTCTGGTTACGGTGCTAATTTCAGCCCATCCCCTTTTCTCCGCTTCCTCCCACGACAGTTCGCCTGGAAGTGGGCCTTCCCCAACTCGGGTAGTGTACGCCTTAAACACGAGGATGACCTCGTCAACTTTTGTGGGTCCAACCCCAACGTCGGAGCACGCGGCCGAGGCTGTTACGTCTTTTGAAGTGCAGAACGGGTAGGTTCCGTGATAAAGAGAAAGATACGTTCCCTGGGTTCCTTCGATCAAAACGTTCCTTCCCCTATCAAGCGCCGTGTTCACCTCTAGCGGAACATCCGTTAAAAGTTCTTTAAGTTGAGGCATATCACGTGCAACCTTAACCGCTCTTAACGCCCTTTCAGCGTTGCATGGACCCGTTCCTGTCCCAGTTGTCCCTATCTTTTCAGCTAGATAGCCCTTCTTGTCGGCTTCGATGTGTCTTGATTCGATAATTGCGCACTGGTTGTCGACGCCAACTCTGTTTTGCGAGTCAGTCAATCGTATTTCTTCAAGAAGAATCTCTGGATTAACCAGAACCCCCGGACCTATTAGCAAGCGACATTTGTCATAGATGAAAGCGCTGGGCAACATTCGCATCCTGTATTCTTTTCCCTCATGAACCACGGTGTGACCCGCGTTGGGTCCAACTCCAGCCCTTGCGACTATCGAAATTTTGTCTTTTAGTGAAAGGTAAGCGATGATTTTTCCCTTGCCCGTGTCTCCAAAAAATCCGCAAACCACCACACTACAGGGCATGTTATTCCTCCAGCCCTTTTGACGTGAGGCATTTTTCCCTTTAAATCTTGTCGTGACGGCTGTGTTAAAAAAGAATGGAAAGGTGTCAGATCGCCCGTCGAGAGTTTCTATCACCGCTTTAAGGCTCTGATTAGCTCTCTTATTCATCATCCAAACTGAATTCAATTAGGCTCTGACTTAAGACTTTTTTGCCACAAACTCGATTCGTTCGACGCCTCTGCCCTTAGAACCCCTCTTCAAAAGCTTAACAGTGCCGATTTCTCCAGTATTCTTCACGTGGGTTCCTCCGCAAGCGCACGCATGTAAATCCTTAATCTCAATAATGCGAACGTTCTCAACTTTGGGCGGTAAAGTCTTCAGGCTTTCATGAAACTTCCTCACGTATTTTTCAGCCTCTTTCCGTGGCATCATTTTTGCTTCCACTGTCCTGTTTTCTTTGACAATGGCGTTTGCAGCTTTTTCAATTTCTGGAAATAATGGCAATAACGACCCTCCTTCATATGCGAGGTCTAGTCTGGCTTTGTCTATGTCTATGGCTGATCCAACAATCTCAACTGGGTGACCGATAACCCTACGTAAGGCTTCAGCCATCAAATGGGCTGTCGTGTGGTTTCGCATCAGAGCGTCTCGGCGGTCCCAATCGATTATGCCTTTCACGGTCTCTCCTTTCCAAACTTCTTCTACGGCTTTGTCGGCAACATGTATCACAGTCGCGTCTGTCATCTGAACATCTGTAACTTGTATTTCTCCCCGCTTTCCTTGAACGACTCCCGCGTCTGGAGGTTGTCCTCCGCCTGTCGGATAGAAGGCGGTGCGGTTTAAGATCAATCCGTGATAGTCGTCGAGTTTAATAATTTTCAAGACTTTTGCGTCAAACTCTTTCAGGTACGGGTCCTCATAGTATAGGAGTTGGGTTGCTGGGACTCTTTCGGGTGTGGAAATGATTAAACCTCCTCTGGCAAGGCACAATTATTCTAGTTGTGTGCTTAAAGGCTCTTTTACTGAGGAGTCAAGATTCACATGGTTAGTGTTTGCTAAAAGCATATGAATCAATAGAATCTATTATCTGTTTGGCACGTGAGACCTCGGCGAGGTCGAAAGGTATGAAGTTAGTTAAAACTTGGATAGAAGGGTTCGATGAAATGCTGGGAGGTGGGCTTCCAGACAAGAGCGTCATATTAATGCTGGGTGAGCCAGGCTCGGAATATGACACTTTTGCTCAACAACTCCTTTACCAGCATGCGGTGAAAGGTGAAAAGGTTGCCTACTTCACATCGTTTAGGTCACCAGACATCATAAGAGAAGATTTTCAAACTTTTGGCTGGAACATCTCATCTTTAGAAGAGGATAATCGCTGGGTCTTCGTGGATGTTCGCAGCCCAGCGGCTTCTCAAACTCTAGAAAAAGAAATACCGTTAAGGATCAGGGAAGACCGTTGGATACTATTCGACTCTTTGTCGTCACTTCTTCTGGTTCAGGATTACCAGTCAGTTCTTAAACTGATTGAGTTGTTGCTAGACAGCACACGAAAATATGGTGGAATCCACTTCTTGCTTCTTACACAGGGGATGCACGGTCCTCAAACAGAAATGACCCTGCAATACTTGGCTGACGGCGTGATAGAGTTTATCGCGCAAGAAGTTGGTGGAGGCATCGACAGGCGAATGCGAATAAAGAAAATGCGTAAGGCTGTGTACGCGATAAGGCTGACTCCCTTCAGCCTAGCTGAACATGGAATAACCATCGAGACAGCGGTCAGAATAGCCTAAGGGCGGGTATAGAGCCTTGGATGTGTTTGAAGCCATCAGAAACAGAAGAAGTGTTAGAGCATTCACAAGTGAGGGAGTGTCTGAAGAAGAAGTCAAAAGACTCATAGATGCCGCAAGGTGGGCTCCATCAGCTGGAAACATCCAACCATGGGGATTCATCATCGTAAGAGACGCAAAAATAAAGCGAGGGCTAGTAATAGCCGCATTAGACCAAACATTCATTGAAGAGGCTCCAGTCGTGATCGTTGTTTGTGCAGATGAGAGACAGTCAAGCATGGGGTACGGTAGCCGAGGCCTAACTCTATACTGTCTACAAGACACAGCCGCAGCCATCCAAAACATGTTGCTTGCTGCCTACGCTCTGGGACTTGGAACTTGCTGGATCGGAGCCTTCCACGAGGAAGAGGCCAGACAGGCATTTAAAATCCCATTGGGTGTGAGACCAGTCGCCATAATTCCAGTCGGACACCCAGCTGAAAAGCCAAGCGCTCCACCGAAAAAGTCAATACGCGAAATCGTCCATCACGAGACTTATGGGAGGAAAACTGTGTGAACAAACGTCGATTTTATTTGGGCGAACTCACATGGCCTGACGTTAAAGAATTTTTGGTAAACCATGACGTTGTTGTGATTCCTGTTGGAAGTTGCGAACAGCATGGGCTACACTTGCCCTTGGACACAGATGCCTACGATGCTTTGTGGCTGTCTCTGAAGGCGGCGGAGAAGGCTGAATGCTCCCTAGTTGCGCCACCAATCTGCTTTGGTGTTTCTTCTCATCACATGGACTTTCCTGGAACGGTAACGTTAAGTCCTCACACGTTGGAGCAAGTTGCCTATGAGGTTGCTGTAAGCCTCATAAAGCATGGTTTCAGAAAGATTGTTTTCGAGAATGGACATGGCGGGAATTCGCCAGCCTTGGAGGCAGTAGCCCAGCGAATTAAGGCTGACACTGGCGCCTTCGTAGTGGTTGACACTGTAAGCCTCATACCCGACTTTATCGAAAAATTCGTTGAAACACCGCATGACGCTCACGCTGGGGAGTTTGAGACATCCACAACCCTCGCAAACCGTGAAGAACTTGTAGTAAAGGAGAGAATTAAAAAACCCACGATTAGGCTTCCTAAGTCAAAATATACGAAGATCGGGTTAAAAGAAACGGGTCCAAAAGTTTACTGGGGCTTCAGAACCAAGGAAATCAGCGAAACAGGTGTGATAGGAGATCCAACAAAGGCTTCGAAGGAGAAGGGCGAAAAGGCTTGGAAAATCGCCATTGAACGACTCGCAGACCTGCTGACTGAATTAGACAAAATGAGTCTTAGCTAGGTATGGCTGGGAGGCTAGTTGTTTTCAAATCAGCCAAGGCTTAGTAGAATTGCGGCAGCCATAGGCGGTTTTCTCATCATGGTTGGGATGATTCTGTTAGGCATATTCGCCTTGGCTCTCTTCAAAATTATCGACGTAAGCGCATTCGTGGATACACAGTCTACCGCCATACTTATGCTGGTGTTATTGATTATAGGCGTGCTAGACGTGGTCTCGGCGATTCTCCTCGTTCGAGGATGATTTATTTATGAGCACCAGGAGAATCATATCGAGAATAGTTGGCGTCGTTCAAAGCAGTATAGGAGCCATAACCATTATTTTTGCCTATGGGCTTCACTCTAACCTCTTTGGCATGCAAACCGCACTGGGCTTTTCCGCAAAGAGCCTACCCATATACATATTAGTTCTCGTCATCTTCGGTTTTCTTTCCATCATAAGCGGAATGTTTCTCATCTATGACTAACGATGTCGGTGGAGAGGCAGATTTTGGATAAATCGGGCTTGAGGAGGGAACTAGGGCTTTTACATGCAACAATGTTAGGAATAGGTGGAGCCATATCTGCAGGCGTTTTCGTCATGCTCGGTCATGCAGCGGCTCTGGCTGGCACCGCAATCGTAATAGCGCTTCCGCTATGCGGAATAATAAACCTGTTCACGATGTGCAGCTACGCAGAATTGGGTGCCGCCATCCCGAGCGCTGGAGGCGAATACACCTTTGCCAAAATAGCTTACGGAGGATTCGTTTCGTTCCTCACCGGGTGGTTTGAATGGATCAGCAACATGTTTTTCGCGGCACTGTCAGCCGTGGGCTTTGCTTACATGGTTTCATACTTTTTACCAGCAATCAACATACCCCTAATTGCCATTTTGACGATCATCATCTTTACGGTGATTAACATTCGAGGCGTGAAAGAAGCGGGAACAGTTGAAGTCGCGATGATGGTCGTCTTGATAGCGATGTTAATAATATACATTGGAAGCGTTTCCTTAAACATTCCACAAACAGGCGGATTTCAACTATCTGTTCCAGATTTGCGTGGACTAGTTGAAGCAACAGCATACATTTTTGTCGTTTACTTGGGAGCCGAAGCCATAGCCGTAGCACAGGCTGAAGTTAAGAATCCTGGCAAAACCATTCCGAGAGCCATAATGTTGTCAGCAGTGTTTTTAATCATCTTCTACACGCTTATCGCATACGTTACTGTTAGCGCTGTCTCTCCAAGCGTCTTAGGCGATAAGCCCTCGCCATTGACGTTTGTAGCTGAGCAGACACTAGGCACGGCTGGAGCAATATTGGTTATGATCGCTGGAACCATCGCTGCATTGTCTACTTTGAATACGTCAATTATGGCTCAGTCAAGAGTTACTTATGCGTTAAGTAGAGACGGATACTTCCCAAAGGTCCTGTCAAAGGTTCATGGGCGCTTCGGCACTCCTCATTTGGCTGTCATTGTTGGTTCAATTTTTACGGCCGCGCTCGCTGCTACAGGGGTCATAAACTTCGTCGGCTACGCCTCTGACTTCGGTTTTATCATAGGATTTTGCTTTGTTAATCTTTCTTTAATGAAACTGCGTAGGGAAAAGCCTCATTTGGAGAGGCCGTTTAAAGTTCCATTGTATCCTTTCACGCCTATTGCTGGGATAGTCACCTCGCTTATGCTTCTAGTATTCATAGATGTAGGCGTGTTGGTGTTAGGGGCAGAATTAATCGTCTTGGCTTTGTTGGCTTACTACGTCAAAATGATAGGGCACTATCGCATCCGCATCGCACTTGGGGGAATGAGCCTTGGCATGGGGGGTCTCACACCCTTGTTAGCATATTTAATTGGAACGGGTTCCATCCTTTTCTACATTTTGATCATTGTCGGCATAGTCTCCATCATAGCAGGAGTCTTAAACGTCACCGCCAAACCACGCGACTAACTTCTCCGAGAGGTAAACTTTTAAAACCGCTCATGTTACAGTCTACTTCTGTGTGGTAGATGCCCAAGAAGAAACAGAAAAAAGAGATTCTGGTTGACCCCTACTTGCTAAAACGTAGGGAAGAACTTCTTAAGGACACGACTGGGGCGGAAAGTTATACGGTCTCTAAGATTTCTACAAGACTGGGACGATTTTTAAGTTACTTGATGGCGACAGTTGGTTTCTTCTTCCTCTTCTTCTCCGCCTACGTTATTCTAACTAGAACTCAATTTCCTTTTTTGGGGTCTGAACCATTATTCTTTGGCATTCTTGGCTTTCTCGGCGTAATAAATATCATTTGTGGATTAATACTGTTAGCCAAAGACTAAGCATTCAACTTTAATATCTGCCCATCACTTTATTTAACTCGGGTTATGGCACGTTGCGGTACGCGCGTATTGCAGACGCCTACGAAAAAATTGAAGCTACAACAAAGCGATTGGAAATGACCGATTATCTAGTCGAGTTTCTTAAACAGACTCCAAAAGACCTAATAGATAAAGTTGTTTACCTAACGCAAGGGAAACTCTACCCAGACTTTGTTGGAATCGAGATTGGAGTTGCTGAGAAGCTAGCCATCCGAGCAGTTGCTAAGGCAACAGGCCACAGTGAAAAAGAAATCGAGGAAGATATGAAGAAAAGCGGAGACCTAGGCGAGACCGCTCAAAAATTCTTGGGAAAGAGAGCCCAAGTTGTGCTTTTTCAGGAGCCCCTAACCGTACAAAAAGTATACGAAACTCTAGACAAAATGGCGAAGGCAACGGGTCCAGGCTCCATGGACCAGAAAATCAACCTTCTAGCTGGGCTGTTAACCAGCGCCACCCCTAAAGAGGCAAAATACCTCCTCCGAACAGTCACAGGAGAACTGCGATTAGGGATTGCGGACATGACAGTTCTCGACGCCTTAGCCATCGCATATGGCGGCGGAAAAGAAGCCAGAGAAGACATTGAGCGAGCGTATAACATTTCTTCTGATTTAGGCAGAGTAGCCAAAACTGTGGCTGAGAAAGGAACCGAAGGCATTAAAAAGTTTGAGGTTTCGCTCGGAGAGCCCATCCGACCCATGCTGGCAGAGCGACTAGGCTCACCTCAAGAGATTCTTGAAAAGCTTGGAGGCAAGTGCATTGCCGAGTTCAAATATGACGGCGAAAGGATACAAGCTCACAAGAAAGGAGACACTGTTACTCTCTTCTCTCGGCGACTCGAAGATATCAGTGATCAATATCCAGACGGTAGCGAATTGTTCGCAAAATATGTAAGAGCTAAAGACGCCATTCTGGAGGCAGAATGCGTCGCCATTGATGCGGACACGGGCGAGATGCGACCCTTTCAAGAACTGATGCATCGGAGACGAAAGTACGGCATTAAAAAGGCCATAGAAGAGTATCCTGTCTCGCTTTTCATGTTTGACACTCTTTACGTGGATGGGAAAGACTTAACCTTGAAGCCCTATCCTGTTAGGCACAAATATCTTGAGAAGATTATTGAACCAAGTGACCGTGTTAGAACGGCGGAGTACATAATCACAGACAACCCAGAGGAGTTGGAACGGTTTTTCGAAAAAGCCGTTGAAAACGGATGCGAGGGACTAGTCTGCAAATCAATAAACGAGGATGCAATTTACCAAGCCGGAGCGAGAGGATGGCTCTGGATAAAGTATAAGCGCGACTACAAAAGCGAGATGACCGACACCGTTGACCTCGTGGTAGTTGGAGCCTTTCATGGAAGGGGAAAACGAGGGGGAACATATGGAGCGTTACTTTTAGCCGCCTACGACCCAGATGAAGATGTCTTCAAAACAGTCACAAAATGCGGCACAGGCTTCACAGACGAAGACTTGGCGAAACTGCCCAAAATGATGGAAAAACATCGAATACCTCATCGACATCCGAGAGTTCAGTCCACACTTAAGGCGGATGTCTGGTTTGAACCCGTTGTGGTAATTGAAATTTTAGGAGCTGAAATAACATTAAGCCCGATTCACACATGCGCCATTGATGCCATTCGTAAAGGAAGCGGGCTGGCTATCAGATTTCCGAGATTTACAGGCAACTATAGGCTTGACAAAGCGGCTGAAGATGCAACGACAGTAAAAGAAATCGTTGAAATGTATGAAAATCAACTTAAAAAAATCGCGGAATAGTGGAACTCCTCCTTTATTATTCCAGCGTGTGACAATCTTAAACTAATAGAAAAAAGGAGAAAATTAAGGCAAGCAACGTATGGTTATTGTGTTTTCATTTAGTGGGATTTCTGAGCAATCCGCTCTTAGAAGCATTGTATTGTAATATCCAAGGTTTTCATTCAAGATGAGCTCAGGTTCTTGATACGCATAGTAGTATCCAAATTTTATGATCACCAAAGGACCACTATGATTTGTCTCAGAAGTGTCCTCTCCCAACAAAGTCTGACCAATAAGTAATATGTCGCTGTCGATCGTGTTATAGCAGAATAGAGTCTTCTTTGTAATTTCATAACCTGACGTCTCATTTTGAGCAACGTCGGTGTTTTGTTCTGTTTCTGTAAGGAAGCCTCCAGGTCTAACGTCTATAACTTTGAGGTTTGTGGAGTTGAAACGTAAACCCACTTGCCAGCCATAAACATTTGAAACATTATTTGCTGTTACAATTGCGGTGAGGTAGCCTAAAGGTTCTGGTTCAGAGGGCGTCGGAGGTGGACTTTGGAAGAACGTGGCAATAACGTTTGTAGTTACTGGTAGACCTATGCATAGGAGTAAGAGTAGCACTATTGCTTTTTTGTTATTAAGTAGTCTTGAATTTCCGGGCATTATTTTTTTCTCCCATTCTTTATGGGGGTTTGCCTCATTCAAGTAGTATAGTTTATTTTTGATAATGGCATCTGTCTTGCATAGTTCCTTTAGTCTGAGGTAAAGAGTTTTTCTAGGCAATCCAGTTATTCTAAGCAGTTCCGAAAAACTTCTCTCTCTGCTATGTAACGCCCCTAGAATAAGGCTGAAATCCGTTTCTCTGCGATTCTCCAAATTCATAGTTGTTCCACAATGTGGACATCTTACTTGAGGCATTCAGTTCTCCCCTGATAAAGCTGGGAATTCGCGTGTTTATAAACGTTGGTGTAAAAAAAACTGTTGGAGAAAAATCGTGTAAAATGCCCTTTCAGAAAATAGTTTCTTTGAAACTAACAGCAAAGTATTAGATTAAGCTTAATGAAAACTTACCACGCCAAATTTCAATCAGTAGACATAATTAAACAGGTATGAAAAAGTTTATTCAAAACCTTAACAGCTGGAATTTTCGCCAAAAACAAGAACATTCTTTTCCATAGATTATGAAGGGTGGGGGAAAGAGAAGGGAGAGAAGAGAAAGGGTTTTACTGTTATTGCGCAGGCGCAATTGGTTTTATGGCTACCTCTTTCCCCGCTTAACTGTGTGTATGATTTCCATTTATAAAGCTTTGTCATTTTACTAATAATGTAATTCTATGTGCGAGTTTTTGGAACATTTTTTGTAAATGACTTCATTTTATTTATCGAATGATAAGATACAATCCATTAGGCAACGTCATTGACCACGTTTTATGTATTAAATGATAAAAAAAATTAGAACAATTGGTTATAGAAAATTTTTCCATAAAATTAATATCTCACTAGAAAACAATTATGTTCACCCTCATATGAGGAGAAAGGAGAAATGAAAAAGCAGTTAGTATCGATATCAATGCTTCTAATGCTTCTCTTAAGCACGATGCCACTCATACTAAACGTAAAACCTGTTGAAGCTAGCGTAACTGGGCCAAGCCTAATAGTAAACGACGCTGCAAATCAAATTTATGCGACACTAGGCGCTACTGCAGGCTCAAAAGTCACAGTAAAGGGAACTGTAACGAACGTTGGTGGAAGCCCACCAGCACCATGGCTTACCGGAGTTTTCTACAGAGAAAATGTCGGTCCGGGAATTATTCCTGCAGACTTAACGTTTCTGTGGTCACTTGATGGCATTACTTGGTGGCCGGCTGGACCTGTCGTGTGTCCGACGCTTTATCCAGGCTATCAATTGGAGTTGATTGTTGGTGCTCCCAACTATTACTTACTACCTGGCTTCTCAAGCACTACCTATATCAAGACAATCGTTAACCGCCCTGCTGGCATTGGACCAACAGATATTGAAGTAATCGTCTTTGAAGATTGGGATCTTAGCCAAAGCTATACTCCAGGCGATGTCATAATCTCTGTTGGTGATTGGCCAGTAAAGATTGACTTAACCATTTGGAACACGGCAGAACTTGACCCAGCCAGCTTCTTCGACACAATTCAAGCAGCCGTAAACGCTGCAACCCCAGGACAAACAATATACGCCTACGAGGGAACTTATGACGAACAGGTAGTCATCAATACGAGCCTAACGCTCCAAGGCACCGGCAACACCACCATCATCCAGCCTTCTGGAACCGACAAATTGACCTCTCTTTAAGTCATCTGTTATGAGCTTCCAGAGCCATTGAGCTATTTTGTTGTTACCTTTGACAAGAATGTTTATGGAAGCGTCTGGAAGGTCTATCAAAATAGTGCTTATTTCGTATGGATGTTCTCTGAAAGTGTTTGTTTGTAGTATGGCGCTTGTTGTTCCATTTGCTTCATAGCGTTTTCGCATCAGCATCCAGTTTGACGAAGGCTTTTGTTTCCAGTTTTTCTGTTGAGCCTTGTGATGTGGCGGATTTTGTGCAGTTTAGGGAAATCGCTAGGCGTGAAGCTGGTTCTAGAGGCTTTAGTAAAGTGTTGATGAATGCTGTGAAGGAGTATAATCGGCGTCATGGTGAGGGTAATCCGCAGTTGAAGATTGCTACGTACTTGGATTCTGCTGCTGCTAGTCCGATGCGGGTGTTGTGTTGGCTTCACCTAGCCGGAGCTACAAGCGACGGCAAAGTTTACTGTCGCCTTTCTCAAGCTTGGATTCAGGGCCTACGCTGCTACACATGCAGAAACAACGAGCTCAGAAAGAAGTGAAGTGTGCGCTTTCAGTAACGTGAGCTAGCGCGCGCTTTTAGATGTGGAGGAAGATTATAGAAAATAGTTTCAGTAGGCATATAACTACTGCATACGTAATAGTTGTTTGAATGTTCAAGAGGATTTAAAAATGAGAATAGAAACAAGAAATGCATCACGTGCATTGGCAACAATAATGACCGTGTTTCTGCTGACCGTAACCATAGCTACAGTGTCAGTAGGTGCCGAACCAAAGATAATCAAAGTTCCAGATAATTATCCAACCATTCAAGAGGCTATTAACTCCGCACTGCCAGGAGACAAAATCATTGTTGGACCTGGCGAATATTACGGGGCAATAGTGAACAAGTCTGTCGAAATCATGGGAGAAGGCGGAGCAGTCATCGTGGATGGGCCGCCCTACGGTTTGGATTCCACAATCAACATAGGGTTCTTTCTTGAGGCATGGACCTCGAGTGGGGCAACCATAAGCGGATTTACGTTTTTTGTGGACCTGCCAGTCTTTGGTAGAGTTGTTGACGAAGTGACTGTTGAGCACAACATTATGAATGCGCCTTTCCAGGGAGTTACATGCGTGTGTGGCAACAGATGGGTCATAAGATATAATGACATAAATGGACTGACGAATCTTACTACTGGAGGATTAGGAATCTGGATCGTCTCATCTTGGATACTCAATCTTCCAGCCAATGATAATCTTGTTGCCTTCAACAAAATAACCGCGGACTTCCCTGTCAGCATCGACATCAATGCTGGCATCGCCCTGTCATCGTGGGGAGGGCAGGTGACGGGTAACAAAGTTGTTCACAACAGAATTGTGATGACAGGTTGGATTGGGTGGACATTCGCCATAGCAATGGCTGCATGGAATCAAACGCTACCTCCGCAGACGTATATGTTAGGCAACATGATTGGTTTCAACGATCTCAGAAGAAGCAGTTATGATTTCGTTTTCTGCTATCCCCCAGAATTGGTAAACTACAACGTCATCTCCAGAAATCTTGGCGAGAATCGCGCATATGATGGTGTTCCACCGCACATATTCAACCCTGCAGTCTGATGAGTGACCAAGTTTTAGTGGCAACATCTCCATAACTCCCCTCTTTTTTAGGCCACATCCGTGATCGGCAAGAGGCAGCGCGCGGGTCCTACTTCTTGATTTGTTGAACTTTGAGGTTGTCAAAGCCCAATTAAAGTGTAATCTTGGGCGCGCTACACACGCAAACACACAAATTATCCGGGTATTAGTGCGTGCCACTAGAAGATAGTTTCACAAGTGTTTTAAAGCAAAAAGAGCATGGTTTTGCACGGGTTCTATCTGTTTATGAGAAGTAGAGAGGGGAGGTGAGAGATTTGAGGAGAGTTTTGATGGTTATCGTAGCTTTGCTAGCGCTATCGATCACAGCGCCTGGAATTGTAGTTGCACCTGCAGTACGAACTGAGGTCACGGGAACTATGAGTATGACTGCAACTTGGCCAGGTGACATATATGTTCTCAAGAGTGGAATGGTGCGCCAAGTGGGTGCGGAAGCATCAGGGCCTATCGCAAGCTCGGATCCACGTTTGACCGGAGTGTTAGAGATCGTGTTATATGCTGTTTTCAGCTTGAAAACCGGGGAAGGAGTTGGTTTTGGCTCGTTCACGATCTCTGGGGCTGAGGGCACGTTTGAAGGAATGTTCACGGTGAAGGACACAAACTACATCCAATTCCAGGGTAAACTTGAAGGCCATGGTACGGCTGCTTATGAGGGTTTGCTGTTGAAGCTTGAAATGACGGGAACGGACTGGTATAGGGACGCTGATCCAGGGACAAACGGCATATTTGCAGATTTCGTGGGATACATAGCGTCTCCACAAGGTGCTTAGTTGCCATTGCGCGAGCGATACACATCAACATCATGTTTTTTTATTTTAGGCACGCTGAGGAGAGCCTAGTCTTAGGTGTTTGCTGATGGGTGAGTGTGCTGTTTGTGGTAGAGTTGTTGATCGGTTGTGTGAGTGTGTGGAGTGTGGCTGGATTGGTTTGTGACTTGTGTTTTGTGGATGCTGTAGGCTTGTGCACGGACTGTGAAGAAACATGGACAGCAGAAGAAGACCTAGACTTCCAATAAGTGGCAACGGAGCGTCTCTATACATTGTTCGAATGCCAGAAAACTGTAAAGTCATTTAAGTGCACTGTGACATATTTTCAACTATGACCGTTCCCAGCCACGAGCATATGATGCTTCCTTTCCTGAGGTTTCTTGGGGATGAAAAAGAGCATTCCTTGCGCGAGACCATCGAGCACGTTTCAGATGCGTTCAACCTGAGCAGTGAAGAGAAGAAACCTCTCTTGGTGCCTTCAATAAGCCCAGCCTTGCCAAGGTAGGTTCTCGCCCAAGCGACTCGATTATCAATAAGCAACGCGCCGCTCGGCAAGAGCTGCTTTCTCATTTTATACTCTTGGGACTCAGGCAGGAGCTTTCTGGAATGGCCAAGAGCTCGCAAGCATCATAAGCGTCGAGAACGTGGGAACCGCGGGTGTCACAGTGGAAGATCTTAAAGTGGATGGAGTTAACGTAGATGGGCTCCCTGGAGGAGCAAACTATGTTGTAGGCATCTCATATGGCGAGACCGCTGGCACCATAGACGATGTGACGGTCGTTAACATGAACAGCGTACCAATTGCCACTCGCACCTATGGGATGTGGCTGGACGCCGTCAGCACCTCAGTTTCGGTAGAGGTTGAGAATTCTCGCATCAGCTATTATAACAAGAACGGCATCACAGCGCGAGGAGCTCAGCTGACCGTTGACATACACGACAATACCATCGTCGGCCCAGGTACAATCGGGCCGGATCAGGTTCCAAACGGCATAGTCCTCGCTTTCGAGACTGGAGGCACTGTTAGCTACAACACAGTCTCCAACAATAAATATTCGGGAACAACATGGTTGAGTTGCGGCATAATGGGGTATGCAGCAAAAGACGGGGTCATAATTGAGTACAACGAGGTATACGACAATGACATTGGTATAGGTCCGAGCAGCTATAGCACTGTCCGCGGTAACGAAGTTTACGACTGCTCTCAGGGCATAGAACTAGAATGGGCAGCAGAATGCGCCTACAATGTTATCGAATACAACCAAATCCACGACAACTACTACGGAATCCACCTCTTGGGGCCTGGCTCCCCATACTACACTGGGTCTGGAGATGAACCCGGACCTGGAAACACGGCACACTACAACAATCTCTATGGCAACACTGAAGGTGTCAGAAACTGGGATTCAAGTCAGATATTCGATGCTCGCTTTAACTGGTGGGGTGACGCAAGCGGTCCAACGCATTCATCTAATCCAGGCGGCACAGGAGACGCCATCAGCGACTATGTTGATTACAGTCCATGGCTCGGCGCAACCTTTGAAACTACTCCAAGAACTTATCATGTAAACCCAACTGGAACTATTCAAGAGGCTATAGACGAAGCAAGCCCAGGCGACACAGTAATGGTGCATGAAGGCACATACAACGAAGCATTATACATAAACAAGAATATATCCATAATTGGCGCAAGCCTTCCTATAGTCCAAGGGAGCGGTTCATTCACCACTAACTATGGAACCAGAGAAGCAGTGATTTTTGTCGAGAATGCTGTCGTAACCTTGTGGCACTTGGATATCGAAGGACAGGGATTAGGCCCCGGTAAAAATTATGGAGTTATATACGAAGAGTCGATAGGAACAATCAGAGGTTGCATAATATCTCCAAATACCATTGGCGACATGGTTGGTAGCGCTATTGGAATTTGGGATGGCTCAGATGTAAGCGTCAGGGAAATGCACAGTCAAAAACTTTGGGCGAATAGGAGTGTTCTTCTATGACGGTTGTAGCGGTGGAGTATACAGCTGTATTATAGAAGGTCAAGTCTACAGCGATCAAGACTACGTTAACTATGGAATTGAAATAGAGCCTTGGAACGAACCATGCGATGTTGAAATTCTTGGAAATGACATATACAACTGCGACAATACGCATCCATCACCATCTTGGTCTTCTGCTGGCATAGTAATTGACGGATGGGTAGCTTTCTATGATCTGCCATCTTCTACGGTTGTTATGAGCTGCAACGACATTTATAACAACTACTACGGAATTGAAGTAGTCGCAAACTCGTACTCATACGCCAACTACAACAACATCTACAACAACAGAGAATACGGCGTTATCCAAGACCCCGACTACGCTGGCAACAATGTAACCTTTGACGCCCGCTACAATTGGTGGGGCGACGCAACTGGACCGTATCATGAGACAAGCTGGCTTTACATGGGACAACCCTATGGCCCGCATTACGGTTTAGGCGACGATGTCAGCGATTATGTTCTGTATGACCCATGGCTGGATTATCCAAAGCCGCTACCCAGCCCACTACTAAAAGTGGAGCCTCCAACCTACCACGCCAAGCAACTAGGCGAAACCTTCGACATCAACATAACCATCAATGGTCTAAGTTGGGCATGGAAACTTGTTGGTGTAGAGTTTAAGCTCCGCTATAACACAACCCTTCTGGAGATCGTTGAAGTATCCAACGGCACCTTCATGGAACAAGCCGGCGAAACCCTCTATTATGGCCCAATCATAGAAGAAGACTACGTTCAACTAGGAATCCTGCTAATTCCTCAAGGCACAGGAATAGGCAACTGGACAACATTCCCAAGCGGGAACGGGACCCTAGCAACGATAACATTCAGGGTTAAATATCAACTCATGGGCTTAGAAAATCCAATACTCTCATGCAACCTGACATTGTTTGACACCATACTCGGCGACACCGAATCAAACACAATCTCACACGACGTGGAACATGGATATTACGACATAGTACCAACCTCAATGGGCGATTTGAACTTCGATGGAAGAACCAACATACTAGATTGTATTATTTTAGCTGGCGCTTTTGGAACCCGCCCAAGTCATCCACGCTGGAACCCACTGGCAGACATAAACCACGATAAAGTCGTAAACATCCTCGATTGTATACTGATAGCCAATCACTTCGGAGAAGTAAGGCCAGATCCTTAAATAAAACATCAGAAACAACCTCAACTCCCCCCTTTCTTTATTATGTTGAAAAGTTGTTGCGTCCACGCAAAGGAAATGAGAGCTGCTTAGCGCAACTATACTAACTTACGTTATAGAAGAAAGTCACAAAAAATTTAAGGGTTAATGATAACATAAACTTCTGTGCCCAAGATTAAGAGGAGAAAGGAAAATGAAAAAGAGAATAATCAGTCTTCTAATGTTGACATTAATTCTCATGAGCACGTTAAGCATAGCATTTACCGCAAAGCCATCATTGGCAGAAAACGATGAAAACGGTATTCTCGGTAAGGATTTTCCGGAAAGTTTTGATAAAAACCAGCGAAATGTTTTTGAAAGTAAACCAGATGCCAGTCAAGAGGAGACTTTAGAAAGCCCCAGTCAGACTTCGCGCGATAGCGGGGATAAATGGGACTTCAACAGCACAAGCGAATGGAGCAAATTCGCCTACATAGACGGCAATAAGACTAGACTAATAGTTGGAGTCGACAGCGAGGAACCTACCAGCTTCCTTGAACTAGAGAAAATAGCGGCTAAACACCAAGCTGAAATTGTTAACACTGTTTCAATTGGAGGCCAAGTTAGGGCGGCGGTTGTCGAGCTTTTATTAGCGTCGGTGACGGCTTTTGTAGAAGAGGTACACACTGTAGGGTTAGCAAGCTACGTAGAGCCCGACATGAAGGTTCAAGCTCAATTTGTTCCAAACGACCCATATTGGAACCTGCAATGGGGGCCGCAGAAGATAGAGGCGGATTGGGCATGGAACACAACGGTAGGCGACCCCTCAGTTCTTGTAGCTGTTGTCGACACAGGCATCGACTACACCCACCCTGACCTTGCAGCAAACTATGTCGCCCTGGGCTACGATTGGGTGAATATGGATGCTGACCCTTGGGATGATCACGGCCACGGCACTCACTGCGCAGGCATAATTTCAGCTGTTTTAAATAATGGCATAGGCATTGCTGGGCTGGCGCAAGTTCGGATTATGGCTGAAAAAGTTTTAAACAACGCTGGCGGGGGATACTGGGACTGGATTGCAAATGGCATCATAAACGCGACGGACAGCGGAGCTGACATAATTAGCATGAGCTTAGGAGGGTATAGCGACAGCGAACTAGTACATGAGGCCGTTAGGTATGCTTATGACGCCGGAGTGCTGGTGATCGCAGCTGCAGGAAATGACAATACAAACATGAAGCTGTATCCAGCAGGCTACGACGAAGTCATCGCTGTGGCTGCGACAGATCAGTATGACAGCAAAGCTTCATTTTCAAACTGGGGTGAATGGATTGAACTAGCCGCACCTGGAGTCTCCATACATTCAACGGTTCCTTGGGGTTATGAGTCTTGGAGTGGCACTTCCATGGCTACTCCGCATGTTTCGGGCGTGGCTGCCCTTGTATGGAGCCGCTATCCAAACAAGACACGAGATTGGGTGAGGCTGTGGCTACGATACACCGCTAATGACTTGGGCGACCCTGGTTTCGACGTATACTATGGATATGGAAGAATAAACGCGAGAAAGGCTGTGGAGCAGACTCCGGCAGCCCATGAAATGATAGCTTATGAATGGAGAACCCCGCCCTATGTGGAACCTGGTGCTTTAGCAATCGTAAACGCTACTATACTTAATTTCGGAGATAATGACGAAACCGATGTATCAGTGCAACTGCTAGCAAACGACACCGTGGTAGACTCTACGTTGATAGGCTCCCTTGCCAGTGGGAACTCGACATCAGTTAGTCTCACATGGAATCCAACAGTTGAAGGATTATACAACGTTACGCTTTACGTGGTGCCAGTGCCCGGCGAAACAAGTGTGGAAAACAATGTAGTCTGGAAATATGTCTATGTTGGATTTCCGTTGAAGGCTGTTGTGTTGCATTCTGCAGGCAACATTCAAGGCAACATAATCACTAATTGGCAAGTGCTGAACAATGAATGGCATATGTTTGGCGACACCATGGTCTACATTGATTATACGACTTTAAACAAAGAGGTTATCACCTACGAGGATATTGCCTCGACAGAAGCAGATGTTTTGATTATTTCGTGTGCCTACGATCCTGGGATGGGGTGGCAGTTCATAGACTCTGAAATCGAAGCAATCAAACGATATGTTCTTGAGGGGCACGGTCTAATAGCCACGGCGGGAACGCTTTATTACTGGGTTCCAAACAACAACAAGCTTGCACCACTGTTTGGGATGAACGAAACCGCAACGTGGAGTGCAACGCAAACGGATCTTTTGCATCTAGTGAACACAACGCATCCTATCTTCGCTAATGTTCCAAACCCGCTGGTTTTTCCACAAGTCGGAACTGCACTTCCTTTCGACGGGCGATGGGATTCAAACGAATTGGTGGAGGGCAAATATCTTGCACTTGGGCACTATCAAGAAAGCGCAATAGTCACGTACAGAGGCTTAGTGTACATTTCTCCATGGCTAGAAGTTATACCAGCCTACTATCACCATCACCTGCAACTACTATACAACGCCATAACATGGTCACGTTACCAAAAGCCTCAACATGAACTAGGCGTGTCTTTGGAAGCGCCGGAAGCGCTTAAACCAGGCCAATCTGCGTTATTGAACGCGACCGTTTCAAATATGGGATTGAGTAACGAAACCAATGTAGAACTCCAATTATTAATTAACGATGCTATCGTTGACTCAACCACGATTCGAGAGCTATGGGCTGGAGATTCTTACACCCTTGGCCATCTTTGGACTCCAACTATTGAAGGAATATACAACATAACAGCTTATGCTTTTCCGGTGTATGGCGAAGATGACATAACAAACAACGTCAAATCAGTAAAAGTCATTGTTTCTACTCTTATTGTGGCTTTGTTTCAGAATTGGAACCCGTGGGACTATCCATCAAATGAGGAAGCTCTTGACCGTTACGGCGTTCCCTATGTTGTGTTTAGTTCAAGCGATTTTGGCAGAGTTAATTTAAGCACTTTTACAAAAGTAGTCATCGCTTCGGACCAGGATCAGGCCTTCTACGATGGCATGGATACTTATCGATGGTGGTTTGAGGATTACGTGAATAATGGTGGCATATTGGAGATTCATGCGGCAGACGGAGGCTGGCATGGTGGACGATGGGTGGGTCCGCTCCCTGGAGGGTTGCAGTGGGCCAGTTACTATGGGCAATATGTTACTGTTGTGGATCCAACGCATCCCGTGTTGACCACGCCTAACATGATCACCGAAGCGGAACTTGACAATTGGAATTATGCAGTACATGGATACTTCAGTGTCTATCCCGCAGATGCTCATATCATAATAATTGAAGATTCCACAAGAATGCCAGCATACTTAGAATTTGGATACGGGTCAGGCTTCATAGTCGCTTCGTCCCAAACGCTTGAATGGGCCTACAAGCGCCGCCTCAGCCTAATACTAGAAAACAGTTTACTCTACATGCCCAAAAAATATGAACATGATGTCGCCGTAACTTTAAAGGCTCCAGCCTCTCTTGAGCCCATTAATTCGGTGCTGCTGAACGCAACTGTCCGCAACTTTGGATTGAACAATGAGACTAGTGTTGAGCTACAATTAATGATTAATGGCACTATTGTTAATTTCGTCGTCATTCCCGAACTACTCGTAGGAGAGTCTTATAGGCTAAGCTATCTTTGGGTCCCAACTGTTGAAGGAACATACAACGTGACAGCCTATGCACCTCCAGTGCCTGGTGAAGAGGTCATGGAGAATAATGTGGCAACCCAGATGGTGCGTGTCCGATGTGCACCAAAACTCTTAGTTATCGATACTCCGGTGCCTGAGGACACAGGTGTTCTTGATAGATTAGGATACGAATACACATTAGTCTCACCAACTGAATTCGCTACAGTCGACCTTTACAGGTTTAACATCCTATTCGTTGGTTGGACGCCAGGAGATGATGTAGTCAATGCGTTGGTTGCCCGCGCATCGGAAATCGCAGGTTGGGTGGCTGCTGGCAACGGAATTGTTGCCCTGTCAGAGTTCTACGAGAGCAATAGGTGGGCATGGCTCCCGTTATGGGTTAACTCGTACGGATATACTGGAGACAATGTTCACATTCTCGATCCAACCCACCCTGTGCTGTTCAATCTGACCGACGCTGAACTTAGCTATTGGTCGTTCTCATATCATGGCTACTTCTACAGCTATCATGCAGATTGGACGGCGTTGGCTCAGGGAATAGAAGCTGGCTACTCCATCACGTTGGCGGCAACGTACGGCAGTGGACGAATTGTGATAACTGATCAAGACCCAGACTTTCACTTTTACTACAACGATGTACTTGGAGCCGGGAAGCTTTTAAAAAACATGATCGAATGGGCTACACCATACATTCGATATCAGCATGACCTTGCTTTGACTCTAGAGGCTCCAGCATTCTTGGAGCCTGATACTTCAGTTATGCTTAATGCGACTGTTCACAACCAAGGACTAAACAACGAAACCAACGTGGAGTTGCAGTTGATGATTAATAGCACCGTCCTTAACTCTGTGATAGTTCCAGATTTGTTAACTGGGCAGTCTTTTACATTCAGTTGTCTGTGGACTCCAACAATAGGGGGAACATACAATGTTACAGCATATGCACCTTCGGTACTTAACGAAACCTACACAGCAAATAATGTTGTAAGCGAGATGGTGCATGTTCGCTATCCGCCAAGACTCTTAGTGGTCGATACGCCTTGGCCTGAGGATACTGGTGCCCTCGACATGTTGGGATACAACTATACTTTAGTCACGCCAGCTGAATTTGCCACAGTTGACCTGTATCAGTATAACGTTTTGTTCGTTGGATGGAGCCCAGGAGACGCTGTGGTTGATGCGTTGCTTGCCCGTGCATCAGAGATAGCAGATTGGGTGGCTGCTGGCAACGGAATTGTTGCCCTCTCGGAGTTCTATGAGAGCAATAGGTGGGATTGGCTCCCGTTATGGGTTAACTCGTACGGATTTGCTGGAAACAATGTTCAGATTCTCGACCCGACCCACCCTGTTATGTTCAGTTTGACCGACGCTCAACTTAGCAATTGGGGCATGTCCTACCACGGATTCTTTGTCCACCATGTTTGGAAGGCATTGGCATGGGGTATAGAAATCTCAGCGCCGATTACGCTAGCAACCACATATGGCAGTGGACGGATCGTAATAACCCAACAAGACCCAGACTGGCACCTTTACTATGAAGACAGAATAGGAGCCGAGAAGCTTCTAACAAATATGATCGAATGGGTTATCCTATATCGTCCTCCTCCCGTTCGATACGAACACGAGCTCGTGGTTTCATTGAGGGCGCCTCCACGTCTTAAGCCTAACACCCCGACAATTCTTAAAGCAACGGTTTATAACGATGGGCTAAGTAACGAAACCGGTTTAGAATTGTATCTACTAATTAATGGTAGCATTGTTGCCTCTGCAATGATTCCCGAATTGTTAGTCAATTCCTCCTATGTGCTAAACTATCTATGGACCCCAACAGTTGAAGGCATATATAACGTGACAGCTTACGCACCTCCAGTTCACGACGAGGCTATCACAAAAAACAATGTTGTGATGATGAGTGTTCAGGTGTTCACCGTAACAGGAACATACATTTCTATAGACCCTATACAAAGCATAGTAATACGTGATGAAGTCTTCACGATAAACATAACAGTCACTGATGTCTCAGATCTCTATGGATATGAGTTCAAGCTGTTTTATAAAAACGACATCTTAGAAGGACGTGGCGTTACGCTTCCAGCAGGACACTTTCTGACGCCTGAAATTGATCCGCGCAACATATACGTGTGGATAAATGAGACTAACAACGCATACAATGCTACACATGGTTGTATACACTTTGCATTCTCGTTGTTCAATTATGTAGGCAATGAAACGGGGAAAACTGGAAGCGGGATATTGG
This sequence comes from uncultured Candidatus Bathyarchaeia archaeon, assembly GCA_964618655.1. GTDB lineage: Archaea > Thermoproteota > Bathyarchaeia > Bathyarchaeales > Bathyarchaeaceae > CAZUFG01. The sequence continues at coordinate 26,005 of CAZUFG010000001.1, read as the reverse complement.
TGACAGTCCAATTCAAAGCTAGAGAATTAGGTAACTCCATATTAGACCTCTGTGAAACGATACTCGCGGATCCAGAGGGGGAGATCATTTCCCACAGTTCCCTTGACGGTTTAGCGGAGGTTGCAATGACTATTCCGTTAATGCGTGATGTGGCGGTAATTAGCGTTGTTCCATCCGTAACAGAAGCTTACGCAGGCTGGATGATTTCTATCAATGTTACGGCTAAAAACGTCGGGAACTCAACTGAAACCTTCACCGTCACCGCCTACTACGAGAGCACACCTATAGAAACAAAAACCGTTTTTGATCTACATACTGGCGAAGAGATGACTTTAACATTCTGTTGGAACACTACAGGTCTGCAACTTTACGTCAATTACACAATGTGGGCTGAAGCCAGCGTTGTTCCTGGAGAAACTGATCAAGATAATAATGTCTTCATTGATGGTTATGTTAAACTCAAAATGGTAGGCGATGTGAACAATGACAAAACCGTTAACATATTAGACTGTATTTTAGCCTCATCTGCTTTCGGCTCTTACCCAAGCCATCCAAAATGGAATTCACTAGCCGATATCAACAGAGACAACAAAATAAACATTCTTGACTTCATCCTAATCGCAAACAACTTCGGAAATAAGTACTAGCCCCTCCTTTCCCCTTTTTATAGAGAGGAGTAAAAGTCAATCAAATACCGACAATAGTTTGAGAATAAGTGTTGTCCCGATTTCTTAACATAAAATTAGACAGAGCTTAAAAAATTTATTAGGTTAAATATCTTGAGTATTTTCTACGCCGGAAGTAAAGCTTCTGCGCTTTTCTAAGATAACACATGAACCCTTTTCTTAACTAGCTTTTTACTCTTTCCGCTCTTCAGCCCAAACAGTGATACAGCTCCTCCGACCACTATTAGACTAACTCCTATGGGAAGAAGAGCAATGTAAGGATACTCCGTTATTATTTTTATTTCAGTTTTATAAAGTGTGAGAGAACTTGGCGGGTCTTCTCTTGGGGGCCAAATATCCTCTACCTTTACGGTTGCGGTGTATGTGCCGTTAAATAGAACAACTCCACCTATCACTCTCTCTTCAAGAAATGGAGTTGGCACGAGCAAACCACCTTCGTTTTGCGTGACATTAAGAAACCACTCATATATATTCCCCTCTGTCTCAGTCAGCCCGTATTCCATATCGAATTTTGTTACGTTACCCCTTGGGTCAACGAAGTCAATAAATACGTATAAAATGCCGGGATCTTCAAAATACCCGAACGGCCAATCACGGCCTACTCTGATCTCCAGAAATATTGTATCTCCCGCTATAAACTCGCTCGAGACGCTTGGTTGATCGTTAACACCTTTAACTTTAACCTGAGTTGGAACGATTCTCTTGTTGTTTATGTTATAGCGGGACACCATAATAATCCCTACAAGTATGAGAATCAGTCCGAAGGCAAATACCCACTTCTTCATTTTTCTTCATATGAATAAAACTGGCGTTTCCTATAAACCTTTAGAAACTAAAAACACGCATTCAGGTTTTCTGTACACATGTACCAAAAGCTGGCGGTTCACATTGGGTCTAATAAAAAAAGGCTTTCACAACCCTCTTGCTGATTATGCTCCAATATTAATGGTAGCAATGTTAACTGTATGCCCCTTCTACATGCATGATTAAAAATCCTGAAATCGAAAATAGTAAATCCTTAATCTCAATAACAGGGCAACTATCCTTTGCTTACACCTAAAAGCTAAATGTTGATCTAACCAATGATTCCGCTTGTCACTGCTATGTCCGATAGATGAGATGATGAGACGGTTTCTTTTCTATGAATTTTGGAGAGGTGATTCTTCGGTCTCATTCTCAGGGATTTTTAAACTTGAATCATTTAAATTGTTCTCCATTCTGCGACTAAGTCAATGGTTATTGAAGACTGAGTATCGCGGTTATATTTCAACGTTTGTGCAATAGTTTTGTGTCTCCTTTATCGCTGTTTTCGTAATAAAAATAACTAGATGTATAAAGATGACAGTAGTATGCAGACAGAAATAACATCCAAAAGAATTTTATACTGATTTTTGGAGTAATTGATTGGGAAAGAAGTTGGCCTCGATCCTCAAGGAAAAGTGGCTATGGTATATAATACTTGCTTTAATCTTGATACTGGTCATGCCGTTGGTGGTGATATGGATGATTACGTATTTCCCACCCGAACTAAAACTCGTAGCCACAATCCTGCTAATCGTTGGTTGGGGAGTCGCCGCGGGCTATAGAGACTGGGTTGTCCACAAGCGTAAAGAGGAGAAACAGAAGAGAGAACAGGGCTAACTAACCTGACGGTTATCTTAGGCTAGTGTTTCGTAAATACTCCAAGCAAGACTGCAAAAATGATTATGACAGATATGAACATGAATACTAGCTCCGGCGGCTCTATTGAAAATTGAATGGCGCCTGGTAGCTGAGGAACAGGGAAGATCGGTAACGCCGATGATGATGTGCCGCTTGGCGTTCCAAACGCTTTTACAAAAACAAGCTGGTTTGTCAGCCAGTAGATAGACCCTCCTATGAATACGGCTCCGAGAGACTTGCCTAGAGAAACATCTAAACACTGTTTGAGGCCTATCACCAGTGCCAGAATCATCCAAAGATTCGTTACCGAAAATAGGACAAGAGGCCAACCCGCTAGATTAGGCTTACTTGTAAACATGAATGGCATAAAAAATTGCAGCGAAATGGGCACGTAGGCGAAGGCGATCACCCGGCCTATTTTTTCGAATTCACTTTTAGAGCCAATAATCTTCACGCCAATGATATACATTATTCCTGAAAGAATGATCCATTTAATCACTGCGATGCCAACAAATGTTATTGGGAGTACGAGTATTTGCTGATCCCAGAGTATGTCGCCAAATAGTGTAATTCTCATGGATGTGCTGATGGGAGTTGTAGCGTCCAATATTTTTCCAGCGTTAAAGGAGTACCACCCTATTCCTAACCCGCTTAGGATGTTAACGAGAATTATAGTGAACGCCGCTTGTTTTAGAGCTTTGAGTTCCTCAATGAGTGAACTATAAACTTTTGAATCCAGTCTGGCAACTCTGACAAATTTGCCAAGGAAGGTTTGTCTGGCGGGTTTAGGCCATTCGTACATCATTCCACCTCCAAAAATCGCTAGAATTAGGCCTATAATGAATCCACCGCCGGCAGGAATGCTTAGGATAGAGAATACTATTATTAGTGTTCCAAGAGTTTTCCGCTTTATCGGTCTTATGTAGAACATTAAAGCACTAAACAAAACGATCGCAGCGAATATAAGCCATAAAATTATTAATGCTCCTTCAACGAATCCTCGAAACCCAAATGATATTCGCCACCAAAGAGGGGCTTCGCTTGACAGAACCTGTTCAGGAGCGATTGAACCTGAAGAAACAATCACAGGCGCCCCATTCAGTGCAATAATTAATTCATTAATTAAAATTAGGACGGCGCCTAGACAAGATAAGAGAAAGGCTTTAGTCGGCTTTTCTTCCTTCATCCCTCATTCCTCATGAGTTTTGTATGCTATGAAATTTGACGATATTTAAGGCTTTACTCCTTAACGAAAATTTTACTAATCAATGCGGCAGCTATAAAAAGAAACAGTGAAGCGGTGAAGACCAGAAACCATCCACTTGCTGGACCCCACATCCAAAAGTTTCCATCGCGCGCCCATGCTGGGAACTCTGATGAACTTGGTATTTTTGTAGATCCCCAAAAACCGGTGATGTCTTTTGGTTTAACCAAAAGGGTTTGATTTAACCAAGAGGGAGGGTTATCAGGAACCAATGTTGAAGGGATTACAGAAGTAAGTTTGGTGGCGACCGTTGGTAACATACCTGAAATGTAGAGAGGTGTTATAAAAAGTAGAAGTGCTGCAAGTGATGTTACCAGAGTGGCAAATCGTTGCATCGGCTTTCCTCGAATTGAAATTATCACCAATACTAGTGAGACAAGTGACAGCACTAAACCAGCTACCATAAGTGCGAATGTGGAATTAAACACTGAGGCGATTGCATTCAAGTCTTCTTGGCTTTTTGTTAGATTGGCAATAGGCATGGATGTTAGTTGCGTGTCGTTTCTTATGGTTCTGCTTGCGGTCACAACTTGTAGAAGTCCATAATCCGCCCTAGCGGTTCCGTTCATGGCCATCTCTGACTCCGGAGACATCCTAATGCTCCACCAAGGCAAGTAGACGCTTAAAATCGTGAAGATAAGAGCGATCAACATAAGTACGATTGTAGGAGTCCACTTTTCAATTTTCATATACATGGCTCCAGTTTTCTCCATAAGTTCTTTTGTCCACTTTATAAGGATTTTGCAACGTATCAGGAGTATAAGTGGCACGCTACAGATCGGCGTTTTCCAACTTCGATCAATGCGGGCTCCTTAGTGCGGCATATATCTCCAATGTATTGTGGGCAACGTGTGTGGAATCTGCATCCGGAAGGCGGATTAATGGGGCTGGGAATTTCTCCTTTTATTACCACCTCGATGCGTGCTGACGTTGGATCGGGCACCGGAACTGCAACCATTAAGGCTTTCGTATAGGGATGTAGGGGTTCTTGCACGATGTCTTCTACATCTCCTCTCTCCATTATCTTACCTAGGTACATTACTGCTAGTCGGTCGCATGTGTGTCTGGCTAAAGCTAAATCGTGAGTTATATACAAAATTGATACGTCATATTTTTCCCTTAGATCTATCATTAGGTTTAAGACCTCTGCTCTAATCGAAGCGTCAAGCATAGATACTGGTTCGTCTGCAACTATGAATTCAGGGTCAAGTATGAGTGCTCTAGCTACAGCGACTCGTTGCCTTTGCCCCCCGCTGAGCTCGTGTGGATATCTGAGAAGAAATTCTTCTGGAGGAATTAATTCCACATCTTCGAGGACTTTGCTTACTCTACTTTCTACATCGCCGCGATATCCTTGAACCCTCAAGGGTTCTGATACTATATCACTGATAGTCATTCGTGGGTTTAGGGATTCGTACGGGTCTTGGAATATTATCTGAATTTTGCTGCGTATTCGTTTAAACTGTTTTTCAGGAATTTTTGTAATGTCTTTATCATGGAGGTATATCGTTCCACTTGTAGGTTCGATTAACCTAAGTAACAGTCTTCCAGTAGTTGTTTTTCCACTGCCGCTTTCGCCTGCTAGACCAAATATTTCTCCTTTTTTTATGTCGAAGCTGATTTGGTCTACGGCTCTTACGAACAATTGTTTTCTTGAAAAGATGGTTTCAAAAAACCCTAATCTTACGGGAAACCACTTTTTTAAATCTTCAACTTTTATTATAGTTTCTTTCATGAAAACTTCTCTCCTTATTTCTTTTGAACTAAATGACACGATACATAATGCCCTTTTCCTACGTCCAGAAATGCGGGATCTTCTTTTCTGCATATATCCATGGCATATAGACACCTTTCATGAAATCTACATCCACTCGGCGGGTTTAATAGATCTGGTGGGGCTCCTGGAATGGAGACCATACGGATCCTAGCAGCTTTGATGCTTGGGAAAGCCCCTATAAGGCGTTGCGTATATGGATGTAATGGTTCTTTAAAAATTGTTACGACGTCTCCATACTCTGCAATTTTTCCAGCGTACATGATAGCGGCTCTCTCGCATGTTTCAGCTATGATCGATAGGTCATGGGTTATTAGTATCATTCCCAAGTTTAGTCTGCGTTTTAACTCTTTTAGAAGTTTTAATACTTGTGCTGCTACTATTACGTCGAGAGCTGTGCCGGGTTCATCTGCGATTAGAAGTTTTGGGCTGCATGATAAAGCCATGGCTATCATGGCGCGTTGTTTCATTCCTCCACTGAACTCGTGGGGATAGTTGTTTGCTCTAGTAGGATCAACTCCCACCATCTCCAATAGTTTTTCTGTTCTTTCTAGTGCCTCTCTTTTATCAACATCCGGCTCATGGAGTGTGATAGATTCGACTATTTGGTCTCCAACTTTGTAAACAGGGTTCATTGCGTTCATGGCTCCTTGAAACACTATCGAAATTCCTTTCCACCTGATTCTTTCTCTTATTTCACTGTCGTCAAGTTTAACAAGGTCTTCGCCCTCGAAGAGTATCTTTCCTTCCATTATTTTGCCGTTCCATGGCAAGATTCTAAGAATTGATAGCGCGCAAGTAGTTTTGCCACATCCAGATTCTCCTGCCAGTCCTACTGCTTCTCCTGTCTCTACTTGGAAAGAAACTCCGTCTACAGCTTTGACGGCTCCTCTAAGTATAGTGAAGTAGGTTCTTAAATTTTGAACGTCTAGGAGGGTCATTTGATGGATCTTCCTACATCGTTTTGAGTCATTTACACAGCCTGCAGATTTTATTATTGTGAGATAGGGAGTGATAGATATAAGTTTTTGTGAGTTTGTTCACCGTAATATTTTTTTGATACTTCAATTATCTTTTCATGAAATGGGGGTCCCAAATGCAAACAAAGTGGACGGGGAAGAACATAAATCTCGATTTATTAAGTGATCAAGTTGAACGTTTCTTTTTAAATAAGGGTTTTAAAACCTTAAAAGAGAAATTGGCGGATGGCTACAATGTTTTAGGAGTATTGATTCGTTCTAACGGTAAGCGTGAAAGTATACGTGTAAAAATTTTTGGGAATCCGGATGAATTTGTAGTGGAATTTGCGTCTGCCCAGCCTTCGCTTGCATTCAGATTGTTGGCTCCTATCGCAACACTCATGGGGGCAGGCGTTTTTGTTCTTCGAGATTTGAAGTCAAGAGAAGCCTACGAAAAATTAGAGAGAGAATTTTGGGCTTATGTAGATGAGACTGTTTCCAATATCGTTGATTCGTCTGAACATGTACGTTGAATAGATTAGTGCGTAGAGATCATCGTCTCATTCTAAGTTTTGGATTGAGTACCTCATCGAGGGCGTATCCAAGTAGGACGAAAGAGATGGCGAGCAATGCTATACAAAGTCCTGGTGGAACCACCCACCACCAATTTTGGATTGCTCCGGCTCTAAACTGAACGTCATAGAGCATTCTTCCCCAGGACATTCTGTAGGGGTCATAGAAGCCAAGAAAACTTAGAGCTGCTTCTGCCATGACGTTGCCTGGTACTGTAGTTGCCAGTGAAACGTATGTCAAGCTCATCACGTTTGGCACTATATGTCTTATTATGATGTATCCTTTTCCCGCTCCAACGGCTTTGGCAGCTTCGATGAAGGGTCTTTCTTTTATGGAGAGGACCTGTGATCTTACGACTCTGGCGAAGCCATTCCATCCAAGTAAGCCTAGTAATATAATGAGGTTCTCAATTTTTGTGCCTAGAACTGCCACCAATACTATTAGAAGTGGCAATCCTGGCAGTACGAGGAGCATGTCGTTGAATCTCATCAGGACTTCATCTACTATTCCACCGAGATAGCCTGCCACAAGACCTACAATTAATCCTATCACTATGGCGAGTACTGCTGAGAGTACGCCGACGTAGAGAGATATGCTTGTTCCATATAGGAGTTGTGTGAATAGGTCTCGTCCGTAGGTGTCTGTTCCCATGAGTCCCCAGCTTGTGCCTAGAATTTTGAAGTCTATGTCGTCGATGTAGATTGTTGAGTAAACTGGTTTGTTTTTGTCCTTTTCGTCTTGAAAGGTTATCTCTACGCCGTATCTATATTTACCCGGTTTTTTAGTAAACATTGCCTGGGCTGGATTTACGCCCCTAAACAACCCTTGACAGATTGGAGCGTTAAAGCTGTCTAGATCGCTACTCACGATCCACCAGTATCCGATATACCTATAAACCGTTCCATCAACCTCGATAGAGACTGTCTCCGGATTATCCATGAATCCTGGCACGTAAAATATTTGTGGAACTGGCCATATCGTCCATTTTTGTCCAGTGTCTACCTGCTCAAAAATCACGTTTATCCTAACGGGGACATAGAAGAGGGTAATATTTGCATAGTACCAATTTGATCCGGTTTCGTTCCACAATCTTTGCGTCCTAAGATATCCCGTGCCGTTCACGAAGAATGCTATTCGCCCCTGGAATTTTTTTGGCATACCTGAGTAAGGGAAGTCGTAATCTTTGTAGATGTAGATTGAATGATCTCCGTAAAGTTTTCCAACTTCGTTTCGTTCAAACGCTATATCTAGGCATCCCGGCGTGCTTGCTCCTTCGTTTGGGTCGAATTGAATAGTAATGTTTGGCGACTTTGTGTAGCCCCATTCACCGATCATGCTAGAATTAATTGCTGGAGGATTTTTGAAGCCAGGGTCGTTCACAACCCACATGTTCTCGCTTAAATCAGGTTGTCCGCCTAGTGCAGGTGGGAAGTATCTAAGCCAAGTTGGTGCCGCGGTACCTCCAGCTAGGCCTTCTGATAAGATGGGATCGTAGGGTGTTAGGAAGGGGGCACCTGCGGCCATCACTAGGAATATGATAAGAATGGCTAATCCGGCTATTCCCTTGGTGTTGCGTAGGAAGATATTAAGGAACCGTTTGAGTCTTATAGCTGCAAATTTGGCTTTCTCTTTGGAAGCTGACATTTTTGTCACCCGTACTTGATTCTGGGGTCAATTATTCCATAGAGGATATCTGCTATGAAATTTGCTATGATGACACACAGTCCTATAACGTAGAAGAGGGCTTGTAGGATATTGTAGTCTAAAAAAGATATTGACTTGTAAATAAGTGTTCCGAGTCCTGCCCATGTGTAGACTGTTTCGGTGATTATTGCCCCTGAAAACATGAACCCTAGACTTATGGCTGCGCTAGTTATCAAGGGCAGGGAAGCATTCTTTAGTGCATGTTTATACAAGACATTTCTTTCAGCGACTCCCTTTGCCCGCGCAGTGACTATGTAGTCTTCTGTAAGGGCTTCCAACATAGTCGCTCTGGTTAGAAGGAGAAAGGCTCCATACTGAAAGAGGGTGAGGGTTGCCATGGGTAGGATCAAATGTGTTATGCGTCCACTGAAATACCTTAGGGTTTCTCCTAGGTTGACTGAGAAAACTGTGTTCGGGAGGGAACCCGATATCGCCAGTGGTTTGGGTGGGTTTGTGATCCAACCGCCTGGCGTGACGTGACCAATTGGCAGCCACCCTAGTGTGGTGAAGAATATTAGGATGAACATCATGCCCATCCAGAATACGGGCAGTGAGTTGAAGGCCATGGAAATGGTTACGTTTGCGGTGTCAAATAATCCTCCTCTTTTATAAGCCGCCAAAACGCCTAGAAAAACTCCTATTACTATTGCTAAAATTACTGATCCGCCCATTAAAAGTATCGTATTTGGCAAGTACTCTTGTATCTTGGTACTAACAGGAACGCCCTGCGCAACTGTCATCGATTCCCCGAACTGCCAAGTAAACATGTTAACCACGTATTTTGCGTATCGTACATGAATAGGGTCTCCAATGCCCCATAGGTCTCTGAGTAGTTGCTCTTGACGTTGACGTTGCTCTGCACCCCATACCGCTCGGGGGTTTACGAAGAGTTCTGTGGGATCTCCTGGTAATAACATGAATATAATGAAGTTGAGAGTGATTACGAAGAATATGAGGACAACCGAATATACTATTCTCCTCGCTATGTATGCCCTTAAGCCCATTTCGAAGCCTCGAATTTTACTGTTCACAATTTGGTATTTAAGTTTTGACCCGGTTTTTTCTTATGTAACATTTTTCCATAAGACTTTTAAACCTCTCTGTGCTGACATATAAGTGCCGTTAGAGAAAGGAGAGAGAAGAAAAAATGAATACGAAGATAGCGTTTGTTGGACTTCTTAGTATAGCTTTGCTGCTTTTGAGCTCGGCACCGTCATTTGCATGGGTTTACCCTGAATGCAATGAAGACCTCAAGTTTGAGAGGTTTGGACCGAGAGTGGATCGGCTTATCATTAGGATGTATGCCACTGACGTTCTTTGTTTCACAGCTATGGAGAAGGGCCAGTTTGACATAGTAGACTGGAGTTTACTCCGGTACTTCATAGACAGGTGGGGCACAAATAACGCGACTCTCAAAATTATTCCATTTCCACCGCCGGGTAGCGAAAGAGGCTACTACCTTTGGGATATTAACAACAACCCGTATCCAAAGCTGATGGATGACAGTCCGAACCCAGCGTTTCCCAGCGCTACCAGCGAGGCGAGTTTCAGACATGCATTAGCCCACTGTGTGAACCGAGCGGATATCGTAGCTAACGTCACCGAAGGGCTTTCAATTCCGATGTACACCCTGATCCTGCCTTACATGGCTTATTGGGTACATCCTGACATAAGGCCTGGCGGGGCGTTAGAGTCTTTAACGCATCCGTTTAACGTGACAATGGCAGCCGAAATACTGACAGATGACGGCTTCATATACAATGCGAGCGAGTATGCTTGGAGGTATTGGGACGGCAAGCCTAAGGCAGACGGCACCACTTATCCGAAAAATGGGAAATATGATGCCGGCGAAGAGTTCAAATTAGTAATCTATGGAAGGTCTGATCATGCGTGGCGAAACGACATGGCAGCTAGGCTGAGTGTAATATTAGGGGCAGGTCCAATAAAGATTGATGTCGACCTCCACCTGGTCGACAGAGCCACATGCAGTGCAAAGGTTATGATCGAGAAGAACTACGACATGTACACTGGCGGCTGGATCTTCATGGGTCCAGAACCAGACTACCTATACGACCTATACCATATTGCAGGGTACTGGCACCCAGGTAGACCCAATAACTACGGCCACTACAACATCACGGCATACCAACCATACGCAGAGATAATCAAGTTTCCAGGGAACAAAACGACGGCAGAAATGAGAGACGCTTGCTTGCGGGCCCAAGAAGAGTGGGCAGCACCAACCGCCGTCGGCGCCATACCTTGCATGTCAACAGCATCTCCAAAAGCCATTTCTAGGGCCTACACTGGAGGCAACGGCGGCGTAATGACCGCGCCAGATGACGGACAAAACAAGTATAGAGGCCTCATGTGGAAGGGCATAGTTAACGAGCTTGGCTTCGGAGAGAACAGCTACTGGACGAAACTTAACGCTCACCCAGCCGGCTACGAGATAGGCGACGGCCAAAACATGACCCTGTACTACGGATGGAAAGTCTCAGACGTGGAACAACTAAACATCATATACGCAAGCTGGTACTGGGACATGGAAATTCTAGGCAATATCTACGACACTTTGCTGATGCGTGACCCCAACACACAAGCTGATTTCATACCGTGGCTGGCGAAGAAAGTAGACATGTTCGAATGGACTGACCCCGCAGATGGTAAGATTAAAACAGGAGTCAAGGTCACGCTAAGACCTGGAATCAAGTGGTCAGACGGTTATGATCTAACAGCTGACGACGTGGTGTTCTCGTTCATGGACGTTTCATACACGCTGGCGAAACGCGGCTTACCAGAGCCTTGGTTCAGCTCCTACGTGTACCCAACAGCCAAGAGCGTCTACAAGGTTGACCCGTGCACCGCTGTCATACTGTACAACTACAGATCCACCTGGGCGAAAATGTGGGTTGGAATAGCCGTCCCGATCATACCAAGGCACATATGGAAGGACATCCTTGAAAAAGGCGACGCCGACTTAATAACACGCACTATACCGGGACCAGACCCCAACTACATAGGCACAGGGTCCTACAAGCTCGTTGACTACGCGTCAGCTGACCATGCGACGCTCGTGAGGAACCCGCTGTTCTTCCACTCATGCCCAATGGACGTTGACCCTCAAATAGATGCGCCAGAGAAATACAAGGGTCTACAAGTATTCCTACCAGGCACGGCGGCTGCTGACCTCAAGTTCACCCTACAGATCCAGAACATGTTCATGAACCAATGCCACGGAAGCATACTCTGGATAGACAAATACGTCTACTTCAGCAACGCGTCAGGAGAACACCTCCTACCAGGCTATCCGGAAAACATTCACCTGCCAGGCACAAACGCGTACCTACACAACATCACTTACCTCAACATGTCAGATCCAGTAACCACCGAATTTGAACAGATCGGTGGCTGCCCGAACGCGTCAGTGCATTACCTAGTTTTGGACTGGGAAGACAACTGCAACGGAAAACTTGACCCATGCGACAAACTCTTATTGCATTGCTTCGAGGAACCGACGAAAGACGGATGGTACCACGTAGAAACAATCAACCCAGTGCCTCCGTATGTTGGTTTTCCAGTCTGTGATCCTCCACTAATCGAAGTCGCCTACGCAGACAAAGAACATATAGACTTGTACGATCTGCCGTATCCATACTACTCAATGCCATCATGGCCAAAAGGCACCTACGACATAAAAGTAGCCGTCCACGTAAAGGGTCCACCAGAAATATGGGAATACACGTGGACTCTGAGCGAATTCCTTGGCGGCACACCAGCACACTATGAACTAGTACCCAACCCATGGGTATGTCAATGGATAAACGTCACCTTCCACTTCTGGGTAACCCTACCTGAAGACCTGAACCTAGACATCCAAGTCAACATCCTAGACGCCATCGCGCTTGCAGCAAACTTCGGAGCCAAGATAGGAACCAGACTCTGGAACGCAAGAGCCGACATAAACAGCGACAACACAGTCAACATCCTAGACGCCATCAAACTAGCAGGCAAATTCGGCTGGAAGTAGAACGCCAAACTCCAAGGACGCAATAGCGTCCACCCCCCCCTTTTGTTTGTAGAAACCTCAAGTAGCGCGAAGTTTTAATTTCACGCATATATCTCATGAAAGCTAACATTACTCCCTTAGCTCTTTCCAACAACCTCATCTGAGATATTGTGATATAGAAGATAATTCCGGAACACTTAAATTCAGAATAAACGAATACTGTTTACTTGCTGAAAGAGAAGGGAGAAGTATGAATAGAACAGAGACAAAAGCATCTATCATGGTTCTAGTGGCAATGCTCTTAGCAAGCATGGGAGCAGTACTTCCACCAGCGCACGCATATGTACCCTCAGGCGGAACACTGTATATAGATCCTGATCCAAAAGTTCTAGTAAACGGGGCTCCAACCACCACATTCTACCTTGACGTGAAAGTAAAAGACGTAGGAAACGCAACCGACGGATGCTGCGGTTACCAACTCAAGATAACTTGGAACTCTTCGGTCATAAAAGGAAAGAGCGCATCACTTCCAGCAGGCTACTGGTTTGCGCCGCCGGCTGGCGAAGAAGGAAACATCAACCTCATCGGACCCCCAACTGCTGGTGACGACTACGCCTCCGTAGCTGTCACAGTCTATAACCTAACCAGAGCAAAAGAAAAAGGCTACTTGCCCAAAAACGAAAGTGGAACCGTCCTCAGAGTCCTGTTCGAGGTCGTCGCTCCAGCCCCATGGAAAGGCTTTGTAGACACGAACATAACCTTTGTACCCGAGGAAACCATTTTTGGTGACTCAGACGGCGTGAAAATGCCCCAAACTCTAGATGATGGCTACTACAAGAATGAGTGGGGTCCACCAGGTCCGGTACACTTCAAAGTGGACACGAGACAGATAGACCCAACAAAGTATGTTGCCAAGCTTCTAAACGAGGAATTCGAAATCGACATAAAGCTCCAAGATGTGGATGCAGCTTGGCATCTTGTCGGCTTCCAATTCAAGCTACACTACAATACAACCCTACTAGAAGTCCTTGAAGTGAAGAACGGAACATTCCTAGAAGCCTACGCGGGACCACCAAACGAAGGCGTATTCTACATAAAGATTGTGGAAGACGATTACGTGATGGTCGGAGGAATGATTCTTCCAAACAGCACCACCTTCCCGCCCACATGGTATCCGCCATTCCCATCTGGCGAAGGGGTAATAGCCACGATCAAGTTCAAGGCTATACTGCAAGGCATGTTCCCAGTAGTTTTAGGCGACTGGTTAGACCTTGACGATGCCTTCAACATGGCCGGCGACGAGACAGGTGAATCGATCCCTGTCACAACTCCAGCACGTGACGCCTGGTATGAGATAAAGGCCAAAGTGCTGGGACGCATGATCGACGTATACATGGGATCAGACGGATACGTAGACTACCCACCAACACCATACCCAGACCCGTACGGTGGACAAGGCCTAAACGAGACCGCTGACTTGGTGTATCCACAAAAGAAGATATGGCTATGGGCAAACGTTTCATACAATGAATGGCCAGAACAACAGAAAGTTGTTACCTTTGAGGTACGCGACCCACAAGGAGAACTCGTCATCATACTATCAGCCGAGACAGACGAGAACGGTACAGCCTTCGTCGACTTCAGAATACCGTGGCCAGAATATAGATGGGCACTATGCGGAGTCTTCACAGTCGTCGCTAGCGTAGACATAGCATCCCAAACAGTGAAAGACTGGCTCTGGTTCCACTACGACTGGGTCGTAAGATGGGTGAGCGTAACCACAGACAAAGCGGAATACAAACACTGCGAATACATAAACATCACAGTTAATTTCAAGAGCAAGGCAATACTAACCTACCCAGTAGTCATCACAATAGTGCTCAAGGACGAACTACAATATCCATTCGGCATGAAGATCATCCGCACAGAAGTGGGCGGAGCAGAATGGTGTCACTACGCGAACTACACGGTCAGTGTAAAAGTACATGTGCATAAGCACGTACGTGCAGGCACCGCAACCATACACGTCAACGCCCTAAGCGAACTACCGTGGTTCTGCGGAGCCGCATGGACCCCAGAATACGTAGACACATCTACCGGAGAACCACCAACAGTCTCCATATTAGCTGCATGGGCGTAGTAGGGAATCCATCAACCCCTTTTCCCTTTTTTTTATGCCCTATTTAAGCGGCAGAGAATGTTTTGAATTACCTGATGACCGATTCCCAACAAATAGAAATTAGTTCCAAAAGCTTTAGTAATGTAAGTCTCTCTCAATCTACAAGAGAAGGAAGATAGATAAGCATGCTTAAGAAAGTAATTTTTACATTTTTAATTTCCTTACTGTTCTTGGCAGGAGCCCAAACATGCTTTTCGATACAACCTCCTGAGGCCTACTTTACTTACTCACCACTTGAACCCTTTCAAAGCACGACGGTCACATTCAATGCCTCAGAAAGCTACGATCCCGACGGATACATCATCTCGTATAAATGGAATTTCAGCGACGGCACACCTGAAATTGTAGAAACGGATCCAATAACAACACATAGTTTCACGCTGTCCGGAACATACATTGTTACACTCAATGTAACAGACAATGAAGGGTTATGGTGTACCACAACAAAACCGATAAACATTCTCGGACTACTTAAAGTTACTGTGACAGCAGATAAAACCATCTACAACCCAGGACAAAGCGTCCGAGTTTCTGGAAACTTAACATTAGGCCAGTCACCCGTCCCAGATGGCCTAGTAGGTTTGCAGACAAACAATCCATTGAATGAAGAATTCATCCTCAGAACCCTGCCCACAGGTGCTACGCCTCCCAGCAACCCGTTGGTAGAGATTCTGGAGGTGCTGCCATGCGATTCATATCTGAATCCCAAATACGTCTTCGAAAGGGGAAAACTAGCGTATTTTAAAGTAACATTCAAAAACAATGACAATGATTCGAGAACTGTGATGGCTACAATCAATATATATGACGTGAAAACTGTTCCCTTCTTCGCCACTATTCTAGTCGTAATGGAGGTTTCACCAGGTTCAACTAGCTGGGCGTCTACGGAGGTACTCATTCCAGATTTGGCCACCCTCGGTAACGCAACGGTGTACGCCAGCCTCTTTGACAAACTGCCGAAGAATGGGGGAACACCATACTGCCCGGAGAAATCTGCGACCTTCACGATTTCTGTCGGAGGTGGAGGTGCATCGACCACGACAACATCTACAAGCAAAATAGTTTACTTTACGTCTACAGAGGGAACCTACAGCCTATTGTTTAAACTACCAAGCACCGAGGGTTATCGTGCACCATCAGGCCAGTATACAGCATACTCAACTTCCCGATATTTAAACCGACCAGTAGCTACCAATAGCACAACATTCACAATTTTTCTTCTAGGCGACATTAACGGCGACGGCATCATCAACGTCCTCGACGCCATCTTACTGGCGAAAGCCTTCGGTTCAAAGCCAGGCGATCCGAACTGGGACCCGAGAGCAGACCTCAACAAAGATAACGTCGTCAACGTCCTCGACGCCATAATACTTGCAGCAAACTTTGGAAAAAAGACTGGTTGAAAACATCTGTTAGCATTTAAAAATAATGGAAATGAGCGTCACAATGCTTAAAATAAAAGATCCACGCTTGAATAAAGTGTTAAAGCTGGTGAAGGAAGAACCCACATGCAAATGAAAATGAGATGCATTATTCTTACAGCATTATTCGTATTTGGATGCACAGCAACTGCAACAAGACTTCTCAATGATAAAGTCCTAGTTTATGCTGAATCCACACCACAAGCCTCCTTCACCTATTCGCCACTCCAGCCCTACGTCAACACAACAGTAACCTTTAACGCTTCATCCTCAACACCTGACGGAGGGACTATCATTAGTTACGAATGGGACTTCGGCGACGACACGGCCAAAATCAACGAAACGCAACCCATAGCAACTCACATCTACACAAAAACGGGAACATACACCGTTACCCTAAACATAACAGACAGTGAAGGGTTATGGTGCACCAAATCTAAACCAATAGATGTCATACCGCCCACGGGACCCACAGCTGACTTCGTATGGTACCCATCCAGACCCTATCCAAATGAAACCGTTATCTTTAATGCTTCTAGGTCATCACCCGGCTGGAACGGGACGCACATTCTTCCAATTGTAAGTTATAAGTGGGATTTCGGCGACGGCAACATCACAACTGTAAGTAATGCAACCATACTACATGTTTACACTACAGAAGCAAACTACACCGTGACCCTAACCGTCACCGACAGCCTCGGACTGCAGAGCAACAAAACCTATACCATAAGAGTCTCAACGACTACACCAGTGCTAGGCGACATCAATGGAGACGGCACCGTAAATATTCTTGATGCCATCATATTAGCGAAAGCCTTCGGTTCAAAGCAGGGATCTCCAAACTGGGACCCGAGAGCAGACCTCAACAAAGATAACGCCGTCAACATTCTTGACGCCATAAAACTTGCTGCAAACTTCGGAAAAAGAGAAACTTAGCCAAAAAGAAGAACATAGCCTAGTAGTCAGTAAAAAAAGGCTTAGAACTTACTTCTAGAAGCTTTATTAATCCTCAAACCCCCTAATATATTTACGGGCAAGGAAGAGAGGAGAAGGTGGCAATGACGAAAAAAATCATGAGCATGTCCTATGTAGTTTTGATTTTATTGCTAGTCAGCATGATCCCGTTCCTACCCAACATGGTTTCCGCTGATCCGGCTGCAATGAAAATCTACATAGACCCGCCAAGCATAATTGATCCAACTCTGCTTCCGGAAAAAAACTTTACCATCGACGTGAAAATCAGAGATGCAGCTAACGTTGGAGGTGTGGAATTCAGGCTTAGTTGGAACAACGCCATTTTGGAAGGTGTAAGCATTGAGCTTCCAACAGGCCATTTCATGACTCCTGACAGCGACGCCGGAAACCTCTGGATAATCACGAAGGCGATATACGCCAGCTATGCAAACTACGCCGTTACATACTACAACATGACCAAAGCAATAGAAAAGGGCTACGCACCAAAATCTGGCAACGGAACCTTAGCAAAGATCACGTTAAAAGTGAAGGGCACAGGCTCCAACATCATAGACTTAATAGATAGCATAATTGGAGACCCCGGGGGTAATCCGTTACCTCACGACGCCATCGATGGATACTTTAAGAATTCACCACCACTGCTAGGCGACATCAATGGAGACGGCACCGTAAATATTCTTGATGCCATCATATTAGCGAAAGCCTTCGGTTCAAAGCCAGGCGATCCGAACTGGGACTCCAGAGCAGACCTCAATAAGGATAGTGTCGTCAACATTCTTGACGCCATAAAACTTGCTGAAAACTTCGGAAAAAGCGAAACTTAGCTAAAAATAGGGAACATAGCCTCGTGGTCATAAAAAAGGCTTAGAAGTTAGTTCCAGAAGCCTTATAATCCCCAAACCCTCACATTGTATTTATCAGCAAGGAAGAGAGGAGAAGGTGGCAATGACGAAAAAAATCGAGAGTATGTTATCTGTAGTTTTGATTCTATTCCTACTCAGCATGATTCAGTTCCCACTAAACACGGTTTCCGCTGATCCGGCTGCAATGAAAATCTATATAGACCCGCCAAGCATAGTTGATCCAACTCTGCTTCCGGAACAAAACTTTACCGTCGACGTGAAAATCAGAGACGCAGCAAACGTTGGAGGTCCACAATTCAAGGTTCAGTGGGACAGCGCCATTTTGGAAGGTGTAAGCATTGAGCTTCCAACAGGCCATTTCATGACGCCTGACAGCGACACCGGAAACCTCTGGGTCCTCGCACTGTCGATATATGGCGGCTATGCAGAGTACGCTGTTACATACAAGAACCTGACGAGGGCCATAGAAAAGGGGTATGCGCCCAAATCTGGCAACGGAACCCTAGCAAAGATCACGTTAAAAGTGAAGGACATAGGCTCCAGCATCATAGACTTAACAGATAGCATAATTGGAGACATCGAGGCTAATCCGTTACCTCACGACGCCATCGATGGATACTTTAAGAATTCACCACCGCCACCAACCGCTAAAATCTATGTGAATCCACCAAAAATTTTCGACCCCGCTCTGGTTCCGTGCAACAACTTTGATGTTAACATAACAATCGCCAATGCAACTGACGTTTACAGTTTCCAATTTAAACTAAGCTTTGATCCCAGCATATTAAACGCCACAGACGTCGTATTAGGAGACTTCTTCCCGCCCACAGTCACGCCGCTCAAGGAAATAAACAATACAGCTGGCTACTTAACGTTCTCAGCCTCTCTATCTTCACCAGAACCGCCTATAAGCGGTAACGGAACTTTAGCGATTGTAACATTCCATGTTGAAGGCTTAGGAGCAAGCGCCCTAACTCTCTCTGAAACCGAACTTACCGATCAATTGGATGAGCCTCTTCCCCACACAACTTCTAACGGCTCCTTTAACAACATTATGATGGCGAAACTCTACGTGGAACCGCCAGAAATCATCGATCCAACAATGTTGCCGCCTGCAACTTTCAACATTACAATAATGGTCGATGACGTTGATAGCCTATACAACTACATATTTAACCTAACTTATGATACGCGTGTCCTAACCTGCTGGGGTGCCATCATCTGCCCAGACCTAAGTGGAATTCGTCCAAGTGGCAAATTCATTGTTGACGACAAGGTTGGTTACGTGTGGGTTAACGTTACGTTAGATCCTCCAGCAAGTCCAATCACAACATTTACTCCATTGCCATTAGTCAATATTCTATTCCAAGTTGACTCCATTGGATGGACAGTTCTGGACTTGAACAGTACTAGCCTTACCGACTCGTCTGGAAATCCGATGCCTCACGAAGTGGGAGATGGCTTCTTCATGACACTCATAAGAGACGTGGCTGTAGTCAATGTGGTTCCAGCTCAAAACATGACATACGAGGGATGGCCAGTTAACATCACCATAACGGTCAGAAACGAAGGAAACCTATCAGAAACATTCAACGTCACTGCCAAATATGACGGAAATGCAATTGGAGAAGTTACTGTCAATGATTTGGCTCCAGGCAACGAGACAAACGTTACTATAACATGGATTACCAAGGGCGTGCAGCCATGCCACTACTACAATATAAGTGCAGAAGCCGATCAAGTTCCGTACGAGACCGACTTGACAGATAATATCTTCACTGACGGCCAAGTGAAAATTAGAATCTTGGGCGACATAAACGGCGACGGGAAGGTTAATATACTGGACTGTATCATAGCCGCGGACGCATTCGGCACATCTGAAGGGCATCCAAGATGGAATCCATGGGCTGACCTGAATAGGGACGGCACCGTGAACATTCTAGACATGATCATACTCGCAGGCAGATTTGGAAAATCATGCTGACCCACTCTCTTTTCTTTTTTAACTAAACGAAATTATGCCCCTGAAAAACCTAAAGTAATCGTCTGGGCTTTACCTGCTGCACTTCTGCCTTTTAAAAATCTGAAACTCTAGAAAAGTTTAAAAACCTATACCATCAGAAAATGTAGTCAACTCTATACAATGTTAGGTGAATGATTTGAAGAAAGGAAAAACAGCATTATTAATGATGTTGGCCATTCTATTTGTAGTCAGCGTCACTATTAATCTTGTGAGAGCGCAACAAATGACGGTGACAGTAGACCCAGCCTCAAAGGTAGTGCCAGAAGCAGAAATTGGCACAACCTTTAAAGTGAATGTAACTATTGCATACGCTGCCAGTGTTGAGGGCGTACAATTTGTACTCGGATGGAACTCTACAATTCTTAATGCTACAGAGATGGTGCTTCCAACAGGCCATTTCATGACGCCTGACGGCGATACCGGGAACCTCTGGGTTCTCTGGCTGAATGTAGACAATGACGCAGGGACCGCATCGTATGGTGTCACATTCATGAACACGACCAGAGCTGTTGAATTAGGCTATGCGCCTAAATCTGGTAATGGAATCTTAGCAACAATCACGTTTGTCAGCAAGACATGGGGTAAGACAACTCTACACCTTTATGATGTCATAATTGGCGACATTGATGGAGAACCTCTTCCCAACGTTGCAATTGATGGTGAAGTCACAGTATTACCAGAGTTTCCGGCAATCTTACTATTGCCAGTATTTATGATTGCAACACTCGTCGCTATCATCATAACAAAGAAGACTTTGCCAAGAAACACTAAACGTTAAACTCTGAAAAGAAGGCAAATTCAACAAATCTTAACCCCTTCCTCTTTCCTCACTTTCATTTCAAAAGTGTTTTTTAAAAAAGATTACCCAGAATCCGAATTCTATTAGAGAAAATTTCTTATATGTAATTGTCGTAACTAAGCCAACGTGATAAAAATGAAAAACATATCTTCAAATAATAAAGTGGGAAAACTGCTGTGGCTTTTCTTAACTGCTTTATTACTATTAAGTGTCGCAAGTGGAGTAATCATCTTTCCAGTGCGTGCCCAAGAACAAACAGTTTATGTTGATCCTCCTGAAAGCATATTCTATTCTAACACAACAGCAGTAGATGACACATTTACCGTTGACGTGAAAATCAGAGACGCAGCAAACGTTGGAGGTGTGGAATTCAAACTTAGTTGGAACAGCACCATTCTAGAAGGTATAAGCATTGACCTTCCAACAGGCCATTTCATGACGCCTGACAGCGACGCCGGAAACCTCTGGGTCCTCGCAAAGTCGATATATGGCGGCTATGCAGAGTACGCTGTTACATACTACAACATAACCAGAGCCATAGAAAAAGGGTATGTTCCCAAATCTGGTAATGGAACCTTGGCAAGAATAACCCTGAAAATTGTGCAGGAGGCTCCCGCGTCTTGTCTCCTTGACCTATATGATGTTATAGTTGGCGATCCAGAGGCGGGTCCGCTTCCGACAAGTGTGGAAGATGGCAGCTACTCATATATTGTACCTCCATTACCTCCGGCACTAATGAAAGTGGAACCTGAAACATATGCGCCAACACGCTCAGGCGAAGTCTTCAACATCAACATTACCATTTACGACGTAGTCACTAGTATGAAGCTTGTCGGCTTAGAGTTCAAGTTACGCTACGACACAAACTTCCTAGAGGTTGTGGAAGTGTTAAATGGCACTTTCATGGAACAGTTCGGCGAAGTCTTCTATTTTGGGCCGATCATCGATGAGGACTACATTTTGCTCGGCATCCTATTGATTCCTCAAGGTTCGGGTGAAGGCAATTGGACAACATTCCCTGAGGGAAACGGAACACTAGCCACAATAACCTTCAATGCTACTAAAGGACCGCCAAGCGTCTGTACTCTAGAACTGTTTGACACGATACTTGCTGACCCTGACACTAACTTGCTTCTACACTATGTAGAGAGCGGCTACTACGAATTCCTCATCGAAACGCTCGTCCATGAGATCGTTTGGGAGAACCAAACATTCTATGTTACAACGGTAAGTAACGGATCGATTACTCCGGTTCCGATGATACTCGTTCAACCCAACAGGTTGCTAATGTTCAACGTTACAGGCGAAGGCAGTGGCTTTGTCAACATAACCATTCCAAGGAACCTACTCTACGCTTCACCGGGGCAATGGTTTGTCATTATTTGCGGACAAACGACAACTCCGATAGTTGAGGAGAACGCTACACACGTAATCTTGTCTTTGAGTTTAAACTTCAGCACCCCAACAGTCTACATTATCGGTACATGGGTAGTCCCAGAAATGCCAGAAATTATTGTTCTAGTGCTATTCTTAGCCGCAACCTTGATTTGCGTAGCTTTCTCAAAAATGGCTTGGACTAAGAGACGAAGAAGTCTCACTCATTGCAGAGTATCAGTAGCAAAACCATAGGGAAACTTCCCCTCCCCCTCTTTTACCATACCCATCTACCTCCTACTTCTCTATTAAACTCCTCCCAATAAGTTTGGAAAGACAAGTTTCCTGCTTTCTCTCAGTGTTAATACTTATATCGATAGTTTTGTCACGAATGAAAATCTGCGGTAGTCAGGAAATCGTATACACCTTGCTTCTAATACAATTTACGAATATAAATTTGCCATCCGATAGAGGTAAGTTCCAGAAACCTTAAATGCTTATTACGTGCAAGAATATTAGTGCTGAAGGAGAAGGAGTAAGAGTTGAAGCTACGCTTACCTATGATAGTTTATCTTCTTTTTATATTAACTCTACTTCTCCCAGTTTTTGTAGGGCAGGTTGAGAGTAGCACCTCAACTAATACATTATTCGCCCACGCAGAAACAACAACAATAGGCGGTGTCAATTATTACTTGCATAAATTGTCGTCTGCTGATGGCCCCGCAACTACATTGTACGCGTCAGCGGCATCAACTGGCAGGAAGTTGATGGGCAGATGGGTCTATCCATTAACTGGAATCGTTTCAATTCCAGCCTCAACGTGGACGGTCACATATAGAGCTATGAGAAGTGCATCTGCATCATCAGTTATAGCACACGGTGATCTTGACATACTGATTAGGAAGAGTGATAATACAGTAAGGACAACGTTAGCAACAAATGTTGCGAACTCACCTTCCATAAACCTAACCAATATCTGGCAAACATTAACAGGAACATATGGTTGGGCGGCTTACACAGTTGTTGACCAGACAGACTATTTAGAAGTTGCATATTACATTGAGGTCACAACTCTGCAGAGTTCAAAACAGGTTCGTTTGCTGGTTGATGATAGTACGTTACCTTTGGCCGATCAAACTAAAATCGGGAATGTAATTTTTACCTATCCTAATCAAGCACCCGTAGCGTCCTTCACATTCTCCCCGAGCAATCCATTGATTTATGACTTGGTGACCTTTGACGCCTCAGCATCATATGATCCAGATGGCAGTATTGTCAGTTATGCCTGGGATTTTGGAGACGGAAACATCACAACTGTGACCAGTCCAGTCATAGTGCATGTTTATACAACAGCTCTGTCTACAGTAAACTATACGGTAACCTTGACAGTAACGGACAATGAAGGTTCAACAGGGTCCACTTCGCAGATTGTGCCAGTGACGAATCCTTCTATTTTGTGCGTTTCTTTGCCTGCTGGCACGTATGTTGGACCCGACCCAGACGATTGGTTAAGTCAGTGTTGGCTTCTTAATGTTAGTGATGTCTCCGCAACCTTCACTGTTAGGATAAATAACACACATGCGAGTTATGTATCGTATAACACACATCTAATTATTGCCCTCAACAATGCCTCTTATGATTATCTTAGCAACCTCACGGTTGACAGCACAACAATACCGAAGGCTTCCTTTACATACGGCACACCACAACCATACGGCTTCGATTTATCATGGGAAAAAGACGTGTATCCAACATGGTTTAATTATTCTTACGTTGTTGGAAACATAAATCCAAAGAGCTACATAGATGCGCAAGTTTCCGTAACATTCTCTAATGCTACTGATGTGAGGATGCACTTCGATGCCTACGGAAGCACGGAGTCTCCGCCTCCGCCTCCAGGCAAGGGTCGTGTGACTCACAACCCACACGAAAAAGACTCAACAGTTTTATTCTCTCCCCCAGCGGTGGTACAATATTATTTGACTGTTACTTCCTCCTACGGCACCGTGGGAGGCCAAGGATGGTACACCAGTGGCAGCATAGCCTACGCTACTCTAAACACGAATATAGTCGACCACGGAAATGGAACTCGAAGAGTTTTTCTCCAATGGAGCGGCGACGCATCCGGAACAAACTATGCACAAAGCAACCCTATTCTCATGGATAGCAACAAGACAGCCATAGCTATATGGATGACACAGTACTACTTGAATGTAACCTCACCTTACGGCGTCACCAGTGGCTCTGACTGGTACAATGCCAGTTCGACGGCCTACGCGTCGTTGAATACAGACTTGGTCGACAATGGGAATGGAACACGCCGTGTATTCACCAATTGGAGTGGAGACGCATCTGGGACAAACTATACGCAAAGTGACCCAATCCCCATGAATGGACCAAAGACGGCGATAGCACAATGGAAGACTCAATACAGATTGACCATGTCGACGAACTTCGGCACAACCAGTCCGTCTGTGGGCTCGCACTGGTATGATGAAGACTCAGTAGTACCAATCTCAGCAACGGCCCCATCAGTGATTGATGGCGAGAGGTACGTCTGGCTCGGGTGGACTGGGACTGGAACTATTTCTTACACTGGCATGGACAATTCAGCCTCTGTGACCATGAACAGCCCAATTAATGAGACGGCTGCTTGGAGGCATGAGTACCGATTAACAATGGCTACCAACTTTGGAACCACCTCTCCATCTGTTGGAGAACACTGGTATGAGGCTGGCTCAATTGTCGAGATCAATGCAACATC
Source organism: uncultured Candidatus Bathyarchaeia archaeon (assembly GCA_964618655.1). Taxonomy (GTDB): domain Archaea; phylum Thermoproteota; class Bathyarchaeia; order Bathyarchaeales; family Bathyarchaeaceae; genus CAZUFG01. The sequence goes on along the minus strand of CAZUFG010000001.1, from coordinate 976 downwards.
TCCAAGCACTATTAATGGTGAACGCTATGTATGGAATGGATGGACGGGTACTGGAACAATTTCTTACACTGGCATGGATAACCCAGCCAATATTACAATGAATAGCCCCATAACTCAAACAGCCTCGTGGACGCATCAATTCCTCTTAACCATCAAGACTAGCGGGCTTCCTTCAGCCTATCCAACGAAGGTCTATCTTGGAGGGTTGCAAGTTGGCACAGCTTCAGATGCTTCATCCTACACCAAATGGTTCGACTCAGGAACCATGACTGGAACCATTGGTGTTGACAGCACGGTTTCGGGAGCGACTGACACTCGGTACGTCTTCGTAGAATGGGTCGAAGACTCCTCCACAAACAATCCAAGAGCATCTGAAACCATGAACTCGCCAAAGAACTTCACAGCCGAGTACAAGACGCAATATTATCTAACCGTGAACACCCACCCTGCTGAAGTATTAACCCTTAATCCAGCAGCTGTCTCTGGAGAAGGATGGTATGATAGCGGAGACACAGCCACCGTGGACGCTGTTCAAAACGTCGATAAAGTCGCTGGTCAATCCATGTATGACTTTAGATCGTGGACAGGTGCCATCCCGACTGGTTTGGGTAACCAAGCAACCGTGTTTATGGATGGTTCAAAGACTGCAACCGCCAATTATCAACTACAATACAAAATCACCTTCATTCAATCAGGAGTTGAGCCAGATTTCACAGGCACAGTCGTAACCATTGATGGGACAGGATACAATATTAGCGCACTCTCAGCCTCCTTCTGGTGGGACAAAGATTCTAATCATACCTTCTCGTTCTCTTCGCCACTCGTCGTAAACGCCAGCAAGCAATACGTTTGGATTTCCACATCAGGGTTGTCGACTCTTCAAAACGGAACTCTAACGATCACAGGCTCAGGAAGCGTGATAGGTAACTACACTGTTCAAGCCAAATATCAAATCACATTTAGGCAAACAGGGGTG